>CAIPWR010000041.1 GCA_903868795.1 uncultured Spartobacteria bacterium | reverse complement strand
GGCGATGAGAGCGCAGACAACGGTCTCGCGTGCCAGCATAGGGGGGTGCTTTGCCATAACGCCGCGATACCATACAGATCACGCACCTGCGTCAACCCCTTTTCCCCCTTTTTCTTCCCTTTATGGCATATCTAAGCGTTTCGCTTAGATGTAGACCCCAATTCTCGAAATTCTATCGCCCTCTCCTTGATCAGAGTAATCGCCTGATCTGAGTTCAGTTTTTCCTGCTGGAAATAAAGGGGCCATCTGCGGAGAATCCCATCACTTCAACGATTTCCAATGACCATCAAGAACAGCCAAATCCTCAAGCAGAGCTATAAGATCGCCCAGAAAATCGAGCGCTTGGGTATCAAGCTGGATGAACTCATCGGCTCCACCCTGGAGCTCCCAGAGCCAGCCGTGGTGCTGCCTGCCGGCGAAGCAGTGGTTCCCCGCCGTCGTGGCCGTCCTCCTGGCTCTGGCAAGAAATCCACCGATGGATCCTCTCCCTTGACTGGTAAGCCCCGCCCCCGCTCGGCCTCCGGGCCTCTTGCCCCTGCCGTCGTGAAGGTGCTCCAGCGCTACAATCGCCCGATGAAGGTCAATGAGATCCTGATCGGCCTCGAACAGGACGGCTATCAGTGGACTGCCAAGAATCCCAAGCAGACCCTCTACGTCCGCGTTGGCAAGCTGTCCGGAGTCCGCAAGATCGGCGAAGGCCTCTATTCCGCGGAGGGCAGCTCCCTTGGTGGAATCTCCCCCGAGACAGTTGCTCCTGTTGCCGAGAGTCCCTTCAACCAGCCTCATCACGATCAACCCCCAGGCGAAAGCCATCCCTTCAGTCAGGGATTCTGAGGCCAGGTAGCTCTCTTAACTGGTAGCTTATACTTCCTACAGGAGGCTATCCTCCCCCAGTCTCTACAAAAAGGGCAGGTCACATGACCTGCCCTTTTTTGATCCCAAGACCATTTGGTTAGTGATCAATGCGGTGCCTTTCTTGATGAAAGACTCTGATCTTTAGAATCTTGCAATGATCATAAACCCCTAGCGAACGATAATTTCCATGGGTTTATCGTTCCAAGAGAGCTGCTTGGTAGAGAAGTGGGGGCGTTATACTGGAACTGCGACCACTGATTCAGCAGTACCAGTATAAGGGAAAAATCATTGGTCTAAAGGGATGAGAATCGCATAAAATCATTCTAGCCAAAACTGTTTCGACTATCACCAGAAGTTTACCAATGAAGGTTATCTGTCCACACTGCAAACACGAAACCAACCACAAAGTCGTTGCCGAATTTAAGCATGGCTCTGGCTCAGACGATGAATACAATTGGAGCGTCCAGTATGAGACTATTCAATGTGTAGGCTGCGATACTGTTTCCTTTCGTATTGAGTCTTGGTGCGAGGACGACTTTGACCCATATACCGGCAAACCAGAAACCACCGAAAAACTTCTACCTCCCCGCACTACGGGCCGAGATCCAATTCCTGATCATGACGAATTCCTTCCTCCCAAAATTAAGCGTATTTACGGTGAGGTTCTTCAGGCTCTCAATAATGGATTACCTGTCCTTACCGGAATAGGCCTTCGTGCTCTCATCGAGGCGATGTGTACCGACCGAAAGGCCAAAGGCAAAGACCTCCAAGCAAAAATTAATGCGATGGCTTCGATGGGTGTACTTGCCAAGGCTCAATCAGATTTGCTCCACACACATAGGTTCCTTGGCAACGTAGCCGCACACGAAATCGAAGCAGCGCATCCACGAGAGCTCATTGCTGCAATCGACATTGCAGAAACGATGATCAAGACGAACTACATACTCCCACATCTGAGTAACTCAATCAAAACTGGGAAAAAACAGGCCGCGAATTCAGCTGCAAAGCTACCATCACTATCAACTAAGAATACTCCACATACCTAGGCGAGTGTCGCGGTGCTAGGATTCCTCGACAGCCAACTGCAACAGAGCAATCGATCCGATAAGTCCCCAGAGCAGGCCGTTGCCTTTGCGCTTGGCCTGGGCAGGCAACACCGTAGGTGCGTCTGAGAAGGGGGATTTCATGGGTGATTCACTCATGGATGGGGAGAGGAAAGATCAATGCCGCCAGATGTGCTGGAGAGTAGGCAGATTTGAGCCCTCAAGGCGAGGAGGATTATCTGCAATCGTGATTTAATGAAGCGCTCAGATTAAACACTCTTGAAAAAGGCCATCATCAGCATGTAGGTAAAGAATTTACAGCTTGTGCATTTTTAGCTGCGTCATTCTGAGCTTTTAGTTTCGCAGCAGTAGGGTCGGCAGCATATGCCGCAGCTGCGCTGTTGTATGCATTAGTTGCCGCTGTTTTTTCAGCAAGAGTGGCACACGGGCAAGCGGCGTAAAAGATATCAGCAAGTGTTATATTAAATAACACTGCTGCAAGCATGGTTGTTATTTTCATATTTATTGATTTATAGTCTTGGATATTTTTTTAACATTTTCTTCTAATTCTTCGACTTTAAGATTTTTTGGAATTTCAAAATAGCTCTCGCTTATTTCTGGGTTTTTCGATAAGTTTATTATTTCTTTTGCATATAAAAGATTACCTTTATCGTTATATGCCTCCTTTCTTTTTGGAATATAAGTTTCTTCGTCAAAATAAAATACAATCTTGGATGTCGCTATATTAGTTGGATCTGTTTTTGATGAATCCATTTTATTTATATTTTTAAGAGAAGTAATTTGCGCATTATAAATATCTGAAGGTATTTTTTTTGTAACAATCCAATATTTTTTATCTCTTAGTAACCCATTTGAAACTTCTATATTATAAGTACTATTAATAATTGAATCCATCTTCCAGTCAGAAATAAAATAAGATTTAAAATTATCTATATTATTCCCAGTATTTAAATTTACAACTGATGTGTCATCTATACCAAAGAGTCCATTATTATTTTTAATTATATAGTTATTTTTGGCCTTCGAACTATTATCTGCAGGGCTATTATTACTAAATTTCTCCAGTATATTGATGCGCGTACAAATACTTCCGTCTGAATAACCCTTTTGAATAACTGTTGATTTGTTTTTATTTAAATAATTATTGTCTTCTTCCTCAACATCCGCCCGAAACGATTTTAAGTTTGAAATACTATCAATAATTTTTCCCATCACTATTTTTTGATTTATTTCTTGGCAATAAATACTAGGAACCATTTTAAAAAGTAGTAATCCAATAAATACAATGTAAGTAATATTCATTTATATTAAATATTTAATTGTTTCTAGTTGTCTGTTTGGTAATAGTTACAAATCCATCATTATCATAAGTGTAATATAATGAAATTCCGTTTAAGCTTTGTATGAGAATCTTTCCATCATTACTGTAACGTTCATATTTGTTATTGTGATAAGCTTGAATAATTTTCCCTCGGTCATTATATTCCCATTTATTTGCTACAATAGTCACATTTTCTTTAGTTGTAATTTCTCTTCTTTCTTTTCCAGCCAGCATTCCGCTCGTAAACCAAGTCCTCTCCGTCTTCGTGCCATCGAGAGAAATAGTCGTCTCCTTTCCATTAAGCTCATCCTTGAACCAAGACTCGATCTGCTTAAGGGCATTCGTCCTGCCGATTGAAGCGTTCCCCTTGGGATCGCTTCCCGGCTTGATATCGTAACTCCACTCCCCATCTTGGAGCATCTTCCCATCGAGCCCCCAGACGATCATTCGCTCCTTACCCTCGGTATCCGTAATCTTGAGCTCTGGGAGCATTTTCTCCGTCACCGCAAAGTCAAAGGTCTCTTTTTGCCCTCCCATCTCTTCAGGGTAGGTGATCTGGTGGAGGCTTTGTTCCATCCCACCCACCATATTCTGTCCGAGGACATTCTCCACCCGGGGCTTACCCTCATAATCAAAGAGATACTTCTTTTTGTTTATTTTCAGGGCACTTACAAACCCTGTTTTTTCATCGCGTGTTAGTGTCATCCGAGTAGACCCATTTTCGGTAATCCCAATAGGCCTGTTCAAGGGATCCCGCTGGATCTTTAGTTCATGGCTCCCCTTGCTGAGAGTATCGAGCTTCCCCTGTCTGAAGATCATCTTCCATCCGGAGCCGCACTTGGAGTGAACGATGACATCATTACCCTGGATCTCCCCTGTCCATCCGCTTGATCCATGCAGGATGTTGGGATCACCTCCATCCCTGTAAAAGAAGTCCATGGTGCCGTCCGGGGTGATCATGTCGAAGGTGTTCTCGTTCCTCTGGACGATTCCGGAGTCGAAGAGCGGCATGATCCATCCAGCCCCCAATTCTCCTGAAGGGATGGCCCTGTAGGTCTGAATACCTAGCAGGATCGGAAGACTCGCATCACCTAAATCCAAGGTATCAAGCTCCTTCCAGATCGAAACATATCCCTGGGAGCTGACTCCCTCGAAGTGATTGCTCGGCATCCGAAAGTCGCCACAGGCTAGAGCCCCACGAACTCCTAACGCCACACTAATCGCAAGAGCCACCCCAATTCCCCTACCTCTTTGAAAATACTGAGATTTCATCAGAGGAAGGAACTCTGGGGCTACATATCTCCTACTCCGCTGGCGAAGGCGATGGAGTCGGTGTGCAGGAAGCACTTTGTTGTGCCTTCTGCGATTCCCGTAAATCCATGAATCCGGATGAGGCCATCACTCGGGGCAGGAATCCAACAGCCATGACAACCATGGCGATCAGGGCAGCACCGAAAACCTCGCCCTTTGTCATCGGGATGCGTTGTCTTGCCATAACGACGCGATCCCATACATATGACGCTCCTACGTCAACCCTCTTTTCTCTCTTTTCCCTCCAAAACACCAATCTAAGCGTTTTGCTTAGAGGGTCATCTTCACAGAAAAATGATTGCCCCGAAGGGCTCAGAATCCCATAACTCCATCATGACCAAGACCAAAACATCCCTCGATCTCGTCAAGCAATTCGCCGCCCTGGAGAAGAAAGCCTCAAAGCAGGTGCTTAAAGCCAAGGCCGTCCTTGAGAAGAAGATCTCTCAGGAAGTCGCCGCCGTTCACAAGAAGTACGCCAAGGAGCTGAAGCAGGTCGATTCCATGCTGGCCCGCTTCGGTCTTTCCTCCAAAGGCCCGAAGGCTCCCAAAGCTGCAAAAGCCTCATCTACCGCCAAGCGCACCCGCCGCCGCCTTCCCAAGATCTCCGATGAAGAGATCCAGTCGCAGCTCTCCAAGATTCTCTCCGGCGGAAAGAAAGTCTCCTCCGCCGTGATCTTCAAGGAAGTCGGCCTCGCCCGTCCCCGCTTCACCGCCTTCCTCAAAGCCAACAGCGGCTTCCTCCACATCGAAGGCAACAAGCGCAGCACCACCTACTCCCTGAAGGGGTAGATTCTTTAGAGGCCATTTAACAAAAAAGGGCAGTCCAAACGGGCTGCCCTTATTATTTTAACTGGTTTCCTTCAAATCTGATCATTGGCAGATTCACCGATAATTCAGGTTTTTTTTCGTATTCGAGTATCTCTTTTAAACAGCAGTCCCAAGCTTCGAATATATCATACATCTTTTTCATTTCTTCATATAGAACGGCAACATTAATAACCGATATGCCAGATAGGTAAAGATGCTTATTAATATCCTCTGGATACCTAAATGTCTGCCCAGATGAATCAATAGAGATAAAATTTTTAATATGATCACCAACAAACTCAAAATCCTTTTTGTTGATAGTGCCTGAAGGGAAGCGTTCTAAAAAAATACTTAATAGATTCCAGTTATCGATCAGGCGATGTGTGGTTTTAAAAGCTGCGACGGATTCATCAAAAAACCGCCCAGAAAGCACAATAAAGTGCTTAATGTACAACTCTATTCCATGTCGAAAATTAAAGCATATTGGATATACAAGTATATCAAGGGTCCATTTGCCATCGATGATGGCTTCAATATTGTAAAATGCCGCATAAAAGAAACCTTCCCCATAGCTTGAAAAATCATAGGGGCCACCATTTGTTCCGACACATGCATTGAGATTTTGGTGCTCTCCATCACGGAATAGATTATTATCTGCCATTTTTAAAATGTACTAAAATTGTGTTTCCAGTAAAACACTGGAACTATTATTTTTTATCTTTTAGAGCGACATCTGATTTTAGAATTCTCTAGTCTTCCCCTTCATCCTCTCTCTAACAACATCCCCCAGAAACTTCTGAACCGTCCTCTTCATGGGGCGAGCTCCGAGAGCCTTGGTGATTCCCTTCCTGATGAGCAGTTCCAAGGTCGCTTCCTCCACAGAGAGATCAATCCCCATCTTCCGATAGCGCTCCACCTCTTCACCGATCACGATCATGGCGATTTCCCTCTGGGTATCAGGCGAGAGAGGCTTGAAGACGACCTTTTCATCAAACCTGCCGATCAGTTTCGGCGCGAAGGCAGGGTAAGGCTTTCAAAATCTGGGTTTCAGGCAGTCCCGTTGTATCCCAGTAAAGCATGATGGGATTGGTAGATCTCTGAAAGTTGCTCCCAGTTGGGAGCACTCGGAGGATTTTTACAGGCAAGAGTGGCCGGGTGCATCCATGGGTCGATGTTTCCGGTTCCGATAGACGCCCAGCCATCGTGCATTGGCCGGGGGGTTCTGTGGCGTTCCATGGCGCCGCATGAAAACCTACAACATCATCGGCCCCAAGATCCGTCGCCTCCGTTATCTGAACGGGTTGTCCCAGGACGCTCTTGCAACCAAGTTACAGCTCCTGGGGATGGCGGATGCCACCCGTGGCAAAATCTCCAAGATCGAATCGCGCCTCGTCTGGGTCTCCGACCTCGACCTCTTCTTCCTCTCGGGTGCACTCGGGGTGCCCATGGAGGAACTCTATCCCTCGGTTCTTTATGATTCGGCCAACCTGCATGAGGCCGTGCAGAAGCTGAAAGAGTCCCGATACGGGATTGCTTGAAAAACCCAAAAGTTGCTCCCAACCGGGAGCACCGGGCGAGGAAAGAGCGTCTAGGGTGCCCTCCCTATGAACTACCTCATCATCGCTCAAGCATCATCCCTGGACGGCGCACTCTCCCAAGGCCTTGGGATCATTGCGAAGTTCCTCTACATCATCGCGGTCATTGTCATCGCCCATGGCGGATGGCAGGTCCGCAGCGGCAACGCCGACATGGGCAAAATGTCGATCGTGGGAGGGCTCCTCCTCGGTCTCTCGGTCTTGATCGCCCAGGCGCTTTTCAATGCGGGCGGGATGCCGACCATCACCGTGGGGCAATGAGCCGGAACGTGATCCCCACCCATGCGGGTGATGACAGCGACGGGAAGATCTGGGGCATCGAGGGGATCAACATCCTCTTCCTGCTCGCGAGCGGCATGATCGGGCTCGGACTGGCCCTCATGCTCTCGCATAAGCATGACCCGGCAACCTGCGTGATAATGGGGGCACTCCCCTTCGCGCTGACAGCGCTCTACATCTTCGGCCTGCGTCAGGGGAAACCAAAGTCGTTCGATACCGACCTACTTGAAACCCTTCTCTGCGGTGACGGGTGGATGGCACCGGGCAAGCAACCCCGCAACCCGCTCCGCCATGCAGGCTCCTAACGGCTGGATCTCCGAGGGTCTGCTGATCTGGAATGAACTGGATCGGAGAGGAGCGGTATCCAAGGGGTATGTAATCGAGGCTCCGGATCTGAGGCACGCGAGCGATCACACGCTCGATGAGTTCTACGAGTCGGTGCGGCAATTCCTCCACTCGTTGGATGAATCGACCCGCTGTCAGATCCGCTGGTCGGTTGATTCCGATTACCGGGAGGAACTGACTGCCTACAAGGAGGTGACGGACTCTCGGTGCGATCCGGCCTCCTGGGCAGCGATCACCCGGAACGAACGGTTCAACCGCTACTGGAAGGCGATGCAGTCCGGGGGACTCCGCCGGGAAAAACTCCTGCTCTTCCTCTCGAAGAAGATCGATGCCGATCCACCATCTTCCCCTTCGAGGAAAGGACTGGAGGAGCACTATCAGAGGCTCCTTGCCCAATACAACGAGGCCTTCGCCCAGCACGGGCGGGTGATCGCTTCGCTCTTCGAGGGGCATGGGTGCCGGGTGACGGCTATGGGGACTGAGGATCTCTACCGGCAGTATGCGACTTTCTTTAATCCCTCCTATCTGCACCGGGATGGCTATGACCCGATCGGGCAGTTCCGTGAGGAAGAAACCATCCACCAGAACTGCTGGCACCAGGGGGTGCAGGCGGGGAAGAACTTCGGGTTCTACTCGGATGGCTTCTATCACAACTTGGTGATCCTCAAGCGTCGTCCGCAGCGGACGAGGCGGGGAATCTTCTGGGCGCTGACCTCGCTTCCCTTCCTGGACTATGCGATCACAGTTAACCTTTACCCCCAGAACGTCCGTAAAGAGATCAACAAGGCAGAGAAAGCCCTCGAACGGGTACGAGGTGACTATGCGGCAGAGGGGAAGCATTCGCTGCTGACCTCCAAGGAAGTGAAGGAGGAGCGCATCCGCAATCTGGCCCAGGGAGACACGGTTCCTTTCCTCTATGACTACGTCGTCCATGTCTGGGACGAAACAGAGGAGGGGCTCGTGTCGAAGACACGCCAGATCGAAACGGCCTTCGGCCAAATGGAGGATGCCCAATGCTGGACGAGTAACCTATCCTCGGCTGCCACAACCAAGAATATCTGGTATCAAACCTGGCCGGGATGGCTCTGGGGTAACTACACCCACCATGCCGATAGCGGACTGGATGAATGGCTGGCTGACATGCTTCCCTTCTCCTCGACTTTCACGGGGCACCTGGAAGGAGCAGAGGCGCTCTACGACGGATCGAACCGGAATCTCGTTGGGGTAAGGAACTTCATCTCGGGCACTCCGCAGCTGGCGGTGCTGCTCGGGATGACAAGGGCAGGAAAGTCGGCCTTCATGTGCGATCTCCTGTCGCAGACAGATCCTTACTACGACTTCACCCTTATCGTGGAGGAGGGACTCTCCTACGGAATCTGGACTCAGGCCCAAGGTTTGGGAAGTACCCCTATCGTTATCCAACCCGACGGGGATCTCTGTCTGAACTATCTCGATACGCAGGGAGCCCCACTGACGAACCTCCAGATCACGACCGCTGCGGCACTCGTGGCCAAGATGGCGGGCAATCCAGCTGATGAGGATCGAAGGAACCTGCGACTGGCCCAGATCACTCAGTACATCGAGCAGCTCTACACCGACAGGTTCGAGGAATGGATCGCCGAGGATGGAACCCGCCTCGACAAGGTGGCACGACACGCCATGGCTGTCTTAGAATACAAATCCCGCCACATGCCGCTCTCGGCAACCTTCCTTGAGGCCTGGACGGAGCTGAAGCACACGGCGAGCGAGGAGGAGCGTCAGGAGCTGCTGAGTTCTCCTAAGGGTGAGGAGGTCTCCCGATTCATCAAGTCCCACGACATGGAGCGCCATGTCCGCAACACGGCCTTCGCCTTCTTCGGGCCTACGGACTACCCGACTCACGACATGCTCCAGCAGATGATGCTGGTGGCCCCCTTTGCGGAGCATAACCGGGAAGAGATCAATCATCTGGCAACCCTGCTGGCTCCGTGGAATGAGCAGAGGCTCCTCTGCGGGCATTCCACCCTATCGATGACCGGAAGGGTGGCCCACTTCGACCTGACCTACATCCCTGAGTCAAACAAGCAGCTCAAGGAACTGGCCGGGTTCCTCATCGCCAACTACGGACGCCAGCACATCATTACTCTTCCGAGGGGGGCTAGGAAGCGGGTGATCTTCGAGGAGGTGGCCCGCACCCTGGACGTGCCGGGAGGAGAGCAGCTCGTGAGCGAGTTTTACGCGCAGCTCTCCAAGTTCTCCACATGGATTATCTCGATCGTCCAGCAGTACAGCCGGTTCCAGAACTCGGGGATCCGTCCCATCGTCTTCGGCAACGCCAAGCAGTTCTTCTTCACCCGGATGAACGATCGGCGGGACATCGAGGATGTTGCCCGGGACATTGATCTCTCCGAGGCGACCAAGGAAGCGGTCTCGCGCTATCCGCTGCCGGAGCATCTTCCCGAGAACAACAAGTACGCTGCGCTCACTTACTACCACCTGGATGTCCAGCAAGCGCGGTGCGGGACGATCCATAACCGGGTTTCTCCCGAAATGCTCTTCTGCTCCTCCTCGACGGGGCAGGACTTCGACGAACGCAGCCGGAAGCTCCGGAGTCACGAAGACATCGTGGCCGGGATCCTCCGCGAAACCACACAACACCCATGAAACGTCCCCTATTGCTCCTCTGCATCCTCTTGATCCTCCTCTCGACCGGCTGTGCCGGGAGATCCCAATTCCAAAAAGGCTATGAACGCGGAGCCGCCGATACGGTGAAACGCCAGTACTGGATCGAACAATCCCTTCAGAAGCCGGGGAAGAACCCCGAGCGTCATCTCTCGGTCTACAAGCTGACCGTGCCACCTGATCCCGACGCCAAGGTGAAGACGGTCCCCTATGAGATCGCGATTCCCATCGTGAACTGACCATGAAGAAGTATCTCCCTCTTCTCTTTGTGATGGTGACTCTCCCCGCGAGAGGACAATGGGTTGTCTCCGATCCCGTGGTGGAGCAGGCGACCATGGCGAAGAACGCCTTTGACCAATTGAAGTATGCCTGGGAGCAGACTCAATGGGCTCAGCAGCTATCCAGCCTTGCCCAGACACTCGATACGGTGAAAAGCCAACTGGAAGTAGCCCAGCAGGTGAAGCAGGCCATCGGTAACCCAGCGGCGATTTCCGGTGCAATCCAGAGCGGCCTCTTCTCGTCGTATCTGAGGAACTCAGGGATTACCGACACGCTGAGCGATCTCTCCAATATTACCCAGCAGGGGGCCAAGCAGTCGGTGGCGATCCAGCAGATGTACCGCCCGATCGATCTCAATGCCTACAAGCGGATTGAGACCCCGTTCGAGGGAGAGGCCTCGTTCAGGGATGAGGGGGATCCTCTCAAGCAGTTCCGGGCTGTGGAGAACGCTTACTCCAACTTCCAGGACATGCTTCAGCAGGCGCAGAGCAAACGGAAGGAGCTCAACACCCAGATAGCGTCACTAAATGACCAGCTGAAGAGTGCCCAGGATGATGCCGAAGTGCAGAAGCTTCATGGGTCACTCACCACGGCGCAGACATCGCTTAAGGATCTCGACGGAATCATGGATGGGGCGGAGCACCAAGTGAAGCTGCTCCACATGCTCAACGAGAACCGGGCGGCTACCGAGGCGATTGCTGCAGAGGAAATCAGCCGAGCCCGGAATCGGGAAAGCGCCAAGATGGGATCGGATGCCGAGGCCTCCGCCGCGAAGTCGGGTTCCCAAAGTGATATGCCGCCGGGCTTCTGATCGATGATACCGGCGCTTTCCAATCTGTTCGACTCGGCGGGGCAGATCCGCACCTACATGATGCCCTTTGCCTTTGTGCTCTGCATTCTGGGTATCGGGGAAATGGCCTGGAGGGCGGGCTCGGATGCCAAGGCGATCCTTGGGGTGATCCTGAAGGTGACAATCATCGTGGCCCTGATCGCGGGCTACCCGACGATCATGAACAAGGGGATGGAAGCGTTTCAGGAGATGCGCCAGAAGTTCACCAATGCGCAGGATGCCAAGTTCATCCAGCTCCTGACCTCTAGGATTCAGAACCAGCCGTCGGATTCCTGGACGGATCTCGGGAAGATCGTCCCGGCAGCCGTGGGATACTTCTTTCAGGGCATCGGGCGCTTCATGATGATCGTCCTGAACTTCTTTCAGCAGTTCGCGATTGCCGGGTTGATTTCGGTCTCTCCTCTGCTCTTGGGGTTCCTGTTTTTCTCACCGACGCAGTCGTTCGGGATCCAATTCGCAGTGACCTCTTTCACCGTGATGCTCTGGTATCTGGGGATCTGCCTGGTGGACATCGTGATCGTGGCGATCAGCGACATGCTCTTCGCCCCGATCACCGCAGGCGGGATCGTCCAAGTGGCCCAGAACGCGATCGTTGTTCAGAACTGGCTGCTCTTCCCCTTCATCATGGCCTTTGCGTCGATCGTGACGCTTTTCTTTTACCTCTCGGTTCCCTTCGTGGCCGGGGCCATCATGAAGGGTGCCAGTGGCACGACCTCGGCTCTGAGCGCCGGGATCAGCAACACGCTGCAGGCAGTAGGTTTTGTTGTTGGAGCGGGGGCGACTGTCGCCGGGGCTGCTGCCACCTTCGGAGGATCAGCGGCTGCGCAAGCAGCAGTCGCTGGCGGAAAGGCCGCCGCAGGAGCGGCCAGTGCCGCGAGTTCCTCCACACGTATCAGCAATGACTTGGCAGGGAGTTCTGCTGGAAGCGGTGCAAGTTCCGGAGGATCGGTTCCTCCTCCCCCGGAGGAAAGCGGGGGCTCGATCTTCAATCCCGATAACCCCGCCATGGTCGCCCAGCAGACCTCTCCAGAATCCTTCACCGTGACCGATCACTCCAAGGGGACAGTGTCCCGTCACCGGGGGAGTCTTGCCACCCCTCATGCGGCCCAGGCCGCATTCAACTCCCATGCCTCAAAGGCAAAGCCCTCTTCATCCGAACCAGACAACACCAACCCATGAAACTCACAGCCGTCACCGCCATAACCAACAACATCGTCGCCGCCAGATTCTGGATGGTGATCGCACTTATTTGTGCCGCTTTGGCGGTGGGATCTCCCTACCTGACCATTAAGGCAATGAAGCAAAAGGAGAAGGTCGTCATACTCGATCAGGGAGGGACGCTGATCTATTCGCCCCTACTTGGCTTTGAAGAGGCGGCGGGACTCCAAGCCTACCATGTTCGCCTTGCCTGTCTGGCCCTCCTTCAGCGCAATCCGATCGGACCGGATCTCCCTGATCTGCTGAAGCGGATGTATCTGGAGGAACCAGCCCGAAAGAAGGCGGCTGCTCTCTACAAGACTCAGAATCCAGAGTTCAAAGAGAAGGAGATCCACCAAAAGGTGGAGGTGGCGAAGCTGGATATTCTTGATACCCGCAAGATGAAGGATGGAGCGGGTGTGTCCTATGAGGCTGTCGATGTGGAGGCTGAGGGCAACCTTGTCCGTACCGGAACGCTTAACAAGATCGAGTTCCGAGAGGTGGCGAAGTTCAAGATCACCTTCTTCTTTGTCCGTAATCCCGACCTTATGGGTAACGGGCGTCTCCCCCTTGTAGTTCAGGACTTCAATTACGAGGAACACCCGCTTTAGAGAGTATTTGCGGCGAATAGATGGGTTATTTGCCGCAAAACTACGGAGATTCTTGATCTGCGGAGATTATTGGGTCATATTCTCCGCAAAGATACGGCGAATACCTCATGGCCTATATCCATCAACAGAAAGACTGGCCCCGTTTCCGATGGAACGAGGCGAGGCTATTGCCACTTTTGGCAAAGGTCCGGCATCAGCAGGGGCGACTGCTTGGGCAGATGGAGGGCTTGGGTTTCCATCTTCGAGGAGAGGCCAATCTGGAGAGCCTTACCAAGGAGGTAATCGGATCCAGCGCCATCGAGGGTGAAAAACTCGACGCAGAGGAGGTGCGTTCCTCGATCGCGAGACGTCTGGGTATCGCTCATGCAGGAACGACTCCCGCGAGCCGACATGTCGAGGGAGTGGTGGAAATGATGATCGATGCCACCAGGAAGTATGAGGAGGCCCTCACGGCGGAAAGACTATGCTCATGGCATGCGGCCCTTTTTCCGAGCGGTCGAAGCGGAATGCAGCGCATCACCGTGGGAGCCTGGCGTACGGGAGAGGCCGGTCCCATGCAGGTGGTCTCCGGACCGATGGGACGGGAAAGAGTTCACTTTGAAGCACCCGAGGCCAGCCTGCTGGATGCCGAGATCAGCCGCTTTCTGGAATGGTTCGAGGGAACAGGGTCAGTCGATCCCGTCATCAAAGCAGCCGTTGCTCATTTCTGGTTTGTGACCATCCATCCGTTTGAGGATGGCAATGGACGTATCGCAAGGGCGATTGCCGATATGGCCCTAGCAAGGGCGGACGGCGTGGCCGAGCGGTTCTACAGCATGTCCTCGCAGATCGAGCGGGAGAGGAAGCAGTACTACGATTCCTTGGAGAGCAGTCAGCGTGGGGGGATGGACATCACCCTGTGGCTGGAATGGTTCCTTGGCTGTCTGGACAGGGCGTTGGAAAACGCACAGGAAAATCTCAAAGCAATCCTCCACAAGGCGAGAATCTGGGAATGGATCAATCAGGACGGTCCGGTCAATGAGCGCCAGCATGCGGTGATCAACCGACTTCTTGATGGATTTGAAGGGAAACTCTCTTCCTCCAAGTATGCGAAGCTCGCGAAGTGCTCTCCGGACACAGCTCTACGCGACATCAACGAACTGGTGGCCCGTGACATCCTGATCAAGGAAGCCGGAGGAGGACGGAGCACCGGCTACCGTTTGGCCGAATCGATGGGATCGAAAAAGAACGCGTAATTGATCCACGGCCTGAAGCAAAAAGCCGTTTGAGAGATTTGCAAAAGTTGCTCCCGATCGGGAGCACCAGGGGTCTTTTTTTCTGAAATGGTCGGGGGCATGAAGCTCCCAATCCTTGCCTCGATCATCCTCGCGGGCTCTTTCGCACACGCTGGATCAATCGTTCAGAAGCCACTCGACGAGTTCATCATCTACGACCTCCCGGTGGCTTCGAAGACGGGGACCACAACGGTCATGTTCCCCTCTGAGATCTCGGGTCTCTTTGCCAAGTCGGTTGCGGTTCAGGATCAGGAGAACGCCGGATTCCTGATCTCGTTCACGCCGGGGAACTTCTATTTCACGATCCGTGCTCTGCAGAAGGGTGCGGAGGATCACCTGACCGTGATCTTCAACCGTAAGGCCTATGTGTTCCACCTAACGGCTTCCGATCATCCCTTCTACAACGTGACCCTCTACCAAGAGGAACGAAGTGGTAAGGAGGGGCGGATCAATGTCGTGCCCGAGCGAATCCTCTCACTTATGGACAAGGCCAAGGCCTATCCGTTGCTCCTGAAGGCAGATCGGGATGGATTGGCCGGTGTTGCCCATCGTCTCCCGCTGTCACCAATTACTATAAGGACTTCAACGTTCGTATCCTTGATGTCTGGAGGTTTGAGGAAGAGGACACGCTCATCTTCCGGCTGGAGTTGGTCAATGAGACCGACCAGGCGATCTACTACAAGCCGCAGGATCTGGCGGTTCGGCTGGACGAGCGGATCTATACGGAGTCTCTCGCTGATGCCTCCGGGGTTATGCCTCCGAAGTCGGTGACTCCTGCCTTCTTCGCGATTACTGGGAACGGGCAGGGAGGGCGTAATCACCTCGCCCCGGACAATAAGTGGAACGTTCTGGTTGTTCGTGCTGATTCGCATCAGGCAGCCAAGGTTCCGTCGGGAAGCTCCAACAAGAACGTCGTGCGATGAATCTTCGCGACTTCAAGACGGAGCTTCTGAACAAGCCGACCGGGCGGCTCATCCTGTTTCTCTTTGCCGGAGGGGTGATTCTGGCCTTTGTGTTGATGCATCGAGGGGGTGGAACAACCACCAAGGTGACACCGGCTGTTCCTACACAAGCCACCACGGCCAAGAGCTACACGATTGATGAAGGGATCCCCGACATCAAACCGATGAGGCCGACTCCGACGCCCACGCCTCTTCCCATGATGTCAGAGGGAAGGCCGGTGGCCCTGAAGACTCCGCCTCCGATTCCTCAGGCGATCTTCGCCATGAAGGAAAGCTCCCTGAGTGAGAACTATCTCCCTTTCGGACGGTTGCTGAAGTGCGAGCTCGTGAACACGGTGGATTCGATCAACTTGGAGACTCCGATCATCGGACTCGTTACCGAGGATGTCTGGAGGGATGGACGACTCATCATCCCCGCTGGGACGGAGGTTCATGGTGCGGCCAAGAATAGCCCTGCTAGGGATCGGGTGGGTTCTGATCACGAGTGGATGCTCGTCTTCCAAGATGGCAAGCAGCTGCCGCTAGCTGGAACAGTCCTTGATTACGCTCCCGATGAAAAGGAGCCGGGTCGCTGGAAGGAGACCGATGGGTCGGCGGGTCTGAGAGGCTACAAAATAGCGGCTGATAAGTATGCCGAGGCGAAGGCGATCTTGGCCTCGATGGTTTCCGCAGGTGCGGGGGCTTTTCCTGGGGTGACCAACATCATTTCCCCGCTGACCGGCGGTGCCACCCAGCTTCAGGGAGGCGGAATGACCCAGGCCCTCTCTGCAGGCCTCCAAGCCGGAGGGCAGCTCTACGCCCAGAGGCTCTTAGAGGGAATGCAGAAGAACCCCTACTACGTCCGCGTTCCCGCCGGAACGCTCTTTTACCTCTACGTCACCCAGACGGTCGACCTCAACAAGGCGGCTCGGGGACTCACTTCCAACACATCCACCAAATGAAATACCTGATCCCCGTTCTCCTACTGGGCCTTCTCTCGGGATGCGCCACCCATAAGACCGTGAAGCCGGAAAACTATCCGGCTGTTGCTGGAAGAAGTGTTCCAGAGAGTTCCCTCGGACGTGTTCGCACCCCCGAGGTGGTGAAAAGCTATCCGACGGGACGCTACACCGATCCTGATTTCCCGGATGATATGCACGAGCGCCACACGCTCTATCGGAAGGAACAGTCGGCTGATTGGAATTACCGCCCAGGTGGGCCTTACGCCTATCCGCTGGTGGTTTCGGATCCGACTCCCTCGTACTACGTCAAGACGGACGGGGATCAGCGCAAAGCCCAACAGAAGGCCTATGCGGCAGCTTTGGAGGAACAGAACGCGGCCATGAAGAAGCGGATCGAGTCGCTTCAGCAGGAAGCCGTGAAAGTGCCTGGGTTGCAGCAGCAGGTCGATCAACTCAAGCAGCAGCTCGATGCAGAGCCTCTGGCGACACCTGCCCCGAAGAAGCAGGAGCCAGCAGATGAGAAGCCGACTGGGTTTACAGAGCAGGATCCCCAGGGGGATTTGATCACCGAGATGAAGCTTAACGACGAGCTCAATGGGGAACTCGAAGCGCTGGAGGGAAGACGACGTCTCGTCCTTATCGACACCACCTTCCTCAACGCCCTTAACCAATGAGCAAACCCACCACTGTCGCCGTCACTCTGGATCCCGAAAGCTACGCCATTTTCAAGGAGGCCATGACTCTGGCCGAAAGTGCCGGAGCCAAGGTCACGGTCGGCCATCTGGTTCAGCACCATCTGCATGACGAAATCCGGAGGCAGAACCCCCGGAAGATAGCGCAGCGTTTTCTCAGGTCAGTCGTCCAGCAGATCAAGGTTGCCCCGAGTGGGGAAACGGCAGGGCGGAAGGCCTGAGGAAAACCGTCAACCCTGCGCGGCTACGGAAACCAAAACGTCGTGCGCCAAAACTAGATAAGAATGGCTATCACATCACCGAAACAAAAAGAGGAACTCGCCCAGCAGTTCAAAATCAACCCCGAGATCAACGCCAAGCTCGAGGCCTTCATGAGGTCCGAACCCGGACTCGTGGACTTCGTGAAGCAGATCCCGAGGGAGCAACTGGAGAGGAAGTTCCTCCTGCGCAAAATGCAGGATCAGCAACAGAAAGAGGGCTACACCGCCAAGGTGAAGACCTGGCTTGAAAAGCCCGAGCAGGCAGAGGTGCTCAAAGCGATCCGCACCATGATCAGCCCGGTCATGAAGCCTGAGCGACAAGAGCAGCTCATCGTCAACCAAGCCAAGAACTTCATCAAAAACACAGGAGTGAAGCTCAGCTGATTAAGGGGAGCCCCTGTCCGGTAACGGGCAGGGGCTCTTTCTTTTTGAAGGTCCCTATGTCCCTTAACACCCTTACTCCCGAAGAGATCCAAGAGCGGGGCCGTTCGCCCAGCTTTAGGGAGGCTCTTAGGCTTCTGAGCGAAATCAGACCTCCGACCGGTCATCCGCCTGATACCCATCCCAAGGCGGAATTCATCAACACGGATACCGCTGCTGCATGGCTGGGAATTTCCAGGCGGTCGATGCAGCGGTATGTTCAATCTGGGATTCTGCCCAGCTACAAGCTAGGGAAGCAGCGGCTATTCCGCAGGAGCGAGCTTCTTGAGGCGCTTGGCGCGAGTCGAAGGGCCACCCGCGCGGAGATTCTGCGGTGACCTACACTGGATGTTTTTTTTCAATTAGGATTTCCACTCTATATCGGTCGATCGAGCTTCGCTCTTTTATCTTATCCAAAGCCGACTGGATTCGAGCAACAATAGCCTTCTCATCTTCGTTTTGTGTACCAAACCGTTGTAAGAACTCTTTAAGTAAATCTACTACATCTTCGGATTTCTCTGTAGCAATCCACTCATAGAAATCATCTTCCGAGTATTTTAGTAGGTGTTTGATGTCCCTTGGGTTCCAACTGTCACTGCCTGCAAGTGCTACAAAAAGCTCACTAATCGAATACTGCCTGGTCTTAGCAGCAAGCTTGTTCTCGATCACTGACCGTACTTCAGGTGCCAAGTTGAGCATTTGTAAATCATGACCATCAATCCGATCGGCCTGGGATACAAAGAGATCAATTGATTCATCTAGCAGGGAGGTAAGATCACATTTGGGATCCAAACGCCGGATGAATGTCACTGTTGATGAAACATCACTCAATCTCAAATCTCTGATATGCTTTTTGAGAAAGCTCATAGCCGATGCAATAAACTCGTCCTGAGGGACTATAAACCCTGAATGATACTTACTCCATATAGATCTAAACTGTTCATTAATATTCGATAATCGGTATTGTTCGTTCTTAGAGGCTAAAAGGTTATGAAAATTAGAAAAGTCTACGTATCCATTAATGAGGTATTCTACAATTACTGCGTCCTGATCTTCCGGGATGAACTGCATCTTTTTGAGAAATTCTAGCCGCTCATTATCCTTTTCATCTTTTGAAAGATATAATGAGATGTAACTCGTTGATAAAACCTCTTTCAGCGAGACTGATCTGCTGTAAGCGTGGTGGATAACTGTCAACAACACGCATTTAGCTTTAAAGGAGTCGATGAGATTAAGGTAATTCGCGGCAATCTCTTCAGAAAAGTATTCGAGAGTCCATTTGACTCTCTGCATCACCCTTATATTGTTTAGATTTAAAGTGAGAAATGTTTCGGAAACGCACTGCGGGCATTCATCTGGCCAAATGATCGAGAGATTCTCCTGGATTGTAGGTCTATAAGTAAGCTCTAGATCCACTACTTTCTCTCTATATTCATTTATCTGATCTTTAGTTTCTTCATCGAGCTGTTGATCGTTGTAAATAATAATGATCTTGCATGACTTTTCCTCCTTAAGTTGAGAGATGAAACCGAGAACCGAAGAGCCAGAAACTGAATCTTCCTTTCTTTCGATGTCATCAATGCAAACTAGGAAGTTCTCGACTATCTTGGATTCTATTAAATCATTAACTACTCCTAGTGAGTTAGTATAGGGAACCTTGACTGATTTCAATACAGTTGAAATTGGCTTTAGCTTCTCTAGATGCTTGGACATAGACTTTTGATCAAGCATTTCAAAATTTGCGAATACTTGTCGCTTCAAGTCAGAGATGTGTTGAGTGCCAAAAAGAGAAACATAGGAGTAAGCTCGAAAACTAAGCTCCTCTTTGACCGCATTGAGGAAATTTCTCCAAAAGAAAGTTTTTCCAACACCCCACTCTCCTTTGATAACAGCAACTTTGAGGGTATCGTCTTTCAGAAATCTTAACAGCGCATCACTAATCGCATTCATTGGTTTTTTAGTGTTAGTTTTTGAGGCTTTTTTTGAAGCGTGTTTGCTCAACTAGATGGTTAGTTATACTTATCATTCAGATAAGGAAACTCAGTAAATACAAGTGATTTGAGCTTGGCGAATATTGCTTCATCGCGATCGTTGTGTCGAGCTAGGCACAAGTATTTGTTCGAACCATTGTCTGTGTCGAAAATTATCCATTCGCCAGTGATGCTTTTCTCCTGATCGCGAGCTTCCATCGCGCCATGAACTAGCCGATGAGCAATCTCTTGAACATTTCTTGCGTGAATATCTCTGACTTTTTGGGATCGTTCTCTTTTTGTCACCAAACGATATTAGCAAGGTCATTTCCATTTTTTGAGTGATTTACTCATAATCAGAACTTCCATTGGCCTTCTCTCTATACTTCAAGAGATCTAGATCACCCTTGGTTGCTACTCCTACCGAGATTCCTTGGTGATCGAGGGCCCTTCTTTGCGGACTTCCCGGCACCCTTCCCTCCCTCCTTCTTGGAGCCTTTGCTCTTGGTGCCCTTCTTCTCAGGGAGGATGCCGAAGTATTCCTTCGCGGCTTTCTCGGTCACCAGCTCCCGGTAGTTCTCGAAGAGCATCTTGGGCGAGTTGCCCGCCTCAAGTGCCACCTGAGCGGCAGACTTGGTTGTAGCCATTCGGTAGGAGCAGAAAGAATGACGGAGACCATTATGGACAAGTTTGAGCAGGGGCTCTCCCTTGGCATCGACCAGCTTGTCGGTGGACTTTTTGAAGAGTCTAGTGAAGTGGAAGTCATCCCTAATACCTTCCAAGACAGGACCGGTTTTTTTGGCAAGGGGTTGGAGCCAGGCCTTCAGGGCGGGGAGGATGGGAGGGAGGCGGCGGGTAGCTGTCTTGGCCTTATCCTTGCCGACCTCGATGACATCCTGATCGAACCAAATATCTTTCCATTCTAGACGGAGGATCTCGATCGTGCGGAGTCCCGCAAATCCCCCCAGTGCAACGAAGGGAACGAAGCGCTCCTCAATGTTGGTAAGGAGGATCCGGAAGTGCTCGGGGGTGTAGATTCCGATGTCACCTCCTTTGTCATCAAAGCGAGTGGCGAACTCGGCTTCAGTCTTTTCCCCTCGGGGAAGGTACTTCTTTCCCCTCGCATAGGAAAAGAGGGTGATCAGCGCCGTCCGATAGTTGTTCTTGGTGCGCCCAGAAGCGTTTTTCATGCCTGAGAGCCATTGATCGATGTCGTCGGCCCGTATGCTCCGGATCTGACCCTTAAAGACCCCGGAGGCCTTCTTGAGCTTCGACGTGAGGTCCAAGATGTAGCGGCTCGATTTGGTGCCCTTGATCGAGTCGAGGAACTTGGTCGTGAGTTCCGGGAAGGTGATCGGGGTGAGGGCACCCCGGCGGTTCTCTTCCTCCAAATGTTTGGAGTAAAACTGGGCGGCGGAAACAATGGACCCACCCCCGAGCACCTTATGGGCTTCGGCGAATTGCCGGACGGCCTCGGTAAGCGAGATTTCCAGCGGGGCAAGGATATCCACCGCGTCATTGATGGAGGCGGTTTCCTTGGGCGTGAAAGTTGCCACGTGGGCCACCCCGGTGGTCAGTGTTTGAATGATCTCCTTGGCACCCGCCTTGGCTGCCTCAAGAGACTTGTATTTGACCAGCCTGCGCTTTCCTTCGGCATAGTAGGCAGCTATGTATTTCCCATCACCGGCATCGTAAATAGGGATGCTGGTGGTCTTTTCCTTGATGATCTCCACCGGCCCACGTCCCTTCGCCTTCGCTGCACCACGGGGTCTTTTCATGCCCCAATTGTTACCTTTTTGTTACCTTTGGGTCAAATAGCGATTTTTTCTCTGTAAAAACTACGTATTCGAACCCTGTATCGCGCACCACCTCTCCTTACTTCTCAAGTTCCTGGGGGGAAATCCGTCGCCAGCCCACGCTCCTTCCAGGCGGTCAGTTCTGCTTCTGACGCGGCGAGTTTCTTGGCGAATGTCGTTGTTGCATACTGACCAATTACCAATCGGAAAGGGGGCTTCTCCTCGTCGAGCAGGTCGAGGATGAGGCTCGATGCGGCATTCGGATCACCAGGCTGCTTTCCCTCCACCTTGGCGAGATACGCTCCGAATTTCCCGACCGTAGCCTCGTAGTCCGGAATCCGCGGCGCATGGTCCAGCGAGCGGCCTATGAAGTCCGTCCTATAGGGTCCGGGAATCACTTGGGTAAACTTGATTCCGAAGGGTGCGGTTTCCTGAGCGGCGGCATCGCAAGCGGCGTCGAGGGCGGCCTTGGCGCCGGCATAGACTGCGAAGCCTGGGTGATTTGCATAGGCGGCAATGGCGGAGAGGCTGATCACACGGCCCTGTTTCTGGGCACGCATTACAGGAAGTACCGCACGGATGAGTCGGAACGGTCCGGTGAAATTCGTCTCAAGATTGCGGGCGAGTAGCTCGTCGGATGATTCCTCGAGAGCGGCCAGCAGACCATAGCCTGCGTTATTGATCAGGACATCGAGTTGTCCAAACTGTTCCAAGGTTTCCTTCACGACCCTCTCTGCATCGGCTGCTTTAGTAAGATCGAATTGGATTGCAACAGCCTTGCCTGGATATTGGGCCGTCAACTCGGCGACGCTCTCAGGATTGCGAACAGCAAGGGCCACCTGATGGCCGCGGTTGAGGGCTTTCTTGGCCAGAGCGCGTCCAAATCCTGTAGAGGCACCAGTGATGAGAAGGGTCTTCATTGCTGAAAAGATTGGCCCTGACTCCCGACAAGTTCCAGATCAAAGGACATTCTTATTCAACTCACCTTCCCGCTTTCCTCGTGCCCGTAACCCTCTTAAACTGCCCCGACTATGTGGAAGACCGCGCATGAGCATATCCTGAAACTAACCGTCTACGAACCCGGCAAGCCCGTGGAGGAACTGGCACGCGACTTGGGTCTCCGAGAGGAAGAGATCATTAAACTCGCCTCCAACGAGAACCCTCTCGGCCCTTCCAAGAAAGCTCTGGAGGCGATGCGGCAGACTCTCGAGCGCTCCCATTTCTATCCAGATGGAGGCGGATACGAACTGCGCGGCGCCATTGCAGAGCGCCTCGGCGTCTCCCGCGAGAACATCGTGCTCGGCAACGGATCGAACGAGATCATCGAATTCATTGGCCATGCTTTCCTGCGATCCGGCGACGAGGTGGTGGTGGCCCGTCACTCATTTGCCGTCTACAAGCTGATGGCCCAACTCTTCGGCGCGGACACTGTCGAGGTACCCGACCCCGGCTACACAGCCGATCTCGACTCCATGCTTGCGGCGATCACGGCGAAGACGCGCGCCGTCTTTATCGCCAATCCTAACAATCCCACCGGAACCATGGTCGGCCAGGAGGCGATCGACCGCTTCATGGCACAGGTCCCGGATCATGTGCTGGTGATTTTCGACGAGGCATACCATGAATTCCTCGATGCGGCTCCCGATGTCCTTCCCTATGTCCGCGCGGGTCGAAATGTTGTCGTGATGCGGACCTTCTCAAAGATCATGGGACTTGCGAATCTCCGTATCGGCTACGGGATCACCACGCCCGAATTGGCCGCCGTGCTTCAGCGAACCCGCCAACCTTTCAATGCCAATGGGATCGCTCAGGCCGGCGCTCTTGCCGGACTTCTCGACGAGGAGCACATGCGCAACACGCGCGAATTGACTCACGAGGGCCGCGCCTACCTGGAGAAGGAATTCGTCTCCATGGGCTTGGAGTACGTACCCAGCGTTGCCAACTTTGTGCTCGTGAATGTGGGTGACGGCAACGCCATCTTCCAAGCCCTGCTCCGCAAGGGGATCATCCTGCGTGCCATGGCAAGCTATGGTATGCCGGAATGGATCCGCATTTCCGTCGGGACCATGGAGCAGAACCGCCGCTGTGTTGAGGAGTTAAAACACGTGCTTAATAAATAGTCGTGCAAGAGACCATCGCCGCGCTGGCAACGCCTCCCGGCGAAGGGGCGCTAGCTGTGATCCGGATCAGCGGGCCGGCCGCCCTGGCTGTCGCCGATGCCATCTTCCGTGGATCGAAGGCCCCCTCTCTCCTTGGCGAACGAACCGTCGCCTTCGGCAGAATTACCGATGGCCAGGACGAAGTCATCGATGAGGTCCTGCTGACGGTATTCCGAAATCCACGCAGCTACACCGGCGAAGATCTGGTCGAGATCAGTGGACACGGAGGATCACTTGTCGCCTCATGCGTTTTGGCGCGCACGCTCGAAGCAGGTGCACGCATGGCTCGACCTGGGGAATTTACGGAACGGGCTTTTCTGAACGGAAAACTCGATCTGACACAAGCCGAAGCGGTGATGGATCTTATCAGTGCCGGAACGCCGAGAGCAGCACGCGCGGCGGCAGCCCAACTGGAGGGGCGAATCGGCCAGGAGATCCATGCACTACGCGGGGAATTGCTGGCATGCGTCGCTCATCTGGAGGCATTCATCGACTTTCCGGAGGAGGGAATTGATCCGGAGAGTGGCGAGGCATTGCGCCACCGGATGGAGATAATAGCCAAGCGCCTTGCCCGACTTCTTGCGACAGCTGATGAGGGACGACTGCTTCGTGAAGGGATCACCCTGGCGCTCTGCGGCGCGCCAAATGCCGGCAAATCGAGTCTGCTCAACCGTCTGCTGGGAGCAGAGCGGGCCATCGTGAACGAGACTCCTGGCACCACACGCGACACAATTGAGGAGAGGGCAAGTCTTGGCGGCTACCCCTTCCGGGTAATCGACACAGCGGGACTCCGGGAAACCGCCGATCCGGTGGAACAAGAGGGTGTTCGCCGGGCGCGGCATGCCGCCGAGCAGGCCGATCTCCGTCTTCACCTCGTCGATGTCTCGGTGCTCCCGGATGCCTCATCAATCCCAGCGCCACTTTTCGATGATGAGATCCTCGTTTTCAACAAACGGGATCTGGTAGCGGCGTCTCCCGAGCGCAAAGCCCTGCTCCAAGGCCTTTTCATCTCTTGCCGTACAGGCGAGGGAATCGACGACCTGATCCGGTCGATCATCTCCAAAGTCACTGGACATGACCAAGAGAAGAGAGGGGTGCCTGGAGAGACCGCTCATGACGGAGCCGTCATCAATGCCCGCCATCAGGACTGCCTCAAGCGTGCTATCGCCAGTTTGAGTGCTGCCATGGACCTTCTCGGAAGAGGCGAACCTCCTGAACTGGTGGCCGTCGAGCTGAGGTCCTCGCTCGGGGCCGTTGGTGAGGTGGTCGGTGAGGCGGGCACAGAGGAAATTCTGGGGAAAATCTTCAGCAGTTTCTGTATCGGAAAGTGACCTCCTGCGAGGCACGGGGAATTCTCGCGGGTTTCCTGATCTATCCACCTGCTGGAAAGCAGGTTCCGTAAAGCGCTGGGAGCACCTGATCCTTTTCACTTGTTCTGACCTCCCTCTGTTATAGGCTTCAGATCTATGTCTACGGGAACTCTGCCCAACATGCATCCTCATGCAACGCCGGTTTCGACGCCAATTGCGTTCGATTCCAAGATCGAGGGGAACATTATCATCACCAAACTCGATGCCGCCATCAACTGGATGCGCAAGAACTCACTCTGGCCGATGCCGATGGGCCTTGCCTGCTGCGCGATCGAACTCATGGCCGCATCTTCCTCACGATTCGACATCTCCCGCTTCGGCGCCGAGGTCATGCGCTTCTCTCCGCGCCAGTCCGATGTGATGATCGTTGCGGGCACCGTGACCTATAAGATGGCTCTCTCCGTAAAGCGTATCTACGAGCAAATGCCCGAGCCTAAGTGGGTGATCGCCATGGGAGCCTGTGCCTCCTCGGGGGGTATGTTCCGGAGCTACGCCACCCTCCAAGGTGTCGACCAGATTATTCCCGTCGATGTCTACATCTCAGGCTGCCCTCCGCGTCCCGAGGCCTTGCTGGACGGCCTAATGAAGCTTCAGAACAAGCTGATGAGCGAGCATTCCGTTCTCGATCAGAAGCGTGCCCTCCTCCAGTCCATTCGATGAGCGCCGCCGCAGAAGCCACCAAGATCGAGGAGACCTTCTCCCCCGATGTCTTTGACCGGAAGGAATTCCGGGGCGAGACCACCCTTTCCGTTCATGCGACCAGGATCCATGACGTTGCCCTCTTCTGCCGGGACACACTTGGGTTCGATATGCTTCTGGATGTCTGCAGCGTCGATCATGCCGGCCGTCATCCTCGCTTCGAGGTCGTCTATGAGCTCTACTCCATCGCCAAGAAGATCCATCTCCGTCTGAAGAGCAGTTTGCCCGAAGATGAGCCTGAGATCGACTCCGTGACCGACGTCTGGCCGACCGCCAACTGGCACGAGCGTGAGGTCTGGGACATGATGGGAATCAAGTTTCGCAATCATCCTGATCTCCGTCGTATCCTGATGTGGGAGGGATATCCCTACCACCCCCTACGCAAGGAGTTCCCTCTCGAGGGAATCCCATCCGATGTTCCCGACATCGCCTTCACCGAGGTGGCACCGCTTGCCGGAGGTCCTTTCGTCACCATTCCCACCGAGGGCAACACCGAGGTGCGTGAACCTCGCGCCCGCCACGCCGGAGAACTTCCGACGACGGCTACCTTCATCGCGGAGCCTTGATCGCCGGGGAATCCGCCTTCCGGGATTACCTCTCGGGCCTTTCCGGGCAACAGGAGGTCGCGCTCGACACGGAGGCGGACAGCCTGCACTGCTATTTTGAGAAACTCTGCCTGATCCAGAGCGGTTGGGGCCAAGAGCCCCAGAGCGGCTGGGCTCAGGATCTTAAGCTCATTGATCCTCTGGCGGGTCTGCCGCTTGAGGAATTCTTCAAGGCCCTCGAAGGAAAGACGGTGATTTTCCATGATGCCGACTACGATCTGCGCCTGCTACGCCGATCCGGGGAGTTTCCGGATAAAAACATCTTCGACACCATGATCGCCGCGAGGATCTGCGGGGAGCCCCAGCTTGGACTCGCTGGTCTCGTGGAAAAGTATTTTGGCATCACCCTCTCGAAGGCCTCGCGTAAAGCGAACTGGGCCCAGCGCCCTCTCTCCGACCAGATGGCGGAGTATGCCCTGAACGACGTCCGCTTTCTTTCGCAACTTGCCAGCATCCTCGCCGACCGCCTCCGAGAACTCAACCGCACCGAGTGGTATGAGCAATCGCGGGATCGCATGGTGAAGGGGACCCGCGAAACCCGGCAGCGCGATGAGGAGAATCTCTGGCGCATCACCGGCTACGCAGCGCTCTCACAACGGGGTTGGGCTATCCTGAGGGCACTTTGGCACTGGCGTGATTCCGAGGCACGTCAATGGGATCGCCCTGCCTTTCATGTTCTCTCCAATGACAGTCTGCTTCGTCTGGCCGATGAAGCTTCACGTGGCGGGCGGTTCTCGCGGCCACGCATCCCGCAGCCCCGCGCTGACCGGATGGAAGAGACTCTCGAGGCGGCGCTAGCGCTTCCCGAATCCGAATGGCCCCAGGTGATCCGCGGCGTCCGCACCCGTGCATCGAAGGAACAGATCGACCGGTTCAATCATCTGCGTGACTTCCGAGACAAGGTGGCGCTCGAAGTTGATCTCGACCCCTCCATTATTGCCCCGAAGGCTGCGCTTGAAGCGGTGGCGGCCGATCCCTCCGCATCTGTTCTTCTGCCATGGCAGCGCGCCCTGCTGAAGCTTTCATCTGCTGAAGAAAAAGCGCCGGCTCCCGCCCAACCCAACCTCCTCTAGGAGACTGGGAGAAACGCCAACACTCAATGAACTCCGGGCATGATGAAGCCGGTCTTCGTTGCGATCTCATCGGCCTTGCGCTGTCAGAGGATCTTGGCGACCAGGGTGACGTGACCTCACAGGCTTTTATCCCCTCGGCTTCGACCACGTTCGCCCGGATTGTCGCTCGCGAGGAGTGCATCGTGTCGGGACTCTCGACCGCATTAGAAGTCTTCAGCCGGATCGATCCCCGACTTGAAGTCACTCTCCGATGCTCCGAAGGAGAGCGTCTTTCTCAGGGCGCAACCCTGATCGAGTTGAAGGGGTCAACCCGATCGATCCTCTCCGGCGAACGAACGGCCCTAAATTTTCTGGGGCGCCTCTGCGGTATTGCAACTCTCTCCGCACGCTACGCAGAGAAGGCACGTGGAACGAAGGCCGTGCTCCTCGACACCCGGAAGACAACGCCAGGTTGGCGCCTTCTCGAGAAGCAGGCTGTCAAGGCCGGCGGCTGCACCAATCACCGGATGGGACTGCATGATGCCGTCCTGGTGAAGGACAATCACTTGGCCGCCCTTGGATCCCTTGATGCGTTGCCTGCCGTCATCTCGAAGCTTCGTGCGGAACATCCCGGCCTGCCGATCGAGGTCGAGGCTGATACCCTGAAGCAGGTGGAACGTCTGCTTACCATGACGGGGATCGATGTGATCCTGCTCGATAACATGGATGCGACCATGATGCGAAAAGCCCTGACCCTCCGAAACACCCTCTCCCCTGCCATACTCCTAGAGGCCAGTGGTGGCGTCACGCTGGAGACCCTTCGCCAGATAGCCGATACTGGGGTGGATCGTATTTCCGTTGGGGCGCTGACCCATTCGGCTCCGAATGCCGATCTCTCGATGGAACTCGGGCATGCCGTCTGATTCTTCAGCCTTCCTCCCCTTGGATGGCCCCGCTCTTACGGCTGCCTCGCCTTGGAGAGTTCCGGTGCAGGTGGTCCAGGAAACCACTTCCAGCAATGACGATCTGCTTAGAATCGGCGAGGAGGGAGCTCCGGCGGGCACGCTTCTTTTTGCCGAACGGCAATCAGCAGGGCGCGGTCAGTTCCGGCGTCCCTGGTCCTCGGCGCCAGGGCTTGGACTCTGGTTTTCCCTCCTGCTTCGACTGCCGCTCAGTGATGCCACGATCCCAGCACTCTCAGCTTTTGCGGCTGTTGCCTTGGTGGAGGTGATTCGGGATCTCGGAGTTAACGGATGCGTCATCAAATCTCCCAACGATGTCCTGATCGAGGGAAAGAAAGTGGCTGGTATTCTGGTGGAGACCCGTACTGGAAGAGATCCCTTCGCGGTGGTGGGCATCGGACTGAATGTGAATCACTCCAGCGAGGACTTCCCGGAGGAACTCCGGCATCGCGCCTACTCGCTTGCTATGGCCTGCAAAAGTCGACTCGACCGATCTGACGTAGCAATCTCACTACTAGAGAAACTGGGGAAGCGGGAGGGCGTGATGATGACCGATCCCGAGTTGCTGCTATCGACTTGGAATGAAATGCTGATCCAAGACCACTCAGCATGATGCCCTCCAATGACCAAGCACCGATCCTAGCGATCGAGTCCTCCTGCGATGAAACGGCCGTGGCGATCCTACGTGCCCCCGGGATCGTGCTTTCCAGTCTGATTGCCTCACAGGCGGAACTCCATGCGCGCTTCGGCGGCGTGGTGCCGGAAGTGGCCTCGCGCAATCATTTGATGGCCATCGACCCGTTGGTTCGACGCGCCTTGGAGGAGGCAGGAATCGCCGCTTCGGATCTGGGAGCCGTGGTCGCGACCTCGGGTCCCGGTCTTGCTCCGGCGCTGCTTGTAGGAGCCTCCTACGCGAAGGGCATCTCGCTTGCTTTGGAGATTCCGTATCTGGCAGTCAATCATCTCGAGGGGCACCTGCTCTCTCCCTTTCTTGGCATTGGGGAGATCCCGGAACATCTCGCCCTGCTGGTGAGCGGCGGCCACACGCAACTGACCCACGTCAGAGGCGCCGGCGACTATTCCGTGCTCGGCAGAACACTCGATGATGCTGCGGGCGAGGCCTTTGACAAAACGGCGAAACTCCTTGGACTTCCCTATCCGGGCGGCATCGAGATCGATCGCCTGGCCGAAGGCGGCAATCCCGATCGTCATGAATTCCCCAAGGGGTTGATGGAAAAGGGTAATCTCGATTTCAGCTTCAGTGGCCTGAAGACCTCTGTACGCTACTTTCTGGAAAAAAACCCTAATCTTCAAAGCTCCCCAGAAGGGATGGCCGATCTCTGCGCATGCATTCGAAAAGCGATCGTTGGCGTCCTGCTCGAAAAAACCGACCGGGCAATGGATCAGTCGGGCCTTCAAGAAATAGCTGTCTCGGGGGGGGTTGCGGCCAACCGCGCCTTACGAAAAGGACTTCAGGACTTATGCAACTCCAAGGGGTGGAAATTGCATCTCCCAGCTCAGGAGCTTGCCACGGATAACGCCGCCATGATCGCCTTCGCGGCCTTGCACCATCTGCGCTCTGGGGAGCAAAGCTCTCTAGCGATGGAGATCTCACCCCAGTGGCAGGTAGGCAACTGAGATTGTCGGCAGAGAAATTCATTTTGATGTTGCGCTTCAGGGTTTTATAGAACAAACAAACGTGATGAACTCCCCCCGTTCCCTCCTCCTTGCTCTCGTTGCCGCCCTTCTCACCACCTCAGCTTTTGCCGGCGGATGGAGTGATGATTACAAGACATCCCTTGCGAAAGCCTCCAAAGAAAACAAAAACGTCCTGCTCGATTTTACCGGTAGCGACTGGTGCGGATGGTGCATCCGCCTGAAAAAGGAGACCTTTGATCAGCCCGCCTTCAAGGAGTATGCCGACAAAAACCTAGTGCTTGTGGAGGTGGACTTCCCTCAGGGAAAAACCCTTCCCAATGCGGTGAAGATGCAGAATGACGGCCTTCAGGAACAGTATCAGGTTCAGGGATTTCCAACCCTCGTCCTTCTCTCGCCTGCTGGTAAAGTCATCAAGCAGCAGAGCGGTTACATTCCAGGCGGCCCGAAGGGCTTCATTGATTGGGTAAATTCCGCGAAGTAGAAAACCTACCTGCTTCCCAGCTTGCTCCTGACAGCGGGGGCAACTTGTTCACCTAGAATGCGAATGGCGGTTAACGCTTTCTCATGGGGGAGTGTGCCCGGGCTCATCTGGATTGTGATCCGGTCGATCCCTCCTAGCACCTCGTTGTAATGGAGGATCTTTTTCGCTCCTTCTTCAGCATCCCCGATAATAAGCGCCCCTTCCGAGCCACAGAGGGAATCGAAGTGGGAGCGTCGAATCGCAGGCCAACCAAGCTCCTTTCCAATCTGGCCAAACATCCGCTCGTAGCCAGGGAAATAATCATCACGGGCTTCCTTGGTAGTTGCGGCGAAGGCCCCAAGCGCATGGATGCCGACCTTGAGTTTCTCGGGCGCGTGACCTGACATGGCACCTGCCTCCCGATAGAGATCGACGAGTGGGCGGAAGCGGTCCGGCTGGCCCCCGATAATGGCTATCATCAGAGGCAGTCCGAAGGATCCGGCTCGGATGACTGACTCGGGGGAACCACCGACACCGACCCAGATCGGAAGCGGATTCTGCAAGGGACGCGGGTGGATCTCCTGATCGCGAAGCGCTGGACGATGCTTCCCCGACCAGGTGACTCTCTCGCTTGCGCGGATCTCCAAAAGGAGACGCAGCTTCTCGTCGAAGAGGGAATCGTAATCCCTAAGATCGAGCCCGAAGAGCGGATAGGCCTCTGTGAAGGAGCCCCGGCCGGCAACAATCTCCGCACGTCCTTCCGAAATCAGATCCAACGTGGCGAATTCTTGGAAGACCCTCACAGGATCAGCAGCACTCAGCACGGTGACAGCACTTGCAAGTCGGATCTGCTTGGTGCGTGCAGCTGCGGCTGCCAGCAAAACAACCGGAGCCGCGTCGAGGAACTCTTCGCGGTGATGCTCCCCAATACCAAAGACATCAAGTCCCACGCGGTCTGCCGTCTCGACTTCTTCGAGCAGATTTCGCAGACGGACGACGGGGTCGACCTTGGCGCCAGTCACTGGATCGGCCGTCGTGGCGACAAAGCTATCGATTCCGATTTCCATGGCTTTGATTAGGCTTTCCAGGATTTGAAGTAATCCTCCACAGCCTCACGCCAAGGACGCGGGGTGATCCCCGTAGTGCGTGTGAATTTTGAGGTATCAAGAGCCGTGTGGGGAGGCCGCACGGCGATGAATGCCTTCATGTCGGAGAGCTTGAGTGGAGCGACGGTCGTGGTGAGGACAGCGATACCGTTTTTCTTCGCACACTCGAGAGCATACTCCCCATAATCGCGCCAGGAGCAGATGCCGCCATTGCAGAGATGATAGATGCCGCCTGGCACCTTGGGATTTAGCAACGCAGCAAGCCAAAGCGCCATATCCTCTGTGTAGCTCGGTGCTGAAGTCTTGTCATGAACGGCAGCAGCTTCCGGAGAAGTGAGTGCGCGCTTGACGATGGCATCCACGAAGCTCGGCTTGTCGGGGCCGAAAACCCAGGAAACACGCACAACAAAATGCTCTGGTGAGGCGCCTAGGACTTCACGATCTCCCTCCAGCTTGGTGAGACCATAGTGACTGAGAGGATTCGGCTCGTCCTCCTCCTTGTAAGGACGATCGAGTGAACCATCGAAAACATAATCGGTTCCGAGGTGAATCAGCCGGGCGCCACGCGCCGCGCAAAGACGGGCAATACGCCCGGGCGATGTAGCGTTGATTCTCGTGGCCCCCTCTCGATCTTTCTCGCAGCCATCGACATCCGTAGCGGCTGCGCTGTTCACGACCACGTCACCCACTCCAAACTCGTGGGCGGCAAGGCCTGCTTCAGCCTTTTCAGGATCGGAAAGATCGACGTCGGCTCGGGTCAATGCCACAACTTCGATGTCATGAAGTGCTTTCCAACGGCGGACAAGAGCGGAGCCCAGCCTCCCATTGGAACCAAGAATCAGAACTTTCATGCGCGAATAATAGATTCAGTCCTTCATAATTCATAATTCATAATTCATCCTTTTCCCCATGCCTCCCACCTACCTCTGCCAACGCTGCACTGCCTGCTGCCGATGGCCAGGATTCGTCAGAGTGACTGAGGAGGAAGTTTTGGCCATCGCCGCATACCTTGGCCTGGAGGAGGGTCACTTCATCCAGCACTACACGCGCCTGCGCCCGAACAGGGGTGGCCTAGCGCTGATCGATCGGGAGGATGGAGCCTGCTTTTTCTTGAAGGGGAACGAATGCTCGATTCAGAAGGTGAAGCCTCAGCAGTGCAAGGACTTCCCTAATTCATGGAATTTTCCGGGCTGGCGAGACGTTTGTGAGGCGATTGAGGTACCCGCCCGGGATGAGGCTTGATGGCCGTCGGTGTAAGAGAGGTGCATTCCATCTTTGACCCGAGGGTCACTCTTCTGTAACCACATTCCGTGGGTATACGCTCATCCAAGAAAAAACTGCACCCGGAGGCTGCCTCCCCCACTGGGGAGGAGCGTGTCTTTCAGGGTACGGCCGTCGCGCCGGGAATCGCTGAAGGAAAGGTTCTGATCCATTTTCAGGAGGAGGAATCGATTCCCTTTCGTGATCTTCAGGATCAGGAATTGGATGCGGAAGTCGCTCGTTTTGAAGGAGCTCTGATTGCAACGAGAAAGGAGATCCTTGAGCTTCAAGAACGCCTTGCCCAATCAGCAGGAGCAGGTGATGCAGGGATCTTTGATGCCCATCTGATGGTTTTGGAAGATCCCACCCTGATCACTGAAGTGATCAATGGGATCCGGACTGAGCGGCATAATGCCGAATTTGTTTTCCAAGGAGTCATCCACAAATTCATCAAATCACTTTCCTCCATCGACGATCCTTACCTTAGGGAGAGGGCGATTGATCTCGAGGATGTCGCCCGCAGGGTGACTCGTCATCTTTTGGGAAAGTCGGGACAACGACTGGGAGGTCACGATCGCAATCACATCATCGTGGCCGATGAGCTTACTCCCTCGGATACCGCCACGCTGAATCGCGAAAACGTCGCGGGCTTCATCACAGAGAAGGGGAGCAAGACATCCCACGTGGCAATCATGGCTCGTTCGCTGGGCATCCCCGCTGTTGTGGGACTCGAGGGCATCTGCACCGAACTGGAAAACGGCTGCCTCATTCTTATCGACGGCTATAGCGGCAAGATCTTCCTGAACCCGTCACCCTCCACCCATCTGACGTATCAGGCCATTGCTGAGGCGAAGGAGGATATCGAAGAGGGACTGGAGATTCTCAGGGAGACTGATTCGACCACCCTTGATGGGCGTCACATCATGCTCGCCGCGAACATTGAGCTTCCCGAGGAACTCGACGAGGTGGCGGCCTGTGGTGCAGACGGCATCGGCCTCTACCGTACGGAATTCCTCTATTTCAACCGCACGACCCCACCCAACGAGGAGGAGCAGTATGCGGTTTATCGCCTTGTTGCTGAGAAGATCAATCCCCAACCCGTCATCATAAGGACCCTCGATATCGGCGGAGACAAACCGACTGAATGCCTGGATCTTGGCGATGAGCAAAACCCTTTCCTGGGTTGCCGCGCCATCCGCTTCTGCCTGAACAACCCCGAAATCTTCAAAACCCAACTGCGCGCGATCCTACGCGCCGGCGTCCATGGGAACCTCAAGATGATGTTTCCCATGATCTCGGGTATCGAGGAGTTGCATCATGCCAAGGCACTTCTTGCCGAAGCGGCCGATGAACTCAACATACGAGGCGTTCCCTTCAAGAAGGACCTGGAACTCGGCATCATGATCGAAGTCCCTAGCGCCGCTCTCATGGCCGACGTGCTTGCACGCGAGGTAAAGTTCTTCAGCATCGGGACCAATGATCTGCTCCAATACCTGATGGCCGTCGATCGTGGCAATGAAAGGATTTCTCATCTCCATGACCCCTCGAATCCTGCCGTCGTCAGGATCCTGAAGACCATCGTGGATGGAGCCCATGCAGCAGGAATCTGGGTCGGCGTTTGTGGCGAGCTGGCCGGTGACATCGAATTCACCCCTCTGCTGCTCGGACTTGGTATTGACGAACTCAGTGCCAGCGCCGCACTGGTTCCACGTGTTAAGAAGGCGATTCGAAGCCTGGATCTTCCCTCCTGTCAGGAAATCGTCGCGCATGCACTTTCCGGAGAACGGGCCGCTGAAATTTATGCACGCACAACGGGACTCGCGCGGACGCGATATCCCGATCTATTTTAGGAACTAGTAACTGATCCACCGACATCAACCCTCACATGAAAATCACAACCTCCGTGTTCATAACACTGCTCCTGCTGGCATCACAAACGCTCCTCCTCCAAGCTTCTCCGAATAATGGCTCCGCGCAGACCCAACAGGGAACGCCCTCCCTTCGTTACAAGATGATCTCGGGCTACAAACAGCCATTTAACGACGACCTGCAGCTGCATCTCTCCAAGGGATGGACTCCCGTGGGGGGCGTCGCCGTCACGACGTGGAACAACGATCTCTTCTATGCGCAGCTTCTGAGCAAGCCCTCCTCCGCCCAGTAAGAGGGAGGAAGTGGAAGCCGCTTGGTTATTGGTTAAAGGTTATAGGAACCTGCGTCTCTTAGGATAAATGAGGCTATATCTCGGCTCGAGGAGGGCTTTGAGATCGCTCTGATATTCTTCTTCCACCTCTTCCAGGTGGAGCCCTCATTCGCAAAGACTTCCTCCACGGAGGCGGCAAGTGCTGCGGGATAATGGGCGGCCAAGCGGCCGACATCATGGCGTTCGATCATTTCGATGTTCCCCTCTTCCTGCCCCGGAACAACATGGCTGACAACGATCGGACAGCTGGTTGCGATAGCCTCTTGGACAATGGCTCCTCCCGCCTTGCCAATATAGAGATGATGGGCCGCAAGCAGCTCAGGCACTTGATTGGTCCAGCCGATCAGGCGGGTCTTATTTCCGTCGATGAGCCCGGAGGCCTCGATTGAGGCATGCAGGGCCTTCAGTCGACCCGTCACAACGGTCAATTCCATCCCAGGATGCGCCTGCAGCTCCCGAATCACCGCGAGCGTATGAGCAACGCGTGAGGAGGGAAAATAAAGAAGCTGAATTGGTCCACTGATCGTTGGCTCCATCGGTTGGAGGGCGGCGATACGTGGCGCCACAGGAAATCCGAGCACATGAACAATCCCGGCATCGACGCCGCCGCGTTCAAGGACTTGCGCAGTCTCCTTGTCGGCCACAATGAATGCCTCACTGCCGGCGCGGAACCAAGAGCTGTTGATGGCAATGGAGTCGGTGACAACCGTCAGGAGAGGAACCCCCGACGGGGCGTGACCACGCTTCCTGAGTTCCCTCAGGAGGAAAGCATACAGCGGGTAGGTGGAGACTATGGCCTCCGGCTGGAACTCCTCGACGATCCTGCGGAGAGCCTCGCGGAGGTTTCCGGCGAGCGGCAGGGTCGCCTCCAGATTGCCCGGAGTTTCCAGCAACGAAAAGATGGCGCTCCAGATGAAGGGGAACTTGTTGATGGCAAGACCATAGCCCGACTGGAGAACCTTGGTGATTCCCGGCATGGTCTCTTGGTAGACATCCACCACCTTGGCTTCGACCTCGGGATGCTCACGTAGAGCCTCGGCCAGACAGTGAGAAGCCGTGTTGTGACCTTCGCCAAATCCGGCAGTCAGGATAAGGATGCGTTTCATTTACGGAAAAGATAATGCGAGACGATCCACTCCTCGCCCCCCCGGTAACCCCAAAGCTCGGCGCAGGACATGAAGAAGGTGCGCCAGTAAGCTCTCCATTTGTCGGCCTCAGCACGTCCGTAGGTTTTTTCCAGGATCGGCGTGATCGTCTTCCTGTTTTCATCCATGGTGCAGAGCCACGCCTCAGAGGTACGGGCGTAGTGGGTGCCGTTGACCTTCCAGTGGCGCTCAATCTTCAGCTCATCCTGAAAGTAGAGTAGCAGATCGTGCGAGGGCATCGTGCCGCCCGAGAAAAAGTAGCGCGTAATCCAGTCCGAAGGATCCTTGCCCTCGAAATGATAGGCATACTCACGATGGGTGAAGATATGAACGAAGAGCTTCCCGTCCGGTTTGAGCCATCCGGCAATCCGTTTCATCAACTCGCGGTAGTTCTTCATGTGCTCGAACATTTCCACCGAAACGGCACGGTCATAGGTGCCGGGCTCGGGCGGGGCAAAGGTGTTCATATCGGCGGTGATGATCCGGACATTGTAGAGTTCGCGGCGATGGGCCTCGGCCTCGATATGCAGGCGCTGCGTGTAGGAGTTGGAAACAGCGGTAATCGTGGAGTTGGGATAATGCTCCGCCATCCAAAGCGTCAAGGAGCCCCATCCACATCCGAGCTCGAGAATCTTCTGCCCATCCTTGAGTTCCGCACGGGCGCATGTGAGTTCCAGCATCGCTTCCTCGGACTCCGCAAAGGTTGTCGAGGCGCTGGCCCAGTAACCGCTGCTGTACTTCAGCCTGGGGCCTAGGACATTGAGGTAAAACTCGGTCGGCACCTGATAATGCTGTTCGTTGGCATCGGAGGTGTTGATCGCGATCGGCGAGGCATCAAGTCCTGCGCGAAACGCCTCGAAGCGTGCATCCCTCGCCTCCACATCACCGAGCCCCTCCTCCCTGAGCTTGGCTGCCAGAAGATTGCGGATCCCGGCACGAACCAGAAAATCAGGCACAAGGCCGCGGGCAAGAAGGGAGTCGAGTCTGCTCATTTGAAAATCGGAAAAGGGGGATTATGTCACATTATTTGACTTAAACCACGGAACAAAAGCACTCGTGCTCTTCTGATACTGCCGGTACGCCTCGCCGCGTGAACGAAGCGATTGCTCCTCGGTGTAGGGGATACCCGTGACGCGCAGGAGAAAAAAGAGCATCAGCGCGGGAGCAAAGATCGTTGTCCAACCCCAGGAAGCCGGTAAAGCAAAGAGGAAAAAAGCGACCCAGATGAGCCACTCAAAAAAATAATTGGGATGCCGCGAATAATTCCAGAGACCTGACTCACAAACCTTACCCCGGTTCGAAGAAACCGACTTGAAGGCATTGAGCTGTCGGTCGGCCAACGATTCCCCGAAGATGGCGATCAACCAGACGGAAAATCCAAGAAAATCACTAAACCCTAACTGGACACGGGTATCGAAATTCGTCAGCAGCACCGGGATGCTCAGCAGAGCCAGTAGCAGTGCCTGTGCCTGAAAAAACCAGAAGAAGAAAAAGTTCTCATGCCCTGAAACCGCGCGCCGCAACTCCCGGTAACGGCCATCCTCCTCGGGATGGTGCCCCATGACCCTCTTCCAAAGATGGATGCCAAGCCGGAGACTCCAGAGCGCCGCCATGAGGGTGATCAGATTCTGTCGCATCGGATCACCATCCCCGAAGATCCGGTAGAGCAGGGCGAGGGGAGCAAACCCCAGAGCCCATGCAATATCCACGATTCCCGCATTCCTGATACGAACTGCAATGACCCAGACCACGACCATGAGGAGGCTTGCAAGCCCAAGCCCCATGAAAAAAAGCTGCACTCCACTCATCTTACTTAGGAACCAGTCGGGGTGTGATGGGTCTGTGGAATTGGCCTCTCCCGGTGATGCCCGAGATCGTAAGCGTGTGAATGGATATCGAGATTGTCAGGCCGCGTGTAGATAATCTGGGCGACCGCGATATGTCGGGTACCGAATCCCGCCTCGCAGTAGCAGAGATAGTAGAGCCACTTGCGGATGAAGGCCTCATCGTATCCCTGAGCCTTCACCTCGGGCAGCACCTTCACGAATGCCTCCCTCCACTCCTTAAGCGTCCGCGCATAGAAGGGAGTCATGTCCTCATAATCGAGAAGGTTCAGATCGCCTGTAGAATTCAGCGCCTCGGTGATCCGGCGCATCGAGAGGAGCAGCGATCCGGGAAAGATATGCTTCTGGATGAAATCCACCCCATCGCGAAGAATCGGGAACTGATTGTCGGGACAAAGGATCGTCTGGATGCCGACCAACCCTCTCGGAGCCAGCAACTCGGAAACCTTGCCAAAAAAGGTCTCCGCATACCGGTCACCCACAGCCTCCAGCATCTCGATCGAGACGATATTATCGAATCGGCCCGCCAAGTCGCGGTAGTCGCAGAAGATCACCTCCACCAGATCAGCCACACCAGCCGCCTCGACACGAGCTGCTGCTTCACGGAACTGTTCCTCACTGATCGTGGCGGCAGTCACGCGACAGCCATAATTCTTGGCGGCATGGATGGCAAAGCCTCCCCAACCGCAACCAATCTCAAGCACGCTATCGTGGGAGGAGAGTTGGAGCTTCTTGCAGAGTTGGTCCCATTTTTTACGTTGGGCCTCCTCCATAGTGAGATTTGGCGGTTCGAAGTAGGCCGCCGAGTAGGTCATCGTCGGGTCGAGCCAGAGCTTGAAGAAATCGTTTCCCAGATCGTAGTGCTCGCTGATGTTGTCACGGCTCTTGCTCTTGCTGTTCGGGCGGAGCGCATGCCCGATGCGATTGATTGTTCCGAGCAGGTCGAAGGCCCCCGCGTTACGCGATTCATGCGTCTTGATCCCGGCCAAGTAATCCCCGTTCAGCACAAACCACGCCAGCGTACGCGTCAGATCCTCCGTCTCCCACTCCCCGGCGAGGTAGGCCTCGGCAAATCCGATCGGGCCGAAGAGCACACATCGGCGGTAGAAGTTGTCGTCAAGCACGGTAAGTTCCGCCTGCAGTTCCTTGCCAAGACCACCGAACAGACGCCGAGATCCACCCGGCATCGTCAGCTTGAGTTCTCCACGACGTGCGCGTGAAAACGCATCGAGAACCAACTTGCGGAAAAATTTATCGGTAAATGCCATGGGGACTAAAAGACTCGGTCGGAAGCCCTCCTTTATCCTCGGTTTCGGGGGCCTGCGCCAGCACCAGTTTTGACTAACCGACGTAACCGCGTATCAATCCTGAAGCGCCTTGCGAAGGACTTCTGCACCCTTCTTGGAGTAGTTCCCCGATTCCATGGCGATGATCTTTCCGGAGCGGTCCACCACCAAGGCATAGATATCTTTAGTGGATGTCATGCCGCAGGCTTCCATAAACGCTTTTTTCTTCGTGTAGGCTGTCCAGACATGGGCACGGACTTCTTTGCTGGGGATACCGCCCCGCATGCCGGTATTGATGATCCACCGCATCACAAGTCCGGGATTGTTGATCAGGGGCATCTCGATCCAGGAGATCCTTGAGGCGGGATCGTGCACGTTCATGCCATTAAACCAGGAATCAATCCCGCCCTGCTGCTCTTCCTCAAACCCGATCACCACCAGCGTATGCTCACCGGGAAAACCGGATGGAGCATCCCAAGGCTTCTCGTTGAGATCCTTCCCTGAGACTGAGGGAAAATGTCCTGAAGTCAGGGCCATCGCGCCGGTCATCTGAAGTAGAGTAATCAAGGGAATCAAAAGAAGTTTTTTCATCATGATAGTGTTTAAAACTCAGGCCTTTGGTCCTCGCATCAGCTTTACCTTCAGCTTGGGATTTTTTGGAGTCACCCCGTGCTTGGAGAGATAATCAGAAATCTCTGCTGCGATTTCCTTGGCTGTTCTCGTGATGTCTTTGGTTAGGCCGGGCATCGCAACGCCCCAAAGCAGTGGGAGGATGGTTGTCGGATCTGGAGGCCCCATCAGAATCCCTGGGCCGGGTTCGGTATTGGATCCTCCTGATGTCCTAAAGCTCAGGATCTCAACAGGCCTTCCAGTGGAAAGGCTTGCCACATGGACAGTCGTTTCAATTTTTGTAGCCCCGAATCCAAGGCCGAAAAGCGTGCGAAGGGCCCTGCTTCCTTGATTGACTCGATCAAAGGTACCGGTGATGAGCCAATTTTCCCCTTTGGGAGCTCGTCCATTTGTAGCTAGCGCTTCGGCGGGGATCACCGACTCATTGAGCTTTTTGACCAGATCAACGGAGAGTTGCTTTGAGGTCTTAGTCTTGAATTCCGTCAGGGAATCCCCCTTCCGATCTACCCGGAAAACGCTCTCTGAGCCTGTGAATTCACGGACATAGATCTTCTTGGGAGCCACAAAGGGTTGATTTGCTGCAGGCTTGATCTTGCAGACGCTGACCGAAGCACATGAGCAAAGGAGAAGAGAGAGGAATGCCGGTAAAAAGTATTTCATTGATCAGGATCCCCTAATCATTAGCCGTTCTGCAATTTGATGCAGCCTTACGGATTGGAATCCGAGTTCTTTCAAGGCACCAAGTGCCTTTTTGGTGAGGCGATCCGCCTGCTTATGGGAGGGTTCCAGCCCGATCACGGCGGGATAGGTTGCCTTGGCTGCCTTGAGATCCTTGCCGGCACTCTTGCCTAACTGCTCGCTGGACTGGGTGACATCGAGGATGTCGTCGATGATTTGGAAGGCGAGGCCCAGCGCCTTGCCGAATTGGGTGACTGCCTTAAGTTGCCCCGGCGTTGCGTTGGCGATCATGGCTCCAAGCCTGAGCGAGAGGACGATCATGGCCCCAGTCTTCCTCTCATGGATAAAGCGGACATCGCTGATCGAAAGCTTTTTTCCCTCAGCCTCAATATCGGCAACCTGACCGGCTATGAGCTGGAGGCTCCCTGCAGCCAATGCAGTCTCCTCGAGAAGGACTGAAAGAGGGTAGCGCTTGGCAGGAGAGATATCGGTCAATAGGGCAAAGGCCCGAGTCAAGAGCGCATCACCAGCAAGGACGGCGACCCCCTCTCCATAGACCTTATGAGAGGTGGGACGTCCTCGACGCAGGTCATCATCATCCATGCAGGGAAGATCATCATGGATTAGGGAATAGGTATGGATCAGCTCCACCGCGCAGGCGGCAGGGAGCACCTTGGCAGGATCCTTAATTCCGCAGGCCTCGGCAGCAGCCAGAGTCAGGATAGGACGCAGGCGCTTGCCCCCAGCCAGCAGGCTGTAGCGCATCGCCGCGTGAATCGTGGCAGGGCGAACTGAGGCAGCGGGAACAGCCGTAGCCAGCGCTCTCTCGATCAGGTTGCGCTGGTTCTCCAGATAAGCAGAAAGGCCATCCGCGCCTTGGGAGCGGATGGCCTTTCGGGAAGTCATGGTTTGGTCGGGGATTCCCCGTGAAACCAATAAATGAACTTTAGAGGGTCTTGCAGAACTCCTCGAAGCGGTCGAGACCTGGCTTGATGACATCAAGGCCGGTCGCATAGCTGAGGCGGACCACGCGGTCATCACCGAAGGCGATGCCAGGAACAACGGCGACATTCGCCTTGCTGAGCAGGCGGTCGGCGAAGTTCGTGGAGGTCATGCCGAGCTTGGAAACGTTTGCCAGCATGTAGAAGGCACCCTTGGGCTTCACGGCAGTGACGTTGTGGATCGCGGAAAGACGCTCAAACATGTACTCGCGGCGGATATTGAATTCCTCGCGCATGTCGGCGACGCACTGCTGGCTGCCGGTGAGGGCGGCGAGACCACCCTTCTGGGCGAAGGAGCAGGGGCCGGAGGTGCTGTGACTCTGCATGGAGTCGATCGCCTTGGCGATCTTCTCAGGAGCGCCGAGATAACCGAGGCGCCATCCGGTCATTGCGTAAGCCTTGCTGAAACCATTGATGGTGATCGTCAGATCCTTAGCCTCGGGGGTGAGGGATGCCACGGAGACATGCTCTGCACCGTCATAGGTAAGGCTCTCGTAGATCTCATCAGAGAGGATGGTGATCTCCTCGTCGGCGGCGACCTCGACCAGGGCGCGAAGCTCTTCCTTGGTGTAGACGGAGCCGGTAGGATTACCGGGGGAGTTAATGATGACCATCTTCGTGCGGGGGCTCATTGCCTCCTCGAACTGCTGAGGGGTCATCTTCCAATCATTCTCCTGGGTAGTCTGAACGATGACGGGCTCGGCTCCGGCGAGACGAACCATGTCGGGATAGCTGAGCCAATAAGGAGCAGGGATGATGACTTCGTCGCCCTCGCCGCAGACGGCCATGATGGCGTTGAAGCAGCTCTGCTTGGCACCGTTACTGACGATGATCTCGCTCGGCTTGTAGTCGAGGCCGTTGTCGCGCTTGAACTTCTCACTGATCGCGGCACGAAGCTCGGGCATTCCGGAGCTTGGGGTGTACTTCGTGAATCCAGCGTTGAGCGCCTCGATGGCGGCAGCTTTGATGTGCTCCGGCGTGTCGAAGTCGGGCTCGCCGGCTCCGAAGCTGTAGACATCGACTCCCTCGGCGCGCAGGGCCTTGGCCTTGCTGTCGATGGCAAGAGTGAGAGAGGGGGTAAGTTCGCTGACGCGTGTTGCGAGATCCATGGGAAGCGTGGGGTTGGGTGGTTGGTTTGCTAGTGGTGTGCTATGACGAAAAATCAGAGAGAGGCAGCGATCTTCGCCTTGAAGTCGTTTTCCGCGAGGCGGATGATCCCGGTCTCGCGGGCGACATTCTCGACGGAATCGGAGGCATGGGCCCCATTGATCATGATTGTCGTGCCGAACTCCTTGCGGATCGTGCCGTGAGCGGCATTGGCGGGGTTCGTGGAACCAAGGGCCTCGCGGATCTTCGCGACGGCATTCGGCCCTTGATAGATGAGGGCCACACAGGGCTGGCTACCAGGGAGGGACTTCTCCTCGGAGGTGCACTCGGAGGGGCGCTTGCCCGACATGAAGGCAACGATCGACTCCCACTGAGCGCGTCCATCGGGCAGTTTCTCGACCAAAAAGTCGAGCACGGGACCATAGAACTCCTCGCCCTGGGCAACGGACATGTGGAACGGCTTGAATCCGACCAAAGCCAAGCCAGTGCGGGCAAAGAGATCGATCACCCCACCCGGGCGGGTGTTGGGGTAGGCAAAGTTGTCGGGCTTGATCAGAACGAGTGTCTTCTCCGTAGCCTCTGCAAAGGATGAAGCGGCATCCAGAATCCCTCCCTCGGCATCTGAAGCTTCGGCGAGGAGCTTGAGTCCCGCGACGGCCTCAGCTGCGTTAGCAGGAGCAATCACCCCAGGCTCGAAGTAAACAGTCTTGCCATCCGCTTCAACCAGATCACCGAACGTATCGCGGAGAGTCTCGCCGCGACCACCCATCGAGGAGTCGTTGCCAACGATGGAGGCAACCTTGGCGGCGGCATCCTCTCCCTTGAGAACAAGAACGAGACTTTGGGAGCCAGCAGCGAGTGCTTTCAGGTAATCAGCTGTCTTGGGCTGGCCGGAAAGGGTTGCAGCAAGTTCAGAGAGGAGCCCGGCGGAGGGTGCGAAAATGCGGCCGGTGTGAAGTTCGAGTCCACTACGGGAGATCAAACGGCCGAGAATACCGCCTGTGCGGCCCTTACGGAGCGCGGCGGGAGTGATAAATGCGTAGGAAAGCTGGTCAGCCATGGAGTGTGATAAGTGTGGCCGCCCAAGAGGGCGCTACATAATGGCGTTCCAAGGCGGACGAAAAAGGTAGAGTTCCCAACCTTGGGAGTCAAAGGGTTTCTCTGATACTCGGCGAAGCCGGCCAGGCATTTAGAGGTTTAGGCTTTAGGCTATTCGGTTCTGAATGCTCAAGTCCTCGGCCCTATTCCCAATTACCCACTGCCCGTTCCCTTGGCGTCTCGAGCCTCGTTAAACTGCTGCTTCCAGATTTCCAGCCTGTCGGCGATGCGAGACTCGGCACCTTGGCGGGTCGGTTCGTAGTAGGTGCGACCCTCAGGCAGGTAGGCTTGAGGAACATATCCGCCTTCGTAATTGTGGGCATATTTGTATCCCTCGCCATGACCGAGCGACTTGGCCCCCTTGTAATGGGAGTCTCGGAGGTGCGAGGGAACCTCCAGGGTGCGGCCCTGGGCCAGATCTTTCTCGGCCTTGCCGAGGGCGGCATAGGCACTGTTGCTCTTCGGTGCCGTGGCCAGATAGACGGCCGCATGAGCCAGCGTGATGCGGGCCTCAGGGAGACCAACGAACTCGACGGCCTGCTGCGCGGAAATAGCCAGTGTGAGGGCCAGGGGATCGGCCAATCCGACATCCTCACTGGCAAAGATCACCAGGCGTCGTGTGATGAATCGCAATTCCTCCCCAGCATGGAGCATCTTGGCTAGCCAGTAGAGGGCGGCATCGGGATCGCTGCCCCGAAGACTCTTGATAAAGGCACTCGCCGTGTCGTAGTGATCGTCCCCAGTTCCATCGTAGACCACGGCCTTCTTCTGGATGCTTTCGGAGGCGGCCTCCAAGGTGATCCTAATTCGCCCCTCCGGACCAAAGGGAGTTGTCCTGGCGGCAATCTCAAGGGCATTCAGGCATTTACGGGCATCTCCATCACTGACTGTGGCAAGATGACGGGCAGCCGCTTCCTCGAGGTCGATGGGGAGTGTCCCAAGTCCTCGTTCCGGATCGGCGACGGCACGATGTTGTAGGCCGACAAGGTCCTCAACCGAGAGGGGTTGCAGCTGGAAAACTTGAGAGCGGGAAACAAGCGGGCTGTTGATCGAAAAGAACGGATTCTGAGTCGTCGCCCCGATGAGACGCACCGTTCCACGCTCCACGTCGGGGAGGAGCGCATCCTGCTGGGCTTTGTTGAAGCGGTGGATTTCGTCGATGAAGAGCAGGGTCCGCCCTCCATTCCGCGCCTCGATGGCAGCCATGGCGACTCCCTTCCTGATATCGGCGACCGATCCCTCGACTCCGCTCAATTCGATGAAGCGGCTCTTGGTCCGGCCGGCGATCACCCGGGCAAGACTGGTCTTACCAGTTCCTGGAGGGCCGTAGAAGATCACCGAGGAGAGACGATCTGCTTCAATGGCACGACGCAGGAGCTTCCCCTCACCCAGGATGTGGCTCTGACCAACATATTCCTCAAGCGTGCGTGGACGCATCCTTGCCGCAAGCGGGGCATCGGCAGGCAGGGAAACCTCCTCACCCGTAGCAGCGCTGCAAAAGAGATCATCCATTGACCCACTCTAAAGAGAGCTCATTTGGCTGGCAAGGCAACCGCCCCCGTTCCATGCTGAAGCAGTATGAAAACCCTTCTGACAGCGATTGATTTCAGTCCGATCTCCCAGAAAGTCGTGGATGGCGCCGCGGAATTGGCCGCTACCATGAATGCCCGCCTCGTGATCCTGAATGTCATCGAGCCCGTCGCCGCCTATGTGCCGGTGGGAGCGGCCATGGATGTCATCACAGCTCCGATCCCGATGGAGCCCGCGGACTTGAATGCGGTAAAGGAGCGCCTCGAGCAGTTTGCGATACCGCTCCGCGCCAAAGGACTCAGCGTCGAGACCACAGCCGTCGTCTCGCTTCCGGTCGATGAGATCCTCGATCAGGCCGCATCGACCCAAGCCTCGATGATCATCCTTGGCTCTCATGGCCATGGTGCGGTCTATCAACTCTTCAGTGGAAGTGTGGTGACCTCGGTGCTGCACAAGTCACGCATCCCGGTCACGGTGATCCCGGTTCACGCAGGTTAATCCGAGGTCGTCGACACCGGAGAGCAGGCAAACCGATGCGGATACTTTTCACGAAGCTACTTCATATCGGCGACAATCTCCTGCTGACTCCAACCCTCGTCGCGACGAAGGAAAAGTTTCCGCAAGCCGAGATCTGGGTTGCCGTGCGTCGCGGCACGGAAGGAATCCTTGCCGGATGTCCCGAGATCGACCGTCTGATCACCACGGCCCGCCCGGAGGAGGGGCGCCGCACCTGGGGCGATTTTGGCAGAGATCTCGTGACGCTTGCAGAGATCGCAGCAACTCACTTCGACTACGCTTTTGAGTTGGGGGACAATAACCGTGGAAGGATTCTCGCAGCTGCCAGCCGGGCCAAGATCCGCTGCACCAATAGCTACGAGCGCCCCGAAGGCATCCCCCTTCCGAGTTCTTGGAAAAAACGCTTCAACCACCTCGTCACCACTGGCCATGGGCCGGTGCATCAGGTTCTCCGCGATTACAATGCAGTTAGGGAAACACTAGGGCTGCCTGAGGATCCTCCTCCGATGCGTTTCGCACAAGAAGCCATGCTCCCCCATGCGCTGGATGGAGTCATCACCGGCCCCTATGCCGTGGTTCACGCCGCCACACGATGGGCATCGAAATCCTGGCCTCAGGATCGTTGGAAGCAGGTGGTCGCAGAACTACTTCATCGATTCCCGCAGGTCCTGATCAGCTGTGGCCCGAACCCACGAGAAATCGGTGAAGCCGCTCGGTTCTGTGAAGGCTTCCAAGGGAAAGTCCTCTCCACTGAGGGAAAACTCTCTTGGGCACAACTCGCCAGCGCACTCGACTCCGCGTCCCTCTTTGTCGGCGTCGACACGGCAGCCATGCACCTGGCGGCAGCAGTAGGATGCCCCTCTGTTGTCCTCTTCGGGCACCCTCCCGCGTATCAGTTCCGCCCATGGAAATGCCCCCACCGGGTTGTCCGCTCCAGGGATTTGATGATTGAAACCGAGCGTTATCAGCTTCCCGGTGAACAGCTCATGCAGGAGATCAGTCTCCCCATGGTGACGGAGGCCATCGAGACAATGCTTGCGCAGCAGGCGTAAACTTCAGGCCTCAGATCTTAGACCTTGGCAGCAAGCCGTCCGTAGAGTTCCGCGAGCTGCAAACTCAATGTGGGCAATAAGGGTCTTGGCAACTTTTCCTGGAACTTGAGGAGCGATTGTCGGAAGCCCTCGTCGTTAACAGCCCGCTCCAGCAGGTCTGCATAGGCGGCATGATCCTTCGGATTAAAAAGACCGGGGTGCTCCTCGCTCAGCAGCGCGGTGTTTCCCTCAATGCGGCTGGCCAGGATGGGAATCCCGCAATCGAGGGCCTGCAGCAGGGCGAGAGGCTGGCCCTCCCAATGCGAAGCCAGCACAAAGAGATCCAACGACTGGAGCCACGGGGCCACAGGGCGCTTCCTTCCAGCAAGAATCAAATGATCTCGCAGATGATGGTCGGAAATCCCCTTCTCCAGAACCGGACGATCCTGTCCCTCGCCAAAAAGCAGGAACTTCGGCAGGGCGGCACCCCGCTTCGCCAGCAACGCCATCGCACCAATCGTGGCCTGGTGATTCTTGGTTGGATGGAGCGAGGCTACGGAGCCGGAAAGGAATTCCTTGGAATCAAGGCCCAGTGAGGAACGCACCGCATCCCGATTCTCCACTGGCCGAAAAACCGCCGGGTCGATCGCATTCGGAACAATAGAGACCTCCTTGGGGTCAAGAGCGAAGGCCGCGATGAGATCTCGACGAGTCTCCTCCGAAAGGGCGATCACATGGTCAGCCCAGCGGTAAATGTGCCGCATAAAAAAGCCCTTCCTTCCCTTCAGCTCCAAAAAAGTCTTCTGCTGATGAACAATCGATCGGATACCTGCCAGCTTGGCCGCAATCACCCCGAAGAGTTGGTCATGATACGACTGCGCATGCACCACTTGGATCCCGTTCTCACGGAACCATCGGGCCAGTCGCAACATGCCGAGAGGATTCATTCGCTTGGTTGGGAAGACCGGAACCACCTCGATCGGAAGACCGGCTTGCTTGGCCTCCTCCCCGAGGACTCCGAGATTCCGCAAGCAGACAAAACGTGCGTCAATGCTTGGCGGAAGGTATTTGCTCGCGGAGAGCAGGAAATCCTCGGCGCCACCGACCGGCATGGAGACGAAAAGAAATGCTACCTTCACCCTCATGCCGGGAGAGGAAGGGCTTGGCTCGGAAGGGAGCGAGGCACCTACCACTGGATGCCAAAAATGATGATGCCCTTCGGCTTCTCGGGATTATCAGGATCCCAAGTCACGTTGTCGTGCCCATCACCGTATTTCTTCGGGGCAAGAGGATTCACGAGCTGGAGAGGTTTCTTCATGTTGAAAGCCTGGGCCACCACGCCGGAGATATCATAGGGAGCGGGTTTTTCATCCTGCGCTGCCTCGACCTTCGTCTTTTTGGGCTTCGGCGCCACAAAGGAAGCATCTGAAACAGCCTGCTGGGAAAAGCCGGAACCGGCAGCCAACAGAAGGGCGGCCAGAGGGAGAATGTGGCGAAGGAACTTGCCGTTCATGAGATGAGCTTAGCCCCCTTTCAGAGCACGGAGCAAGCCCCCATACCTTACCCTCTCCTTCTGCGTTGCCCAATCCCTCGGCTCCGTTCAGAATCCGCTGATGGATTCTCTCGAGCGCGCCCGCCGCGTTCTCTCAATCGAAATCAACGAACTCCAGCGTCTCTCCGATCGTCTGGACAAGAGTTTTTTATCTGCGGTCGAGTTGTTCAAGGAGGCCATTGACCGCAAGGGAAAGATCATCGTCCTTGGCGTTGGCAAATCAGGCCATATTGGAGAGAAAATTGCCGCCACACTCACCAGCACGGGCGCGCCCGCCGTTGTGCTAGACTCACTGAATGCGCTTCACGGAGATCTCGGCGTGATCTCGGACGGGGATGTAATTCTGATTCTCAGCTATAGTGGGGAGACCGAGGAACTCCTCAGGGTTCTGCCGGCGCTTGCACGATTTCATGTCAAGAAGGTCTCCCTAACGGGAAATCCCACGTCGACTCTGGCCAAGGCCAGCGACGTCATCCTTGATGTCTCCGTCACCCAGGAGGCCTGTCCCCATAATCTCGCTCCCACTTCCAGCACGACCGTCATGCTGGCCTTGGGAGATGCGTTGGCCATGGTCCTCCTAGAGGAGAGGGGGTTCACCCGTGAGGATTTTGCGCTTTATCACCCAGCCGGCCAACTCGGTCGCACCCTCCTGCTCAAAGTGAGGGATATCATGCGAGGCGGAGAGGAAGCAGCGATCGTCAAGACCAGCGATCCGGTCATCGAGGTTTTGAAGACCTTGACCGCGAAACGCTCAGGTGCGGCTCTGGTCGTGAACGCCGATGGGCAGCTTGCCGGAATCTTCACCCATGGTGATTTTGCCCGCCGCTTTCCCTCGGATCCTCAGATTGGAACGTGCCCCGTCGGAGAGGTGATGACCCCAAGTCCGATCACCATTGATGCTGACAAACTTGCCGCCGAGGTTCTGATGGTGCTAGAACAACATCGGATAGACGATCTCGTGGTCACGGATTCCCATGGAAACCCCTTGGGCGTGGTAGACTCCCAGGATCTCGCCCGACTCAAACTCATTTAATTCCCACCCTTCACTCCACGACATCATGGCACTCGCAAACGACCTCCGCAAAGGTATGGCAATCAAGTACAACAGCAACGCTGCCATCGTCCTTGAAGTCACCCACCGCACCCCCGGCAACCTCCGTGCTTTCGTCCAGCTGATCATCCGCTACATCGGAACCGGGAAGTCGGCCGACGTGCGTTTCGCCTCCACGGAGAAGGTGGAACTTGTGGAGGTCCATCGCACCAAACTCGACTTCAGTTATGCCGACCAGGAGGGATACAATTTCATGGATCCCGAGACCTTCGAGACCATCACGCTTCAGGCGGATCTCCTAGGTGATGCCAAGGATTTCCTCGTTGAGAACATGCAGGTGGAAATCCTCTATGTCGAGGGACGCGCAGTCTCCGTGGAGCTTCCCGCCTCGGCCAATATCAAGGTTACCGAATCTCCCGAGGGAGTGAAGGGTGACTCTTCAAGCAATGTGATGAAGACCGCCACCCTCGAGACCGGCAAGGTCATCCAGGTTCCCCTCTTCATCAAGGAGGGTGAAATCGTCAAGGTGGACACCCGGACCGGCGCCTACATGGGCCGCGCCTAAAAAAACCGATTTCACCAAAGCGTGGCACGCCCTTCCTCTCAGCAGAGAAAGGGTGGGGCTAGGTCACCGGGGAAAATAACCCGCGTCGCGTCGCGTTGCGTTCGTGTCGCAACGACCGTGGCTGATTCTCAGGATCTTTTTAATCGGGGAGAACCTACGCATGACTGCAATCAGCCGTCGCTCCCTAGTCGCTCAGAAAAGAACGCTGCGACAATTCCCAAATCGTGGGTGAAATTTATCGTTGGACTCTTTCTCCTGCCTGTTGCGCTGATTCTCACGGAGACCTTCTTTCAGGCCTTCACCGCATCGGTTCAAGGAGGCCTGCTGGACAATACGAACTTCCAATGCTTCGCCGCAGGGATGATCCTATTGGGTGTCTTGTTCTTCAGCATACCGCGCGCGATCCTCATGTGGCCCTATGTCTTTGGTCATGAAGTGACTCACGCTCTCTGGGTCAAGCTCTTCGGAGGCAAGGTGGCTGACCATTTTCATGTCAGTCTGGACGGGGGCCATGTCCTCACGGATCGGGTGAATACCTGGATCGCACTCGCCCCGTATTTCTTCCCTCTCTATAGCCTTCTTGTCGTCTCTCTTTACGGTGCGGCATCCCTGGCGGCGGACCTCAGCGCTTACCGATGGGTGCTCTTCCTGCTGCTTGGTTTTACAATGGCCTTCCACCTTGTCTTCACCTGCCTCCTGATCGCCAAGGGACAACCCGACCTTCACTACGGGGGAACATTTTTTTCCCTGACCGTGATCTATCTGATCAATCTCATCATCATCACCGGCCTGCTCTTGGTCACAGGAAAGGAAATTTCACTCACGTCACTCGGTCGTGATTTTGTGGAGAACACCAGGTCCTTTGTTCGATTCTCTAAGGAGTTGGCTTCTCTTCTCGGAATCCTCTTAACCTTTATCACCGATTCGATCGGCGACCTTTGGAAGGGGTTCAGCCAGGGCAGATCCTAGAGCCCAATTGCAGAAGTAAGAGCGGCGGCGATCTTTTCAGCAGCCTCATTGATCATCGCTTCGTTCGGACCTTCGATCAGCAAGCGGATTTTTGGCTCAGTTCCGGAGTAGCGCAACAGAACACGGCCCTTTCCGGAGAGAGCTTGTTCCGTTTCTGAAATCAGGGCTGAAACCTCTGCCAACGTTTCGAGTGGCGGCTTCTCCTTCACGCGGAGATTGCGCTGGGCCTGCGGGTATTTCTTGAGACAGCGACGAAGCTCGCTCAGGGGCTTGCCACTTTCAGTCATGATGCGCAGGACTTGGAGTGCTGCAAGAAGGCCGTCACCTGTCGTCCCATGATCACGGAAGATGAGGTGACCGCTCTGTTCTCCGCCGATCGAGAAGTTCCCCTCACGCATGGCCTCCACGACATAGCGATCGCCGACTGCGGTCCGGAGAACCTTGCCTCCAGCAGCCACGATCGATTCATCGAGGCCGAAGTTGCTCATCACGGTGGCGACAAGTGTCTTTCCAGCAAGTGTCCCACGCCGGAGAGCATCTAGTGCCGCCATTGCTAAAATCTCATCCCCATCAACGATCTCACCCTGTTCGTCGCAGAGAACCAGTCGGTCGGCATCCCCATCATGTGAGATACCGATGTGAGCGCCTGTCTCCTTAACCAAACGACGGATCTCTTCCCCATGGGTGCTGCCGCATTCCTCATTGATATTCATGCCGTCCGGTGAGGCATGGAAAACCGCGAGAGTCGCCCCAAGATCCTTAAGAACCTGCGGAGTCGTCTGAAACGAAGCTCCATTCGCGCAATCAACAGCGATCTTCAGCCCATGCAGTGATATTCCAGGGACACTGGCTTTAGCCATTGCTCCATAGCGCGCGGAGGCATCAGGAATGATCGTAGCGATACCAATCGCGTCGCCCAGCGGACGCTCCCCATCAATCTCCTCCGTAAGGATCAGCGTCTCCAAGCGCTCTTCCAAGGTGTCATCCAACTTATAGCCATCCCTTCCGAAGAGCTTCAGCCCGTTGTCCCCGGCGGGATTATGGGAGGCCGAGATGACGACTCCCCCATCGGCCTTGAGTTCCTGGACCAGGCACGCGACGGCGGGCGTAGGGATCACCCCGGCAAGCAGTACATCAGCTCCGATTGAGTTGAGGCCCGCGACCAGGGCAGCTTCAAGCATTTCCCCGGAGCGTCGGGTGTCCCTACCAATCACGAAACGTGGACGGCACGGTCCCTGACCCCTCATCAGGTATCCTGCAGCGCGCCCAAGTCTTAAGGCGATTTCGGGAGTGATAGGATGGGCATTCGCGGATCCACGAATGCCATCCGTGCCAAAAAGTTTTCTGACTGCCATGCGAGCGGAGCGTTATTTTTTGGAGTTGTGAACCTTGCGCTCCGGGTGAGGCGTAGGAGCCTTCTCCTCAGAGTTCTGAGAGTTCTCCGCGGTTCGCGATTTGTGTTCCGGAAGAGGACCCAGGTTTTGATGAATGAGATACCAAAGCGCCGACCCCAGAAGCAGGCAGACCAGTTTCTCCTTCCAATTGTGCAGCAGGATTTTTCGCATGATTTTCTTCGCGGATCAGAAGCTGTGAGAGTCGCTTTCGGAATCGCTCGACATTCAAGTTGCGCTCGATGGCACCCGAGTGACAAATCGAAACTTGTCCGCTCTCTTCGGAAACCACCAGGGCGATGGTATCGCTCTCTTCGGAAAGCCCAAGCCCCGCGCGATGGCGCAGTCCGATCGTCCGATCGAGATCGTCACGCTGGGTCAGGGGAAAAATACAACCCGCCGCCACGATCCGGTCGCCACTCAAAATCACCCCGCCGTCATGCAGGACTGTCTTGGGATGGAAAATCGTCAGCAGCAGCTCCTTGGAGAATTCGGCATCAATCTCGACTCCACTCTCGGCAACGGACTTTAGGCTTAGGTCTCGTTCCAGTGCGATCAGGGCTCCGAATCCCTTGCTTGAAAGATCAAAGACGGTATCCGTGATCTCCTCGATCGCCTCACGTCGCTGGAGAGCGGTGGTAAAAAACCGGTGACTGCCCAACTCGTTCAGCGCTCGACGCAGTTCCGGCTGAAAGAGTACCACCAAGGCTATCGCCATGAAGACCGAGAAGCTGCGGAGCAACCATCCAAGCACCGCCAGATCAAGTACTTGGGAGATGAAGGTGAGGGTGAGAAAGACCAACGCAAGACCGATCAGGATCCGCGCACCATGCGTGCCTCGCAGATAGAGATAGATGTAATAGAGGATCGTCGAGAGGATCAGGATCTCGAGCCCCGAGGTCCAATACTGCCCGATCAACGAAACGTTTTTATGAAAAAAATCACTCATCGTATCAGTGGTTACCTATGAGAGCCTCGGCGATGCAGAGGGCCTCACGGTGCGGCTTTACCTCATGCACTCGGAAGAGGCGGGCTCCAAGGGATCGGGCAAGTGCTGTCACGGCTAGGCCTGCAGCAAGACGCTCCTCCGAAGGGACCTGCTTCTTCTCCCCTGTGATTTTTCCAAGAAATGACTTTCTGGAATGTCCAAGCAGGATCGGGGAGCCGATCTTTATCAACTGCGGAATACCACGAATGAGCGCCAGGTTGTGAGCCACGGTTTTCCCAAAGCCAAGACCGGGATCCAGGATGATGGCGGCGGAGTCCACGCCACAGCCTAGGGCCACATCACGGCGTGCTGAAAGATATTTTGCCACCTCACCCACCACATCGTCCTGCTGATAGATGGGATTCACCTGCATGGTCTCGGGGGTTCCCTGCATGTGCATGAGAATGAGTCCGGCTCCAGTCCGAGCCACAACCTCTCCCATCCGTGGGTCTCCTTCAAGGGCTGTCACATCATTGATGATATCTGCCCCCTCGGAGAGACATGCCTCGGCCACGGCAGCCTTGGAGGTATCGATGGAAATCGGAGCGTCAGTTCGGGCTCTTAGTGCTTTGACCACAGGCACGACACGGCGCAACTCTTCTTCAGTCGATATGGGAAGCGATCCCGGGCGGGTCGACTCACCACCGAGATCGAGTAGCGAGGCCCCCTCCTCGAGAAGTTTCAGTCCCTGTGCAGAGGCCGCCGACGGATCCAAAAACGCCCCTCCATCCGAGAAAGAATCCGGGGTCGCATTCACAATTCCGACGATGGCGCCCTGCAAGGAGAGATCGAGCTGACGCCCTCGGAATCTCCAGAGCATCCCTTACTCTCCCTTCACGCGCAACGAAACGGAACGCCCGTGGGCGTCGAGTCCCTCGACCTCGCAAAAGGTCTCGATGATCGGCAGGGATTTTTTGAGCGAGACAACATCATAGCGGACGATACTGGTGCGTCTCTGGAACTGCTCGGCGGTGAGTCCTGCAAAGGCCTTCCCAGCTCCCCCAGTGGGGAGTTCGTGGCTTGGGCCGGCAAGGAAATCCCCGGCGGCCACCGGCGAGATGTCTCCGAGAAAAATTCCTCCCGCAGAGTTTAGCTTGGTTGCAAGCAACTCGGGCTTGCGGACAGCCAGGGAGACATGCTCGGCGGAGAATCCGTTGGCGATCTCCACGGCCTGCGCCATGTCACGCACGCGGACGAGCACTGCGTTGGCCATTGCTTTCGCAAGATGCTCGGGGCGAGATGAAAGCTGCGACTGTCGCGTTACCTCTTTCTGAACGGAAGCGATAAGCTTGTCGGAATCACTCAAGAGCACCACGACACTTCCTGCCCCATGCTCTGACTGCGCAAGTAGATCAGCGGCCACCCATACGGGATTGGCCTTCGCGTCAGCAATCACAAGTACTTCGCTGGGCCCAGGAAGCAGGTCGATACCCACCCGCCCGAAAACCTGACGCTTCGCCTCGACGACATAGGCATTCCCCGGTCCGAAGATCTTTGTGACAGGGCGGATCGTCTTGGTGCCGTAGGCCAGCGCGGCAACCGCCTGGGCTCCCCCGACGCGGTAGATTTCCGTTGCACCACAGAGATGAAGAGCGGCCAATAATGCCGGAGACACACTCCCATCCTGAGCAGCAGGGGTAACAGCCACGATCTCAGGGACTCCGGCCGCCTTGGCAAACCCACAGGTCATGATGGCACTCGAGACAAGAGGGGCCGTGCCGCCGGGAATGTATAGGCCCACCCTCGGAAGCGGGTCAAATCGTTCCCCGACAAGCGCCCCCTGAGCGTTCTTCATCGACCAGTTCTTACGAAGGCTCTTTTTGGCAAATGCCGTGACGTTCGCAATCGAGGCGGAGAGGGCTTTTTTGACTTCGGGAGACAAGGATGCCTGCGCTTTCTTGATCTCCTCAGGAGTGACCCGGATCTTGGGGGCCGTGATCTTCGGTCCTCCGAATTTCTGCGTGTAGGCGAGAAGCGCGGCATCTCCTTTCTTTCGGATATCGGCAATGATTTCCGAGACCGTCTCACGCACTTCGGCGCGCGGTTCGGCTTGGCGATTCAAGTCAGCAAGGGAGCGGTCAAAGCCGTGGTCTTTGTAGGAAATCAAACGCATCCTTTAAGGCTACAGCGAGAATCCCTCCGGGTCAAAACCCGTAAGCAAGACTCTCTTTGCTCTTTTATTTCCAGATCGGCCTGCCGATCCAGAAGGGATTGAGCACGCCATCGCGGTAGGACTGAAGGGAGGCACGGGAGGAATTCACCCGCAGATTGCTGTAGGAGCCGTCGTCGTTCTGCCAGCGCTCATGCCAGAAGATCGCAGCCTTGAGCCTGGGGTATTTGGATGCATTCCCCATCTCATGGAACGCCTCGGCAATGAATGCACCCTTGTCTTCACCCGAGCGATGGGATTCCGCCACACCCCACTCCGCAAGCATGATCGGCTTGTCCGGATCGAGCGCACACATCTCGGCATAGGGCCACTCCAGAAGTTTGCTGAAGCCGCACCACTGGTCGTCTTCCTGATTATTGGTCTGTTTTCCGTAAACGCTCAGTCCTAGCCAGTCGACATACTTTGACCCGGGATAGTAGGCCGCCGGTTGATTCCACGAAATGTAGCCGGGCGGATCGGAGTAGTTGTTGGGTTGGAAAACCCAAAGGACGTTGGTCGCGCCGCGGGCACGAACACGGTCGACGACGTGGCGCCATGCCCTTTTGAATGTCTCAGGCCCCTCCCATGTGGCGGGATTCTTAATGTCGCCCTTGCCGAACCAATTGATTTCGGGCCCGTCATCCGCACCGATGAGTTTGGCGACGGCACCGGTTGAGGATGCAGTAGTTCCAGGATTCTTGGGCTTGACCGGATCACGTGGTCCCTTGCCGTAGAACCATCCGGACCAGGGGAACCATGTCCCGTTCATTTCACAGGCAAAAGAGACAAAAAATTGTGACGGGACTTTTGCAGCTGCGTCAGCCCACTGATCGATGTAGGCATCCCATTTTCCAGCGATGATCTCAGTGAGTGCAAATTTATCCGGGCCACGCTTCTCGTCGTACGGAGCGTCCCAAGGCGACCAAAAGAGCAGTGGCACCGCTCCATAGGATCGGACCAGCTCGACCTGTTGCGTGGGAAAAGATCCCCTTCCCCAGAAGGAACCAAGAGCAACAAGAGCCATCGGCTTGCCCGTGAGCTGCTGAAAATCTTCCAGGGCCTCATAGGTCACTCCATCCTCCCCGTCTCCGAAGTCGCAGTAGGCACCTGTGTAGGCACCCTTCTCCGGAATCTGAAGTTGCTGATACGGGGTGGTACCGCTCAGGACTGAGCTTGCAGCGATAAAAATGCCAAGCAGCAAGGCCGTAACAGGGGTCTTCGTGATAGGAGTCCTCATGATGCAGGTGCTTGTGGAGCCTCCGTTTTTTTATGATTCCCTTGTTCCTTTTGGATAATGGCGGCGGCGGTCCGGTCGAGCTTCGACCATCGCACCCAGCTTCCGCCTAATGCCTTGAGAATGCATTTCCAGACGACATAGCCGAGCAATGGCCTGTAGAGAAGTCTCATCGGAGCGCTTAGCCACGCTTTCCGCAGCGGTCGGCCCGCCATCGACAGAGCAATCATTCCAAGGATGATATCGAGGAGCAACGAGGCAACAAAATAGGGCCAGATCGCAACGCCCCGACCGAGCCAGAGCGACCAAAGCACGATCAGATCGAGCACTGGAGTCAATGCCACAACTGCCATTTGAAAAACCCAGACCGAGGGCAAGGCAAACCACCCAAGCCAACCGGAACCGGGATTAAAGGTCATGTCGCCATGCTTCCAGAGACACTGAAGCGTTCCAAAGGCCCAACGAAAGCGCTGTGAAACAAGCGCCTTCACACTCTCGGGTGCCTCCGTATCAGCGAAAGCCTTCGAGGCAAACACTACCTTCCAGCCCAACCGATGCAGTTGAAGGGTGAGGTCGGTGTCCTCGGCAAGAGTGTCGTTGGTAATCGGTCCGGCCTCGAGAAGCGCCTTGCGGCGGAAGGCACTGAGTGCCCCTGGCGCCACGGTGATGCAGCCAAGAAGATCCTGTGCGCGACGATCGATCTCAAAGGCCGCAGTATACTCCAGATCCTGGAAGCTACCGAGCCAGTGTTTGGTGTTGCCGACACGGATGTAACCGGCAACCGCACCGACCTTCGGCTCGGAGAGCGACCTCACCAACTGACGAATACCATCCGACGCGACCATCGTATCAGCATCAATCATGACGATGACCTCGTGACTCGCGAGACGGAGCGCATGGTCGAGGGCGGAGGCTTTTCCGCCATTGGGCTGACGGATTAACCGGACACGGGGCTCATTCACCGCGATGGATCCCACAACTTCGGCTGTACGATCCTTGGATCCGTCATCGACCACGATGATTTCGAGTGAGGCGGGATAATCGGAATCGAGGAGATGACGGATCGTTGAAGCAATAACCCGCTCCTCATTATAGGCTGCTAGCAGGACGCTGGCAGGCGGATAGGAACCAGGGGAAGCAAGAATGGGCAACTCCTCCCTTAACTTCTCTTTCTGGCGCTGACGCCGCGCACAGAGGGCGTAGAAGAGAACACGGAGCAGCGCGAGCAGTGTGACGATGACAAGGAGCGTCCAGGCGGCATTCTCGAGGAAGCGTATGACAGCAAAAGCGCCATAAACATAACGCGCGGAGAGCGGCTGATTCTCCTCCCGAAGCGGGGGCATGACAGTATCGCGAGGTAGGTTGATGATGTCGCCGAGCGGCACGATCACGTCACCGCGACTTCGGAGCCAATCGATCATTTCCGGAAGAGCCTCCACGGTCTGGGAGCGATCACCTCCGCCATCATGCATTAAAATGACAGCTCCTCCGGACGCCCTCTGGGTCTTGACCCGATCGAGGATGGCCTGAGCGCCCGGTCGCTCCCAGTCATCAGGATCGATCGATTCCGCGACGGTGAGGTACCCGAGATCCCGGATCACCCGGAGCGATCGGACCTCCCCGGGCTGGCTGGGAGTTCCATCAATGCCAAAGGGCGGGCGAAAAAACGCCGTGGAGTGGCCGGTCACCGCCTCGATAAGTCGTGTCGTGGCATTGAGCTCGAGTTCGATCTGCTCGTCGCTCTCCTCGGCAATATTCTGGTGGGTATAGGTGTGGTTGCCGACCTCGTGACCTGCACGCGCAATCCGCTCCAACAGATCGGGATAATGCTGGGCCTGCGTCCCGAGGACAAAGAACGAGGCGGGCGCATTCTTCTCCTTGAGAATCTCCAGGATCTTCGGGGTCCACTTAGGATCCGGACCATCGTCAAACGTCAGGGCCACCTTGCGCGGCCCGGGATCACCCTGACGCGTGATGCTCTCGGGCATCGGCAACTTGTTATATCGCTCAACCAATTCGCCGTCGGCGTGAGTCTCCAAATGCCGGTCTCCCTCGTGAGGATCCCCTCCGACGGAGATAAAGTCACCCGTGCCGCTTGAGGCAATGAGTTCGTCAAGGTTCAGCTTCGAAAGCCGGGCCATGGACTGGAGATCGGGGGGCTTCTCAGGGTTCATCCTCAGGACATCCCAGACAGCTGGATCCTCCTGCCCGAGCCTATAAAGGCCGATTCCACCGGGATGAAACGGGGCTATCAGGCGACGTTGGTTGAAGAGTGTTACCGCATCAAGGAACCAGAGTTCGTGTTCCTCATGCTGATCAGGTCCTGAAAGGTAGTTGAAATCCGGTGACCCTCCCTCGTAATCCACTCCCGTGAGCGGATCAATGCCTGCGAGGGAGGCCCTCGCCATGGCATCGGTGAAACCGATCTGCTCCACGGTACTGTTGTCTTTCCTCCAGTCATTGGCGTACGCGCCGAGCCCGATCACCCATTGTGAGGGCTCGCCATAGACCATCATGGTTTTGAGCCAGCCTTGGAACCAGTCGCTGCTGGCAAGCGGACCGGGATCGTCGGGTTCCGAGTTCTCGTCGTAGAGCGTGGCAACCAGCCTATCAACAGAGTCAGCGATGGCAGATAGATCGAAGGCATCGAAGTCAGCGCCAGTGGGCGCGGAAAACCAAAGCTCCTTACCTACCGCATGCAGATGCTCGGCCATCTCCTTGATCAGTCTCGAATACTCATCCTTATAGGTCGGATCCAACTGGCTCAACTCAAGCAAAAGACCGGACGATCCAGGCGGCAGACGTCTCACCATTCGGTCGAGAAAAGCACTCCGCTCTGCTTCCGACTCATGGGCCAACTCCTCCACGGCCTCGGGTTGCCATGTATTCCCGTCGAGATTCCGGAGAATCGGAAGGAATCCGAGCCCCTTACGTACACAGAGCAGGCGGGCCTTGTCACTTGGGTCCTCCTTGAGTGTCCCTTCCACGCCGGTCAGTGTGAACCAATCGGCGGCCACATGAGTCAGTTGATCAGCATGCCGCTCCAGAGAAAGGAGGGAGGCCGGATCCCAAGGAGAGACATAGCCGAGGACGATGCCGGTGTTCTTGGGAACGCTCGCCGAGGGGGATTGAGCGTGATCTTTCTGGGCGAGATGAATGCGATGCCAGTCATCCTTGGCATTCCGTATGGGCATCTTGGCTGGTGGGAGCGCCTTGAACCTCGCGCGGAACTCCTTCACCATCGCAGGGAGTTGAAGCTGCGGACCAATCAGCAGGCCCCAGATAAAGTAAGCTGTGGCGCCTAGGAGGAAGAGCCCGCCGGCGACGGCCACTACCTGAAGCACACGACGCCTGATCCCGCGAGGGTCAGCAAAAACACTCTGATCCTGATCAGGAGGCACGTTCAATCAAGGTGTTGGAGATCGCCACTTCCGATCTGAACAAAGACATTGATTAACCCTACCATGGGTAGCCGTGTGAGTATAGAGGAAGCACCCTGAAACCCCAACTCCTGGTGAAGGACTTTGGCCGAGGCAAAACCGGCTTTACCTCGGCCGATTCAAGAGAGAAGATCCTGAGCTGCTTTATGAAGACTATCGGCATCGGACTAGCCGGCTTCGGCACCGTGGGTGCCGGGGTCTATGAAAATCTTGAACGTCACCGTGACCTGATCGCGGAGCGCTCCGGATACTCTTTTGATGTCCGTCGGATCGTTGTGCGAGATCCAAAAAAAACGCGCGATATTGCGGCACCCGCCGCACTCTTTTCCAACCGCTGGCAAGATCTCCTCGAAGATCCTGAGATCAAAGTGGTCGTCGAACTCATCGGCGGCACCACAGAGGCCTTTGACCTTACGGTTGCCGCGATCAGGTCGGGCCGTATCGTTGTCACAGGCAACAAGGCCCTACTCGCCGAGCGCGGCGCGGAGATTTTTGCCCTCGCAAGCGAGTGCAAGGTTCCCGTCTTCTTCGAGGCGGCGGTCGCCGGCGGCATTCCGATTATCCAGTCGCTCCGCGATGCCTTCGTCGGCAACCGCATCGAGTCGGTCCACGGCATCCTCAACGGCACGAGCAACTACATCCTGACCCGGATGCAGGAAGCAGGCCTCGACTACCCCGAGGCCCTTGCCGAGGCCGTGCAACTTGGCTATGCCGAGGCCGATCCCACGCTCGATATCAACGGATGGGATGCCGGCCACAAGGCGATCATCTTGGCCGCCCTCGCCTACGGCTTCTGGGTTGATCACGCCTCGATTCGCGTCGAGGGAATCGATAGCGTTAGTGCGGCCGATATTCATTTCGCCAAGAGTCTCGGCTACTGCATCAAGCTTCTCGGCTCGATCCGCGAGATTAGCGGCAAGGTCGAGGTCGGCGTGGCTCCCACGCTCATTCCCCTCGGCAATGTCCTGGCCTCGGTGAATGGCGTTTTTAATGCCGTTGCTGTCCGGGGTGATCTCGTCGGCGATAGTCTCTTCTACGGACGCGGCGCGGGTCGCGGCCCCACTTCCACTTCGGTCATCGGTGATCTCGTCGAGGCGGCCCATGTGCTGGATGCCCCGCGCCAGACCTACGGCTTTGCATCCCACAGCCTCTATGGCAGCAGCCGTCCAGCTGCAGAAATCGTCGGCTCCTATTACTTGCGACTTTCCGTGGATGACAAGCCGGGTGTTCTGGCCCGCATTGCGGGCGTTCTTGGAGCAGCTGGCATCGGCATCTCCTCGGTAGTACAGCCGGAATCGATCGCAGGCGTGGAGACTCCCTTAGTGCTGATGATCCACGAGGCAGCCTATGGAGTGATGTGTGCCGCCCTTGCTGAGATCTCAGCTCTCAACTGCGTGAAGGGAGATCCCGTACTCTTCAATGTGGAATCCTTTTCCTAATTTCCAGATCTGAATTTGATGAAAAAGACCTTCAATGATTGTGGCGTGATCGCACGCTACCGCGAGTTTCTTCCCGTCACCGATGCCACACCGGTCATTTCCCTAAGCGAAGGATCCACTCCACTGATCCACTCTCCCAAGCTGAGCGCCATCACCGGCGGTGAGGTCTATGTAAAGTACGAGGGGCTGAATCCAACCGGCTCGTTCAAGGATCGCGGCATGACCATGGCGATCTCCAAGGCCGCCGAGGAGGGTGCCCATACAGTCCTGTGCGCCTCCACGGGGAATACCTCGGCCGCCGCCGCTGCCTATGCCGCCCGTGCCGGGATGAAATGCGCCGTCCTTCTTCCTGCAGGACGTATCGCGGGTGGCAAGATGGTGCAGGCCTACATCTACGGAGCGACCGTCGTTGCCATCCGGGGGAATTTCGACGACGCCCTGCGACTCGTGCGTGAGTTGGGTGAGACCGGTGACTTCGCAATCGTCAATTCGATCAACCCCTACAGGATCGAGGGTCAGAAGACCGCGGCGTTCGAAATCATCGAGGAACTCGGCGACGCGCCCGACATCCATATCCTCCCCGTTGGCAATGCAGGAAACATCACCGCCTACTGGAAAGGGTATAAGGAGTTCAAGGACCTTGGGCGTAGCTTCAAATTACCCAGGATGCTGGGAGTGCAGGCAGCCGGAGCGGCTCCTCTTTACCGCGGCGCACCCATGGATCATCCCGAGACAGTGGCCACGGCGATCCGGATCGGACGCCCCGCCAGCTGGGATGGCGCGACTCAAGCCGTCTCCGAATCGGGTGGCTGCTTCGAGATCGTGGAGGATTCCGAAATTCTGGCAGCCCAGAAGTGGCTCGCTTCCAACGAAGGCATCTTCGTGGAACCAGCCAGCGCCGCTCCCGTCGCCGCGCTCTTCAAATGCTTCAACCGTAGCGGAAAGACGACCCGGTGCGACAGTTGCCCCTTCCGTCAGATTCAGCCCGGCTCCAAAGTTGTCCTGACCGTCACCGGTCATGGGCTGAAGGATCCCGATACGGCAAAGCACGCCGTCACCGCACCGATCGAAACCGATGCCACCGCCTCGGCCGTCCGCGAGGCACTTGCAAAAATCAGTAACTGATCATGATGACCAAACGGGTTATTGAAATTTCCTCATTGGAATCCAGCGTCCGCCCCAAAAACCTTCAGCCCCAACCGCCAAAAGTCTCCTCAGCATGTCCCTGATCGTTCAGAAATATGGCGGCACTTCGGTCGGCAATCCCGAGCGCATCATGAATGTGGCCCGGCGTCTGCTCGAAACGCAGCGGGCGGGAAATTCAGTTGTGGCCGTTGTCTCGGCGATGTCGGGGGTGACGGATTCACTGATCAAACTTGCCCGTGAAGTTTCCGCCAATCCCACGGAACGAGAGATGGATGTCCTGCTCTCAACCGGCGAGCAGACCACGATGGCCCTGGCAGCCATGGCGATTCAGAGCTTGGGAGGCAAGGCAGTTTCACTCACGGGTGCCCAGGCCGGCATTGTCACCAACGGAGTCCACACCAAGGCCAAGATCAGCAATGTGACGCCAGACCAGATCAAGAAGCACCTTGATGAGGGGGCCATCGTGATTGTGGCCGGCTTCCAAGGGGAGACCAGCGAGGGGGATATCACCACCCTTGGTCGAGGAGGGTCTGATCTGACGGCCATAGCGCTGGCTTCTGCAGTAGAAGCCGATGCCTGCCAGATCTTTACCGATGTCGACGGCGTCTACACCTGTGATCCGCGCATCGTCCCCACAGCCAGGAAAATCGAGGCGATCTCCTACGACGAGATGCTCGAAATGGCGAGTAGCGGCTCCAAGGTGATGCAGTCACGCTCGGTCGAGTTCGCCAAAAAATTCGGAGTCACCTTCGAGGTCCGCAGCAGCTTTAACAACAACCCAGGAACAACCGTGAAAGAAGAATCAGCAGGAATGGAACAGGTCGTCGTGCGCGGCGTCAGCGTCGAGCGCAACCAGGCCAAGGTCACCGTGAGTCAAGTCCCTGACAAGCCGGGATGCGCAGCCCGCCTCTTCACGGCCCTCGCCGATGCTCACGTCATGATCGACGTGATCGTTCAGAATGTCTCCGCAGCGGGCTCAACCGACATCTCCTTCACCATGAACCGTGATGAACTGGAAAAGATCGGCAACCTCCTTGATCGAGTCGCCATCGAGATTGGTGCCGGTAAAGTCAGCAAGATGGACGGCATCGCTAAACTCAGCGTTGTTGGCATCGGGATGCGGACCCACTCGGGTGTTGCGGCAAAACTTTTTGAAGCACTCGCCAAGGGAGGGATCAACATACAGATGATCTCGACCTCCGAGATCAAGATCGCCGTCATCCTTGACGAGCAGATGATCGCCGATGCGGCCAAGCTGGCCCACACCGCCTTCGGATTGGATGCAGCTTGAGGCGTAACCACAGGGGCGAGCGATGGCAGAGGAACAACCATCCCCTTCAGTTCTCCCTAGGTATGCGTGGGCCCTGGTCTCACTCCTCCTTATTGTCTCCATAGCGACGATCTCATTCTCCCGCGGAGAGCCAGTGAACGCGCTCTGGCTTGTGATTGCCGGGGTCTGCACATTTGCCATCGCTTACCGCTTCCACGCCGCGTGGTTGCTTGCCAATGTCCTGACGCTCGACGATGAACGACGCACGGCCGCAGTCAGTCACGCAGACGGGAAAGACTTTGTCCCAACGAACCGCTGGGTCGTGTTCGGCCATCACTTTGCCGCAATTGCCGGCCCCGGACCCTTGGTTGGCCCGGTATTGGCGGCCCAGTTCGGCTACCTTCCCGGCACCCTCTGGATGCTGATCGGAGCCACCCTCGGCGGGGCTGTCCATGACTGCATCATCCTCTTCTGCTCCTCGCGTCGCCGAGGGAAGAGTCTCGGGCAGATGGTTTCCGAGGAGGTTGGACCCTTTGCAGGCGTAGTCACCCTGATCGGGGTGGTCTCCATCATGGTAATCATCCTCGCCGTTCTTGGGTTGGTCGTGGTGAAAGCCCTTGCGGAAAGTCCTTGGGGCCTCTTCACGATCCTCGCCTCCATGCCGATCGCCCTCTGCATGGGCGTGGCGATGCGCTCGGGAAAGATCCATCTGGGCATCATCAGCACCCTTGGGGTTGCCGCGCTTCTCTTTTCCGTGGTGGCCGGTCAGTGGATCAAGGGATCACCGCTTGAGCCGTGTCTCACATTGGATGCACGCACGCTGGCGATCGGGATCATGATCTACGGTCTGCTGGCCTCCGTACTCCCGGTATGGCTTCTGCTTGCCCCGCGGGATTACCTGAGCACCTTTCTGAAAATTGGGGCTGTTGCCCTTCTCGGCGTGGCAATCGTTGCCCTGGCACCAAAGCTACAGATGCCTGCCCTGACAAAGTTCATCGATGGAACGGGGCCCGTCTTCGCTGGCAAAGTCTTCCCCTTCGCATTTATCACGATTGCCTGCGCGGCCATCTCCGGTTTTCACTCCCTGATCGCATCGGGAACCACACCTAAACTTCTGGCCCGAGAAAAGGACATCCGTATCATCGGTTACGGCGCCATGATCACCGAGATGCTCGTGGGCCTTCTCGCTCTCATCGCCGCCTGCTCAATGGTTCCCGGAGAATACTTCGCGATCAACATGAAGGGGGACCCCTCCCAAGTCGTTTCCTTCATCACGACCCAAGGCTTCCCCGTCACCATGGCCCAGATGGATGCATTGGCGGAGAGCGTCGGAGAAAAAAGCATGTTTGGCCGCGCCGGGGGTGCCCCGACATTCGCCGTCGGCATGGCTCAGATGTTTGCCGGCGTACTCCGTAGTCCGGCTGCCACATCACTCTGGTATCACTTTGCTATCATGTTCGAGGCACTCTTCATCCTCACCACCATCGACGCGGGCACACGGGTCGGCCGCTTCCTGGTGCAGGACCTCGGAGGCCTCTTCTGGAAGCCGTTCGCACGTACCGACTCCTCCCTTGCCGGGTGGAGCGCGAGCATCCTCTTCGTCGCCGCATGGGGATACTTTCTTTACCAAGGGGTGATTGACCCGCTCGGTGGCATCAACTCCCTCTGGCCGATCTTCGGAGTCGCAAACCAGTTGCTCGCAGTCATTGCACTCAGCCTCGGCACGACAGTGCTGATCAAAATGAACAAACAACGTTATCTCTGGGTGACCTGCCTGCCGCTCTCATGGCTGCTGGCCGTGACCTTGACCGCTGGATGGCAGAAGATCTTTGCATCCGATATACGCCTCGGCTTCCTCAGTGCCGCCAACCACTTTGAAAAACTCGCCTCTATGGGCGCTTCAGCCAAGGATCTAGCGACCTGGCACCACCAGATCTTTAACAATTACCTGAACGCGGGGGTCACCGCCCTTTTCCTCATTCTCGTGATCCTCATCGTTGCCAGCTGTGCACGCGTCTGGATCAGGTTGCTGACCGGTCACCATGCCAACCACCCGCTTCGGGAAGAACCGCTTACGGCATAAAAGAAAAAATCCCCGCATTACTGCGGGGCTTCGCCATTAATTCGTGAATAGTTTACGGGAACAGAGTCCGTAGGCGTACATGACCCTGCATAAGGTTAACTTCTTCAAGAAGCCTCGATTGCCTTGAATTATTGAATGACACACTCGGAGGCAATGATTCTTCCATCATCTTCAACGCGTACTTTCACCTTAATTTTCTGCTCTCTTTGTAATGGTGACTTAGTTGCCTCGGATGTAAAAATAACTGGTAGTGGTATCTTTTTGTCTTCTGTTAAGATTGAGCAGAGCGTGCATTCTGAACTGCCTTGCTTGAGTAGAATGTTTTGAAAGGTTCCCTCAATCACATAATCAGCGTTTGACCACAAAGCATCTCCTTCCAAATAGCTATCTAAGGGGAATGCTGCACATTTATTAAAATCACTTTTCGAAAAAGCTTTTTTGCTAAATCCAAAAAATGAACCAATGGCAATAATGGCAACGATTCCAGCTCCAGTTATAACCAAGTGAGTGTTTTTTTTAGGTTGTCTGGTCATAGGTTCTAGTTTTTGCGCAAGGCTTCACCGCTCAGAGACTTGATCTTATCTTTTAACATTGTGCATGAAGGTGCATTGGTAAGCGCTTGCAAATACCAAGTAATGGCGAGAGTTGGCTTTCCCGAAGCTTCATATTTTTTACCTTTCCCATAAGATGAAATAAACTGGCCACAGTCAGTTGCAAGAACTGACTTTCTCTCTAAAACCCTTTTATCTTTATTTAGTGGATCAGGCAGCAATTCCAGTTCCATCCATGCATCCGAAGGGGCACTCATCTGTTGAAGTGAGGAACTTTTTTCCAAAGCTGCTTTCACCGACTTTTCTTTGTCTATGAGGACCTCATATGCAGATTTTTGTTTCTCGTCTTTTGCAGAGGCGACCAGCGGGGCAAATTCGCCCATTCTTTCAAATGCTTGTACATAATCAGCACTTTTTAAAACCTGATCCAATTGCTCTTTGAGCTTTTCATCCGTCAGGGTTTTGTCTTGTGTATTTGAGACCGCTTCTGATACCTGCGCATCTGTAGGTGATCTTTTGCGTGCAGCATCTAGCAGTGATTCTGCTCCCTGCATATCACCACCACGCATGACAACTTCCGCCATTCGTGTCCAAAGTAGAGATTTTTGTCTGTTTTCTTTTGCGAAAGCTTTCAGGTCTTGAGCTCCTACATCCGTTGACTCTTGTTCAAGCTTATCTGAAAGTTTTTCAATTTCGGGCCAGTCTTTGCTATTGAGTGCCTCGGTTAATTGTCGTATTGTTTTAGTGTATTCTTGTACTACCTGTCTTTCTTCATAAGCGAAGGTTTGCAATTCGGGCTGGTATTTTGCCGTTGTAACCATTTTTCGGAGAAGGCTCTCCGCGGCACTAAGTTGCTTTGACTTAAGCATGTTCTCGACAGACTCGCGGTCGGTTTTTGCATCCCTGATCCTGTTGAGAAGGAAGCTTTCCATGCCGGTAATTGTGCTAATAACAGGTAACCCTTGTGATGCAGTTGCTCCGGCTGATGTTGGAGTTGCCGGTGTGGCACCCGAATTTCCTCCAGCGTTCCCAGGAGCGCCATTATTCGCAGATCCTCCTCCAGGATAAGCTTTTTCAGAAAGGGACATGTCACCACCAGGGAAAACATTTCTGTAAAATCCACAGGCAATCAGGGCGTGTATGTATCTCTCTTGAGCCGCAAGCTGAACAATAAATTGCTGAAATTCTAATTTTCTTAATGGCGTATTAACAAAATTACGAAATGAGCCTTTTTCTTTAACAAGTTCAGAAATCTGGTCTTTGACCCTTTCTGTTTGCTCTAACAGGCTGGACTGATCTTTGTCGTTAGCAAATGGCCGCTCCGTTAGGGGATTAATTTTTCCACCTTGGTTATAATTCCACTGTAATCGATCTCTCTCTTTTTCTAGTTGTGATATATCATTATTAAGTTGGGCCATTCTCGCGGCATCGTCTCTCACACTTCCCTCCTTTGCACTCCATTGATTCAAGATGGTTCTTGAAATTCCTTCGTCTTCCTCAAAATTTCCCATCTGTTTGAGAATTTCTCCCGCTCTTACCGGACTGACAGTATCAATTGTTGTTCTCGCAAGATATGGGCTTGCCGGCGTGAGTTGATTTAGAGCCTCTTGGAGCTGTCCATAGTAGTATACGGATCGGTTTACATTCTTAGACGGAGCATTAATAAAACTACTATAATCCGAGGGGAGGTTTGCCGGAGTAGCCGCTGACGCAGATGCGTCGATAAGCTTCTTCTGCAGTTTAATAGAGCCCTCTTTGAATTCGGCCTCTTCTCGCTCTAACTTCCCAATCTCTTTAGTCATGCGAAGTTTCTCCATTTCAACACTCTCAAAAGAATTCACAACGACAGACCCTGGGGGCGTGGCAATAACACTCGCAGGATTTGCCATGGGAACATCAGCTGAATAAAGTCGGCAAATCGTTACCCCACTTGCGAGGCTGTAGCTTATTGCTTTAAAAAATAATTTTATCTTTAATTGACGCATCAGCATGAGAGGAGGTTTCCAATTGAGTTACTCCGTTTTACTATTGAACTCCAGAAAAAAGCCCCGGAAGAACTCCGGGGCTTTTCGTTGATTGCTTGAAGCGGAGTTTTATTCCTCGGACTTCTCTTCCTTAGCTTTCTTAGGAGCGGCCTTCTTTTTAGGAGCTTCGCCTTCGGCTTTCTCGGCCTTAGGTGCCTTTGCTTTCTTGGCTGGCTTTTCAGCAGTCTCGGCAACGACCTCCTCCTTCGCAACGGGAGCGTAGTCAACCCACTCGAGGTAAGCCATCGGGGCGCTGTCGCTGAGACGGGCTCCGAGCTTCACGATGCGGGTATAGCCTCCCTTGCGGTCGGCGGCGGCAGGAGCGATCTCGGTGAAGAGCTTCTTCACGATGTCCTTGTGTTTCAGGTAGGAGATCGCAACGCGGCGGGAGTGAAGATCACCCTGTTTGCCCAGAGTGAGCATACGCTCGGCCAGCGGCTTGGTAGCCTTGGCTTTGGCGAGGGTGGTCTTGATGCGGCGGTGCTCGATGAGGCTGCAGACTTGGTTCGCGAGAAGCGAATCACGGTGTGCCTGACTGCGGCCGAGTTTGACGGTTTTTTTACGATGACGCATGGCGTTTTAGTTTTTCTAGTATGCCTTATTATTCGGCAACGGGGGCGAGATTCTCAACAAGGCCTGGCTCGAACTTCATGCCAAGACCGAGACCGAGCTGGACGAGCTTGTCCTTGATCTCGTTCAGCGACTTCTTACCAAAGTTGCGGTACTTGAGCATCTCGGCCTCGCTCTTGAGGGCGAGCTGTCCGACGGAGGTAATGTTTGCGTTGTTGAGGCAGTTCGCGGCGCGGACGGAGAGTTCGATCTCGTTCACGCTCATGGCGAGCAGCTTCTTGAGGCGGTTGTTCTCCTGGCTGACCTCGACCGGTGTCTCGTCAAACTCGACCTGTGTGTCGTCGAAGTTAACGAAGACATCGAGGTGATGACGAAGGATCGCGGCGGACTGAAGAAGAGCCTCGTCCGGGGTGAGGCGTCCGTCGGTCCAGATGTCGAGGATGAGCTTGTCGTAATCGGTCTGCTGGCCGACGCGGGTCTGCTCGACGGCATACTTGACCTTGGTGACAGGCGAGAAGATGGAATCGATGGCGATGACGCCGATCGGCTTATCGGGACTCTTGTTCTCGTCGCCGGTGGCGAAGCCACGGCCGACCTTGACCTCGAACTCGGCCTCGAACTTCATTTTCTTGTCGAGGGTGCAGATGTGCTGGTCAGGATTGAGAACCTCGCACTGGGCGGTCGACTGGATGTCACCGGCGGTGACGGCTCCCTGCTTATTCACGGAGAGGATCAGGTTGCGAACCTCATGGTCGTGGGCCTTGAACTTGACCTTTTTGAGGTTGAGGATGATTTCAACGACATCCTCGACGACTCCGGGGATGGCGGTGAACTCATGGGGAGCCCCCTCGATCTTGACCGAGGTGATGGCTGCTCCCTCGAGTGAGGAGAGAAGAGTGCGGCGAAGCGAGTTGCCGATGGTGTGGCCGTAGCCAGCCTCAAAGGGCTCGGCAACGAACTGCGCGTAGGTTTCTGTGGCGGTTTTCTCGTTTTTGACGAGGGTCTTCGGCATTTCGAAGCGACCGAGGCGGATAGGCATGATGTCTTGTGTTTCTCGTTGCCGGGTTTCCCTTGGCGCGTTTCGATGACCAGTAAGTGCTGATCACCCAAGGACCGACGGCAAATGTTTGATGCGCGGTTGGGTAGAATAGCCCGCTCAGTGCGGGCTGCAAGGATGAATTATCCCGGATGATGCGATAGCGTCCTGGCAACAGGTTTGGATGCTTCACCTGGATCGTGATCTCAGCGATCGTTAAAATTGCTACAAAGTTAAAAAGGTTAAAAAGGACTGAATCCAATCATCATGAATCGGAAATACCTCCTCTAGAGGACACCAGCATCCGATGACCCGATGCCCCCCCATCTCCATGTTGTTACGCTTCAACCTTTCTAAAGATTTTAACTCCTCGGCATTCCGGCTAGATGGTTGCTAATGCAAATTTTGGGATTAGGAAGGTTGAAGGTTGAAACAACGAGCTGGCCCTACCTTTCAGATGCTTGCTTTTATGATTCATACTTCTGTCTTCATCCTTTCACGCCAAAAGAAAACCGCCACCCCTCTCGGGATGGCGGTTTTCTGAGTAATACTGACCGTCGCGATTACTTGAGCGGAACAGTCTTGATGGTCTGAAGAACGCGGCTGGCGATCTTGTACGGATCGCCCTGGGAATTCGGACGACGATCCTCGAGATAGCCCTTGTACTCGTTGTTCACGAAGCTGTGAGGGACGCGGATCGAAGCGCCTCGATCGGCAACTCCATAGCTGAACTTATCGATCGACTGAGTCTCGTGGAGACCAGTGAGGCGGAAGTGATTGTCTGGTCCGTAGACGGCGATGTGCTCGTCCTTGAACTTGTCGAATGCCGCCATGAGCTTCTCGAAGTACTTTTTGCCACCCTTCTCGCGCATGAACTTGGTCGAGAAGTTGCAGTGCATTCCGGAGCCGTTCCAGTCAACATCCTTGCCAAGCGGCTTGCAGTGGAACTCAACGTCGACGCCGTACTTCTCGCAGACGCGCATGAGAATATAGCGGGCGAGCCAGATTTCGTCGGCGGCCTTCTTGGAGCCCTTGCCGAAGATCTGGAATTCCCACTGACCCTTGGCCACCTCGGCATTGATACCCTCATGGTTGATTCCCATCTCGAGGCAGATATCAAGGTGCTCCTCGACGATGTCGCGGGCAATATCACCGACTGCGTTGAAGCCGACTCCGCAGTAGAACCTGCCCTGCCCTTCGGTGGGGAAGCCGCCCTTGGGGAAGCCAAGAGGTGCGCCATCCTTATAAAGGAAATACTCCTGCTCGAATCCGAACCAAGTGTCAGGGTCGTCGAGAATCGTGGCGCGGGAATTTGAGGGATGCGGCTTGCCATCGGGCATGAGTACCTCGCACATGACGAGATAACCGTTCTCGCGGGTCGGGTCGACGTAGCTGGCGACGGGCTTGAGGAGACAATCGCTGCTCTTACCCTCGGCCTGTCGGGTCGAACTACCGTCGAAACCCCACATCGGGAGATCCTTCAGCGTGGGAGCCTTGGAGAACTCCTTGATCGTGGTCTTGCTGCGGAGGTTGGGAACCGGCTCGTAACCGTCGAGCCAGATGTATTCGAGTTTGTACTTCGCCATGTGATTGGGGTGGTTGTGGTGTGTCCGGTGTCTTTTTTTGATCACCCTTCGCGTTGCGGACTACCGACGGTGGGTGATATCCCGACTTTAGGATCGGGCACAAAAGGATCAAGCAACTTCAATGCCAAAATGAGAAAATATCCGCACTGCATGGATTTCGAGTCTCATGGCGGTTTAGACTGCAAGCTGATTGTGCAAAGGCAAAAACAGGACCTCTTGTTTCTTTAAATTGCCTCTTCCATCCGCTGCCGGCTCTCTGACCTAATAGTCTTTAGCCTAAAAACCTTCAGTCTTTTTCATCATGCTCACCGTCAAGGACACCCAGCGCGCCACAGTCCAGGTTTGCTTCGACGGGAGCGTGCGTAAACATTTTCACGGTCCCAAGGCGCAGGAGCGCTTTGACAACGAGCTGCATGTGCTTCGCCACTTGGAAAAAACCGGGTGCCCCTTCGTCCCCCGCGTGATCTCTGCGGATCCTGAGAAACTCCTGCTCGTGACCACGAACTGCGGCTCCCGTGTTGATCAGCTTGATCCGCAACGCTGCAAGGAACTCTTTGACGAGCTAGAACATTACGGCGTCCGTCACGATGATCCGGAACTGCGTAATGTCACCTATCGACAGCAGGACGGGCGCTTCTGCTTGATCGACTTCGAATTTGCCACGGTGCTGGATTCTCTCAAGTCCACGAGTAAACCGGAGACCAAGCCAACCGTACCGCGATCACCGGCTAAATCCCTCTCGATTTCTTGGTCAGGTTGCTCGGACAAAGGCCCGTCGCGTGGCAACAATGAGGACTCCTTCGTCGGATTGGCGATCCATGAGGAGGATGTGCGTCATCTCGGAAAAGTCGGGGAGTCATCGAATGAAGCCGATTTAATCTTCGCGGTCAGCGACGGAATGGGCGGCGCGAATGCAGGGGAATTCGCCAGCCGGATCACCGTCGAAAAAATCACCCGAATGATCCCTCCCCTCATCCGCCATCGCGCCGTGGGAACGCCGATCAGCTACGGGGCGGCGTTCGAAACCCTCTTTGCCGAGATTCATAAGGCCCTCCAGTATCTGGGCGACAGCTACGAGGAGTGCCACGGCATGGGCTCGACCTTAAGCCTCTGCTGGTTCTCGGAAGAGATGATGCACTTCGCCCACATCGGAGATACCCGGATCTACCATCTGTCCAAGGATGGCAAAATCACCCAACTCACCGACGACGACACCCATGTCGGATGGCTTCGACGCACCGGTCAGATCAGCGAGCTAGAGGCGCGCATGCATCCTGCTAAAAACCGTCTCCAAAAAGCGCTTGGCGCAGGCAATCAGTTCGTGAACCCGCAGGTCGGAGAGATCTCCTGCTCATCCGGCGATCGTTTTCTTATCTGCTCGGACGGCATTACCGACGGACTCTCGGATCAAAGAATCGCCGAGATTTTGAAGGGATGCCCCAAAGCCATCACACCTGCCCAACATCTTGCGTCAGAAGCCACGACCTCCTCAGGCAAAGACAATGCAACCGCAGTGATTGTGGCGGTCAAATAGCCACGGGCTGAAGCAGTTTCAGCCAAAGTGTTCTTAACTTTCTCTACTTCATCGGCTGTCCCAACTCGTACCGGGCCAATTCCTCAATGCGTTTGAGGTGACGGCCTCCCTCGAACGGGGTGGAGAGCCAGATGTCGACAAGGCGCTTGGCGGTCTCGAGCGAGACCATGCGCTCGCCGATCGAGAGGACATTCGCATTGTTATGTTCACTTCCGAGGCGGGCCGTCTCATCACTCCAGGCGATGGCGCAGCGGACTCCCTTGACCTTGTTGGCAGCGATTGCTTCCCCGTTTCCGGAACCCCCAAAGACGATCCCTTTGTCGGCCTCGCCGTTCGCCACCTTCTCGGCAGCGGGGATGCACCAGAGCGGATAGTCGGTCGAGTCAGCAGAGTGTGTGCCGCAATCAATCACCTCGTGCCCCTGCGTGCGAAGCATTTCGGCGATCGCCTGCTTATACTCGAATCCTGCGTGGTCGCTACCTAGGGAGATTTTCATGACGTGAAAAAGATTAGCCTTCGATGGTGTTGATCTCAACCGGTTCGACCTTGACTCCAAGCTCCTCCAGCCAGGCGATAGACCGCTTGATTTCGCCGCGCTCTCCGATGAGCTCGAGGCAGACGAGGCCGATCTCATTGGTCACGCTTGCTTGGCGGACATTTGTCGTCACGGAGAACTTGTGTCCGAGTTCATAGACGATGGGGCGAGTGATGAGCTTCGCCGGATACATGAGCCAGAGGCGTGTCGTTTCCATGATTTCTATGATCGGTTCTTTTCTCTTGTTGGGCAAGCGGGGCGTGTAGGGACCCTAGCCTCCGGCGATTGCTGGAACAATGGAGATCACGTCGGCCTCCTTGATTGGGGTCTCCTTCTCCTGCAGGAACCGCACATCCTCGTCGTTCACGAAGATGTTCACGAAACGGCGGATCACGCCGTTCTCGTCGACGATGCGCTCGCCGAGACCGGGGAAGGTAGCATTGAGCTCATCAAGAACGGCGCCGAGGGTGGCGCCGGAGGCAACGACCTCCTCATGATTGTTGGTGAGTTTACGAAGCGGGGTTGGGATGCGGACGGTGGGCATGGGGATTAGGGGATAGGGTTGGGGTGATAGGTTATAGGGGTCTGAGGATGTCAGGATTTGACGTTGACCTCGTCGGCGACCAGGGCTTCGAATTCACGCAGGCTCGCACCGATGACACGGGGCTCGCCGACCTTGCCGATGATCGCCTCCTGGGTCTTGAGACCATGGCCGGTGATGCAGAGGACGGCGCTCTCATCCTTGGGAATTTTACCTGTCTCAATGAGTTTCTTGGCGCAGGCCACGGTAACGCCGCCGGCCGTCTCGGCAAAAATGCCGGTCGTCTCGGCCAGGAGTTTGATCCCCTCGACGATCTCCTCATCACTGCAGTCCTCACAGCTACCGCCCGTCTCCTTCATGCTGCGGATGGCGTAGTAACCATCGGCCGGCGTTCCGATCGCAAGTGATTTGGCGATGGTGTCAGGGTTTTGAACGGGCTTGACCATCTCGCTGCCCGCCTTGAAGGCAGTACTGATCGGAGAGCACCCGGAGGCCTGAGCACCATGAATCGTGAAATCACTCTGCTCGACGATCCCGAGATCAATGAATTCCTTGTAGGCCTTGTGAATCTTGGTCAGCAGCGATCCGGAGGCCATGCAGGCCACGGTGTGGCGCGGGAGTTTCCATCCGAGCTGCTCGGCAATCTCGAAGCCCATGGTCTTGGAACCCTCCGCATAGTATGGGCGAAGATTCACATTCACGAAGCCCCAGCCGTACTTGCCGGCAATCTCCGAGCAGAGACGGTTCACCTGATCGTAGGGGCCCTTGATCCCGATGACATTGGTGCCGTAGACGAGGGAGCCGAGCACCTTACCCTGCTCGAGGTTGGAGGGGATCAGGACATAGCTCTTGAGTCCCGCATTGGCGGCGTTGGCGGCGACGGAGTTCGCCAGATTGCCGGTGGAGGCGCAGGCGACCACCTCGAATCCGAGCTCGCGGGCGCGGCTTAGCGCCACGGAAACCACACGGTCCTTGAAGGAGAGCGTGGGGTAATTGACCGAGTCGTTCTTGATCCAGAGCTCGCGGATGCCGAGGGCCTTGGCCAAGCGGTCGGCCTTCACTAGCGGTGTAAAGCCCACCTGAGTGCCTACGGTCGGCTCACCGTCGATCGGGAGCAACTCGCGATAGCGCCACATCGTCTGGGGGCGGGACTCGATCAGCTCGCGGGTGAGGACGCTGCGGATTGCATCGTAGTCGTAGGCAGCCTCGAGCGGGCCAAAATCGAATTCACAGATGTGGATCGCCTCTTTCTCGTAGAGTCGTCCGCATTCACGGCATTTCAGATTATTGAAAAAAGGTTTCTTGGACATGGGATCTCGGTCGGTTGTGTTCCCATCAAGAGTGCCGAGGAGACCTGGTGCCGGATCCCTGGGGACCATCGACTCTGCCAAGTATCTCATCTTTTCCCCGAATGCTCGGAGCTGGATTTGGCACCTGGGCCTACGAGAAGCCTCGCAGCGGTTGCCGTGACATCAGCGGGCCAGTCCCTCCGTCACTCTTGATAAGATTGAGCGCCGAATATCAACCTGAGTCCGCTTGTGGTCAAGGGAACTTTTTTTCCAATGGGGATAAGTATTTTGAACAACCGGGGGGGAGACGCATGACTAACTATCAAAGTAAAAATACCATGAAAACACACCTCCTTGCCTTTCTTGCTGCCGCCATGCTGGCCATCCCTCCGGCCCAGGCAGCCGTCACCGGATCCTTCCAGGTCACCTCGACATGGAGCGGCGGTTACATCGCCAACCTCGTCCTCGCAAATTCCGGCACCGCAGGCCTCACCAACTGGAACGCCAATCTCTCCACTCCTGATCAAGTCACGAGCGCCTGGAATGGAACGGCCAGTTCGATCTCGGGTGGATACTCCATCCTTCCGGCATCTTGGACCGCCACAATTCCCGCCAAGGGATCGGTGACGATCGGACTTCAGCTCAATGCAATCGCCACTAATCCGACCAAACCCTCCAAATTAACCTTCAACGGCACCAGCGTGCCTCTTTCGTTCCTACTTCCCGGAGCAACACCCACTCCGACCCCTTCGCCAACCCCGGTGCCTACGGCGACACCCAAACCCTCCCCGACCGCCACGCCAACTCCCTCGCCAACGGCGACTCCGAAACCGACGGCAACGCCCACACCAACACCGGTCCCCACGGCTACGCCCAGTCCTACGCCTGGAATTACGGCGCTGACAGGCCTCTTTCAAGTGACCTCCGTATGGGATACCGGATACAACGCCAATCTGATCATCAACAATGTGGGCACATCCGCCCTCGCAAGCTGGAGCGCTGCCCTCTCGGACGCTGATACAGTCGCCTCCATCTGGAATGCGACCAGTTCCTCGGTAACTGGCGGGTATCAAATCATTCCAGCCTCGTGGAACGCCTCGATCCCGGCAGGCGGCTCCGTCTCGGTAGGATTCACCTTCAATGGAGCTCCGCCCGCAAAACCCTCAAGACTTGTTGTCAACGGGACATCCATTCCTCTCTCGGTTGCAGTACCGGCAGCCTCCCCCACTCCAACCCCGACACCATCGCCTACGCCTAATGCTACTCCTAGCGCTACTCCCACGGCAACCCCGACACCGACTCCCTCGCCAACGGCCACCCCCGTGCCAAGCCCCAGCGCCACACCGGTGCCGACCCCCGTTGCCACACCAACTCCTACTCCCTCATCCTCCGGAAGTGGACTCTCGGCCCGACACCTCACAGGCTATTTCCCCAGCTGGTCGGACCCATACTACTACTACGCCGGCTATAGCGGCACCCCAATGACCGATGCGCAATTAATCGCCGCCAGCAAACTCGCCGCCATCAGTCAGACTCCCTACACTGACATCTGCATTGCCTTCGCCCAACCGAACTTCAGCTGGTCCGGCATCGCTGCCAACACATGGACGGGCACGGGCATCCAGTTCTCTTCGGCGCCCCAGGATGTAGCCCAGGCAATCCGACTCCTCCATCAAGCCGGACAGCGTGTCCTGCTCTCGGTAGGTGGCGCGACTTATGGAAACTGGGCCGGACTGGCCGCCGAAGCCGGCAAAACAGCCGGCGCCTCAACCACGCCGATTCGCACCGCCCTTGCCCAGATCATGGTCGACCTGAAGATCGACGGATTGGATGTGGACTACGAGGTGAACGGGGCTGATTCCGTGACTGTCTCGAACTACGCTCAGGCGATTCAGGCGATGAGAGAGGCCATCGATCAGGCAAACAGCGCCGATGGACGCGCACGTCAGCTAGCCGTGGCTGCCTGGTCCACGGGCGCCGACTACACGGCAGCGGTTCATAATCCCACCAATGCCAACCAGATCTCCTACTGGGGTGGCTCAGCCGGAAGGGAACGCCTCACCTTTGCCAGCACCATCACGACCGGTGCCTACGCGGGCCGCACAGTCGGAGCGCTTCCCGACGCCGTGAACATCATGTCGTATGACGCCGGCTATCAGCACTACGACCCGACCGTCGCCTACGATGAGTACCGTGCGCTCCTGCCCGCGACGACCGCCGTCTCCATCGGATTAGAAATTCCGAACGAGGCTTGGGGAGGTGCAATCCTTGTGGTGAACAACGCCGACGCCTATCAGGCCGGAACCGTGATCCAACTCGACCAGTACGGCAAGGTATTGAACGCCCCTTACTCCGTTCAGCGCAATGCCGCTCATGTTCTGGCCAATGGAGTCAACCCAAAGGATGGTCTCATGGTCTGGGATCTGCTCCTGACCACACCGATCGCCCTGACCGGACCCACCGGCGCCAGCGTCAGCTCCGCCGTCCCCTCGACCATCGCCTCGGCAGCAGTGACCCTCTTCGGATCGGGAACAGCGACCCCGATTCCTTCACCCTCGCCCAGCCCTACGCAAACCCCATCCGCCTCCCCAACCCCCGTTCCATCACCCACGGCGACACCTACCCCTTCACCCACCAGCAGCCCGACGCCTACACCCGCACCCTCCTCGGGAAGCGTCATCACGTCGGGCTCGCTAGGTTTCCACTACTACTACGGAGTCAGCCCGACCTCACCCCAGGACACGATGACTCTTGATGGCGACACCTACACAGACCTGATTCTCTCCAACCTCACGGCGGGAGTGATGTACGGCCATCTGATCCAGAAGGCGACCCCTGGGATCCTCTTCAGCAAGGACTACCTCTACGGATCACTCCTCGGCCAGCTCCTGCAGGAAAACATCGCCTCCCAATACTATACCAAGGGAAGCACCCAGCTGGCCCCCTCACCCCTCCAGGCTGCGGTCATGGGGGCCGGTCAGGGCGGCCCCTACCAAATTAACAACTATGCAGCCGACATGGTGGGTGGATCCTACGCACCCGCCGGCTTCTCGCTCATTAACTACGTCGCCCTGCAAAAAAACATCGGCTACACCATGGCGGGAGCTGCCAATCAGCACTCCCTGCCCACACCCTCGAGCTTCAATGACCTCTACTTCGGCCCGATGCTCTGCGCCTACTTCCACTTCAACGATTACGTGGCGCTCCAATACATCGGAGGCACTAGCCTGAGCACCCCCTGGAGCCCTGCCTCCTATGGCTGGACACCCCAGTGGCAGCCCTACTTTTACAGTAGTCTGGGCAAATTCATCGGATTGGCAGACAGCCCCCTCGAGATCCTGCTGAACCAAGCCTATAATCAAGGCTATTATGGCCCGCTGCTGACCGCCTCCTCCAAGAGCTGCCAGAATGCCACGACTGCCACCGTTGCGGCCATGGGCTCGTTCAGCAACGCTTGGGGCGGGGACTCCTACGCGCAGTACCCCTACCAGGTGCGCGGCTATCTCAATCAGCTCTTCAACATTCCGACCCCCAGCACGACGAACCTTTCAGTCACGACAACCTCCTCGAACCATGTCGCCGTGAACATGGGATCGCTAGGGACACTCTTCTCGAACATCTTCCAGAAGCTCGGGTATGTGAACTCCACCGGCGTTTACGGCACAGTCCCTGCAGCCTCGGCCCAGAGCGCGTACCAGAGCGCCCTCTCCATCAATGGCCTCACCTCAACAGTAGTGCTCGATCTCGGAAATGCGTCGGACCGTTCCAAAATCTACAGCGTGCTCGAGCAGGCGATCTCCACGCTGGAGAAGAATCTGGGAACGGACTTTACCTCGGTGACTATGAGTCAGCTCTAAGGAAGCGCTGATTTAATCGCATAGAGGCCGTTGCAGGTATCGCCCAGCGCTCGCGCCTTCAAAACCAAGCCCGTGGGAACGGGCGCGGAGAAGTCCGCGTAGCGGAACCCGTGAGGGCGGCACTGCTTACCGGAAGGCAAGTGCCGTCAAATCAGCAACTGGTCTTCAGCGGCCATCATGGGATTAAATCAGCGTTTCCCTAAAGCGTGATTCCGGTTTGACCTGTCACCGGTTCTCGTCTTTAATTACGACCCCCTTTCAAGCAGCCATAGCTCAATTGGATAGAGCATCTGACTACGGATCAGAAGGTTTGAGGTTCGACTCCTCATGGCTGCACTCTCTTTTTATCAGGGTCTACGGGCGCTTGGCCTAAAGTCGAAAAATCCGCTTTGGATTTGCTTTTTATATTTCGAGGGTTGTTTTTTCGGTGGCTTGGCCATGACGCCCCGCTTAGAAGGACAAGAGCCGTTTAATCCTTTGACGCCAGAGGAATTTAGAATGAAGTTGCCTTGTGAAGTCTGATTCCCCTTTTTCTTCCACAAAATGGCTTCTCCCCATGATTGCCCTGCTCCTTTCACTCCTTCCGGGGTGCTCCAATTCGAATTCCAAGTCCAAGTACGAGACTCCCGACTATCAGGTGATCGAGAAGGAGGGCGCCTTCGAGATCCGGGATTATCCCGCACTCACGATCGTCTCCACACCGATGCAGAAGCGGGGAGAGGATGGCTCCTTCATGAGGCTCTTCCGCTTCATCTCTGGGCGGAATGAGCACTCGCAGAAGATCTCGATGACCACGCCGGTCCTGATGACCGGCACCGTCTCAGGCACGATGAGCTTCATTGTCCCGAAGGATGTCGCCGAACATGGCGTCCCGGCTCCCTCCAATCCCGATGTGACAGTCAGCACGAAGCCTGCCGCACGCTACGCCGTCTATCGCTTCTCGGGCCCCAGTAAGCCGGAACCGAGCGAGGCTGCTTCGAAAAAGCTCCTCTCATGGGCCACCTCGAAAAACCTCCCGGTCTCCGGAACGCCTATCTACGCCTATTATAATCCGCCATGGACGCCCGGATTCATGAGGCGGAATGAGGTGCTGATCCATCTGTCCGGAGAAGATACCCATCATCCCTAGGAAGTCTTTGCTAAAGCATGGATCTCTGGCTTTCACCCCATGATGCCCGAGTCCGATCCCTGCGCTCGGAGGGAGAATTACTCTACGGAGTCGCCCGCTCCCTCTTCGGTGACTGCATCGCACTGATCTCAGGGGATCATCTACTAGCGCTTCGCTTCGTCGAGAGTCGGGAGGAGGGCGTTGCTTCCCTGCAATCCGAGTGGCCCAAGACGCACTTGCGCTACTCTCCGGAGGTCGAGAAAGTAATCGCGCAAGGTTTTGAAAATCCCGCATCTGTTCCAGTTCTCGCGATCGGGACGCCTTTCCAGATCACGATCTGGGAATATCTGCGGCGAAGTCCCGATGCGATCACCCTGACCTATGGGGAACTGGCCCGCGCGATCGGGCGACCCAAGGCTGCCCGTGCGGTCGGACGGGCCGTGGGATCCAACGGCATCGCCGTCTTGATCCCGTGCCATCGGGTCATTTCCCGGGGCAGACTGACCGGCTACCGCTGGGGGCTCGATCGAAAGAAAGACCTGCTGGCGTGGGAACTCGCGCGGAGAGATCCGCTCGAGATGCCGTTCTGAAAGATCCCGATCAGGCGCCCTTCAACAGCAAGCTGAGGGAGGAGTCGCGGAACCGTGAGGACGAGGCGCCGGGCCCGACGTTTTCCCCGAGCGCCAGGAAGAGATTGATGCGGTTGTTGAGTCGCAAGAGCCTCGTGTGGACGAGTGTGCTCTGCGCGGCAAGCATGCTGTTCTGGGCTTGGAGCAGGGAGACGATGTCGATCTGGCCCGATTTGTAGCGCACGTTCGCGATGCGGTAGGCCTCGCGAAGATCCTCCAAGGCACGCTCCTGAAGCACTTGCTCGGAGGCCAGGGTAGCATCGTTGGAGAGGGCGTTCTCCACCTCTCGGAAGGAGTTCAGAACTTGCTGGGCATAGGTTGCGGCCGCGGCATCGCGTGTCGCCTTGTTGACCCGGATGTTTGCACTGATTCGTCCGCCGTCGAGGATCGGTTCGGTGAGGTTGCCGGCGACTGTGTAGATGAAGTTCTGGTCGTTGGTCAGGTTCTGCAGGAGAACGGTGGGAGTCCCCGCCGTCGAAGTCAGTGCAAAGCGGGGAAGGCGCTCTGCCTTGGCCGAGAAGAGTCTGTTCTCGGAGGCAAAGAGCGTCCAATCCGCGGCCCTCAGATCCGGGCGGCGAAGCAGGAGTTCGGAGGGGATGCCAACGGGCACCTGAGGAATGAGGGTTGGCAGTTGCGCATGCTCGATGTCCATCTCGGCTGAGGGATAACGGCCAAGCAGCGTCTCAAGGGAGCGCTTCGCATCCGCCAGATTCTGACGACGCTGGACCAGATCGTTCTCCGCGGAGGTTTCACTGGCGCTACTAAGGTGAACGTCAAACGAGGAGACAGCACCATTCAGATGGCGTGTCTCGGTCAGGGCGAGCGTCTTCTTGAGACTAGCGAGGGTCTGTTCCGCAATGTTCACCTGTTCACGGCTCTCCAGAACGGCAAACCAGGCCTTGGCTGCCTCGCCCGCCAGCGAGAGCCTAGCACCCTCGTAGCTGAAAAGAGCGGAGGCGGCATCCGCTTTGGAAGCCTGCGTCTGGGATCTCAACCTTCCCCAGACATCGAGCTCCCAGCTGAGGGCTAGGTTGACGGTGTAGTTCCAGTTTCCAGGGGTCAGCTGATACTGAAGGCTGCGCCCGTTGTAGAGAGGGCTGTCATTGGCATTGGCTCCAGCCCTCAGACCGAGTTGGGGATAGAGATCTGCGGCCGTCACTCGTGACTGGGCTATGGCTCCCTGCAAGCGGGCGGCGGCGGCCTTGAGGTCGTAGTTGTCCGCATTAACCTCCCTGACCACGGCATCCAGACGGGAATCATGGAATGTGGCCAGCCAGCCGGATGGGGCGAGAGGCGATTTCAAGGATGTGGCTTTCCAATTCGGAGGGGGCGTCACGGGTGACGTCGGGGCCACCTTCCGGGGGGTGGCACAGCCGCCAAGCAAGACCACAAGTCCCACGAAGTTTAGGAGAATGATCCCGATCCGGAGGGCATGGAGGCTTCGGGTTGTCATCACGCGTTTTATTCGGAGCTGAGAGCGACGACAGGATCAAGCCTCGAGGCCTTGCGCGCCGGAAGGAATCCAAAAAGCACTCCTGTGATAAACGCGGCGGTGAAGGAGAGCAGGATCGGCCCAAGGGTCAGGACCGGCTTGGTATCACCCACCACGATCACGCACGAGAGGATCGCCCCAAGGGCGACCCCGAGCAGTCCTCCCAGCAGGCAGACAAGCACTGCCTCGGCAAGAAACTGAAACTGGATGTCACGGCTACGGGCGCCGCAAGCCATCCTTACCCCGATCTCGCGCGTCCGCTCGACCACATTGACAAGCATGATGTTCATGACGCCGATTCCCCCCACGACCAGTGACACCGAAGCCACAGCCCCAAGCAGGAATCGGAAGGTGTCCTGCGCATGCTTGGTCGCCTCGATCATGGCCGCTTGGTTGAAAATCCGGAAGTCCTCCTGCTGGCGCAAGCGGTTCAGGCGACTCCTGATCTCATCCTGCACAAGGTCGACATTTTTGTATTCATCGACCTGGACTCCGATCTGCGAGAGCTTGGTGCTTCGGAAAATCCTCGCCTCTCCCGTGGCCAGCGGAATGATGGCCACGTCATCCTCACGATCGCGTCCATCTCCGCTTCCCCCGCGGACCGTGACCACTCCCACGACCATGAAGGGCGCGTTATTGAGAAGAATATATTTCCCGACGGGGTCCACGCCACTGCCAAACAACTCCAGGCAGGCTTTCATTCCCAACACGACGACAGACGCGCATCGGGCATTGTCATTCTCAGTAAAGAACCCACCACGTACGATCAGGCGATTCTCCGCTTCGGAATAGTTCGGCGATGCGGCAACGACCGAACAGGAGTAGGTCTTGTCACGATACCTGAGCATCTGCGTGGACCAGACCCGCGGCACAACATGCAGGATATGACTCAGATCGCTGATGGCAGCGACATCCTGAAGCGTGAGATTGCCTCCGCTCAGGGATGTTTTGGCACCGGGCTCGATCCTGAGGATATTTGTCCCCATGCGACTCATCGAACGCATCATACTCTGCTGGGATCCCTCCCCGATGGAAAGCATGGTGACCACGGAGGCGACTCCAATGATAACGCCCAGCATGGTGAGAAACGTCCTGAAGAGATTCGCTCTGAGGGCATGGTTGGCCATGCGGAGAGCCTCCATCAGGTCGGCCAGCAGGATGAGACGACGCCGTTTTTCCGGAGCGGGTAGAAGAACGGGCGGAGCAGGAGTGCCTGCTTCCACTTCCGGAGAAGATGGAGCGGCGGGATCCTGTACGGAGGTCTCATCGGAAATAATCTTCCCATCGACGATCCGGATCACCCTCGGTGCCTCCGCCGCGATGCCGGGATCATGGGTGATCAGAATGACTGTATGGCCCGCGCGGTGCAGTCCGTGGATCCTGGCCATGAGCTCACGCCCTCGAACGGTATCGAGTGCGCCCGTCGGTTCGTCAGCGAGGATGATGCCTCCCCCATTCATCAAGGCCCGGGAAACGGCGACCCGCTGCTGTTCTCCTCCCGAGAGCTGTGTGGGCCTGTTCTCCACACGATGTCCGAGACCGATCTCCTGGAGCAGGGCGAGGGCCCTCTCACGACGCTTTGCGGCCGGCATCCCGATGTAGGAACCGGGAAGCTCCACATTCTCCACGGCAGTCTGGGTGGTGAGCAGGTTATAGCGCTGAAAAATGAAACCGAAGAGGCGGCCACGCGCCTCGGCTCGTTCATCAGGCTTCAGTCTGGAAACGTCGCGGCCATTGAGCTCGAAGCACCCCTCGGTCGGAGAGTCCATGAGGCCGAGGATGTTCATAAGGGTCGTTTTGCCCGAACCTGAGGGGCCGATGATCGCCACAAATTCCCCCACCTCGATCCTGAGCGATACCCCGTGCAATACCTCGATCTCGGAGTCCCCCACCGGATACCGCTTGATCACACCCTCCATCAGGATGGCTGGGGATGGATGGTCGGAAGAGGAGGTCACGGCAGTCTATGCGGTCGCACCCAACACGACTTAGTGGATCATCACCCTGGGGCGGGCCTTCAGCCCGAAATCCACGGGGCCGGTGATCACCTCATCCCCGTCCGAGAGCCCCGAAAGGACTTCTGCCGAGACTCGGTTCTTGATTCCCAAGGTCACTTCAACGACTTCGGGTTTATCGTTGTCACCCAGGACGAAAACCTTCGTCGGCTTAGGTTTTTTCCCTTTGCCCACGGGGCGCAGTTCGGAAGCAGGAAGTTGATGCCGTGCATAATCGAGGGCGGCCAGCGGCATGATGAGAACATTGGTCCTCGAGATCATGGGGAAGTAGACTTGGGCCGTCATGTCCGGGAGGAGGGAGTGTTTCTCGTTGGGGACGTCGAAGATCGTGTTGTAGAAGACGGGGGGCGAGGTGCTGAGCGAGGAGGATGTGATAACCCCCACCGTACTGTCATGATGAGTGTCGGGATCTCCAAGGGTGGTGAAGTAAACGGGCATCCCGGTGTGGACGCGCTCGATATCGGCCTCCGATACCTGAGCCTGCACCGTCATGGAATCGAGATTCGCAAGGCGGAAGAGGATGGGCGCGGTCTGGCTGGCGTTCAGGGTCTGGCCCTCGCGAGCCTGAATCTGGGTCACGCTTCCGTCGATCGGCGCGTAGATCTTGGCATGATCAAGTTGGGCCTTCGTGGCATCGAGGCTTCCCTTGGCCTTGTCGATCTGGGCACTCAGGGCTTCGATATTAGCCTGGGCGCGCGAATAATCGGCCTGCGATGAGTTCAGTTCATCCTGACTCACCGCATCGCTCTTGAGCAGGTTTTTGTTTCTGGTGAGCCTCTGCTCAGCCAGCGTGAGCGTGGCCTTGGCCGCATCCATTTGCGCGTCCAAATTATCGAGGGTCGCCTCACCCTGGACCACCTGGGCCTGAAACAAAGTCGGGTCGATCTCGGCAAGCAAATCACCCTTCTTCACGGACTGGCCGATCTGAATGTGGATCTTCTGAAGGATGCCCGAGACCTGGGCACCGATGTCGACGTACTCCTTAGCCTCCAGCGTGCCCGTCGCCGAGACCGCATCCTCGAGGGTACCTCGGGTGATGGTGCCTGTGATGTAGTTCACAGGGGGCGCTGCACTCTGCCATTTCAGAAAGGCTGCGACTCCCAGGGCGAGGAGAACCCATGGAAGCCAGCGGAAGATGGAAAAACGAAGAAGTGCCATGGCGTGGGAGGCTTGAACGATATCACCGCAGGGACTTCAAGCGTATGTTTTTATTCCCCGGATTGCATCAGAAATGCTCTCAGATCCGCCGCAAGCGGTGATTCCCAACGGAGTCTCTGACCCAGATAATTCAACTCCAAGGAACAGGAATGCAGCGCATGCCTCGGCAACCAAAGCTGCTCCTCAAGCTGGGATGTCCAGCCTGTCTCGATGAACTTCAGATAGCACTCTTCGGAGGGGCCGTAGATTTTATCACCCACAACGGGATGTCCCGAATGGGAAAGGTGGATCCTGATCTGGTGGGTCTTGCCGGTATAAGGGATACAGTGGATGAGAGCGACGGGGCCTCGCTTCGGGTGGGATAGTCTTTTCAGGACCCGAAAGGCCGTATGCGAAGGCGCGCCGTCCGGGTGGACTCCGCGCTTCAGCCAGATCCGGGAATCCTGAACCTCGCCGAGCCTTAGGATTGGCTCCTTGATCTCCCACTGCTCCAGTGCCGGCCAACCTGTGACAATGGCCTGGTACTCTTTCTTCACCTCGCCTCGTGCCATCGTCATGGCACAAGAGCGGGCTGCGGCTGCATTCTTTGCCACGAGCACGATTCCGCTGGTCTCCCGATCAAGCCTGTTGATCAGCGAGACCTGACCTCCTCCAGCAATCTCGTAGGCCAGAAGCTCCTTGAGCCTGTCCCAGAGCGTCACAGGGTCACCCGGCTTGCTAGGGTGAACGAGTAAAAATGGGGGCTTCTCCACAGCGAGCAGATCGGGAGTTTCCCCCAGAATGCGGAATGCCGCGGATGGAGGGAATGGTATCGAAGCTTGCTCGGACATGGTTGGCAGTTCATTTGTGAACGGCATGATCCGACTCGTCAAAACCTCCCGCTCCTACGGCATCCCTCCGGTCACGGCCCTTGACTCGGTTTCCCTGGAAATCGAGCGCGGCGAATTCCTCGCCATCACTGGTGCCAGTGGCTCGGGCAAAAGCACACTGCTTAACCTGCTGGGTGGCCTTGATCACCCTACCTCGGGCGAGGTCATCGTGGATGGGATCCATCTGGAGCATGCGGATGACAAAACCCTCACCCAGTACAGGAGACTGAAGCTCGGGATCGTTTTCCAATTCTTCAACCTGCTTCCCTCGATGACCGTCGTGGAGAATGTCGAGCTGCCCCTTCTGCTCCGTGGTGATGCACCGGGAGATGTTCGTGGAACCGCCCTCGCCATGCTGGATGAGGTCGGCATGACTCAGCGCGCCATGCACTTTCCCCATCAGCTCAGCGGAGGAGAGATGCAGCGTGCCGCCATTGCCAGAGGGCTGGTGCATACACCTTCCCTCCTGCTGGCGGATGAACCGACGGGGAATCTGGACAGTGAAAACGCTTCCCAAGTCCTCGGGGTGATTGCAAAGATTGCTTCACGCCGCACCACCACCATCATTATGGTAACTCACAGCGATTCGGTGGCGGCTCTGGCCGACCGGCGCATCAGGATGAAAGATGGGCGCATCATGACGGATGCCTCCTGACTCGTCCCCTCATCATCCTCATAACACCTTAAGACACAGAAGATTTTCCATGGAACTACAGCGCACACTTGCCAAGTCTGCCAGCCTCAGCGGTGCCGCCCTGCACAACGGAGGCAATGTCACTCTGACAATCCATCCCGCGCCTGCAGGCCATGGATACAAATTCCGCAGAACGGATCTGCCGGATGAGCCGATCGTCGACGCCTTGGTCGACCATGTGAAGACTGTCGAACGGGCCACCACCCTCGTCCAGGGAAATGCCAAGATCCAGACCGTCGAGCATGTCCTCTCCGCCTTGGCAGGCCTAGGGGTCGATAATGCCCTCATCGAGATGGACGCCAACGAGCCCCCGATAGGCGATGGCAGCGCGGCTGCCTATGTCGCCCTTATTCAGGAGGCAGGTATCGTCGATCAGGAGTCTGTCCGCGCACCTTTCGAACTCGGTCAACCGATTCACTTGGAGACCAACGGCGGCTCCATCATGTCGGTCTTCCCTCACTCGGGATTCAAGATTTCCTGCACGCAGGCTAATCACGACGGCCGCTTCACCCAATACCTCTCCGTGGAGATCACTCCCGAGGTCTACGCCCGGGAAATCGCACCAGCCCGCACCTTCGTCCACTACGAGGATGTGAAGGATCTCATGGATAAAGGCCTCATCAAGGGCGGCAGTCTGGAGAATGCCCTCGTCATCCGAGGGGAATCTGTTTTGAGCAAGGAACCGCTCCGGTTTGCCGACGAGTTCGTTCGTCATAAGATCCTCGATATCATCGGTGATCTTGCCCTTGCAGGACGTCCTCTGCGGGGACATGTCGTTGCTGTCCGCCCAGGCCACGGGCCGAATACCGAACTCGCGCGCGCGATCGCCAAGCGCCATCAGGATCTCCTGGCCATGGCCCCCACCCCGGTGACCTCTTCGGCACCCGTAATGGATATCAACGAGGTGATGCGTGTCCTGCCTCACCGCTACCCCTTCCTCATGGTCGACCGCGTGGTGGAGTTCGACGGCGAAACCAAGGCTGTCGGCGTGAAGTCTGTCTCGATCAACGAGCCATACTTCCAAGGCCACTTTCCCGGACACCCTGTCATGCCGGGCGTCCTGCAAGTGGAGGCCATGGCTCAAGTCGCCTCGATCGTGATGATGAGGAAGACCGAGAATACCGGAAAAATCGGCTATTTCATGAGTGCCGACGAGGTGAAGTTCCGCAAACCCGTCTTCCCCGGCGATACCCTCTTCATCCATGTCGAGATGCTTAAGGCCCGCAGGAATCTGGGAAAGGCTTCCTGCAAGTGCGTCGTGAACGGCGATGTGGTGAGCGAAGGAGTGCTCCTCTTTGGCATCATCAACAAATAGGAGTCCGTCGTGGCACGCATTCATCCCACAGCCATCATCGACACGACGGCCAAAATCGGCCAAACAAGCACTGTCGGTCCTTATTGCATCATCGGCGCCGGCGTAGTCATCGGTGAGGAGTGCCGGTTGCGCGCCCATGTGACGATCGCAGGACCCACGAAGATCGGTGACGGCAACACCTTCTATCCCTACTCGTGCATCGGCCATCGCAGTCAGGATCTCAAGTACGAGGCCGAGCCGACTTATCTCGAGATTGGTGACAACAACTGTTTCCGCGAGTTTTCAACCGTTCACCGCGCCACCGCAACGGGTGGGGTCACGCGTGTCGGCAGCCGAGGCAACTTCCTCGCCTACTCCCACATCGCCCATGACTGCGTGGTTGGAGACGATGTGGTTTTTTCCAATAACGGCACCCTGGCCGGCCATGTTGTTGTCGGTGACCATGCCGTGATCGGCGGCCTTAGCGGCGTCCATCAGTTCTGCCGCATCGGGGCCCATGCCATCGTGGGGGGGTGCACCAAGATTGTGCAGGACGTACCTCCTTTCCTGATCGCCGATGGGAATCCCGCAGAGATTCGTGGAGTGAACCACGTGGGTCTTGAGCGGCGCGGGTTCTCACATGATGCGATCCGCGAACTTCGCGAAGCCTACAAGGTGATCTTCCGTAGCAATCTCAACACCACCCAAGGACTGGAATCACTTCGCTCCCAGTTCCCCGATTCCGAACTGGTGCGCTATCTGGCAGATTTCATCGCCTCCAGTGAACGGGGCATTGTGAAATAAGGGAGCGTTGTGGGTTAAACCCGGATTATGCGATAGCGTGTAGTCAACAGTTTTGGGTGCTTCACCTGGATGGTGACCTCAGAGATCGTTAAAATTGTTACAATGTTAAAAGGGTTAGAATGTTGAAACGTTACACTGTGGTTCGAAGAGTTAGAGGCCCCCTTTTACCCCTCTAACCTTTTAACATTTTTAACTGAATGCCGAGTGGCATACCGATGATCGCCACGCCTTCGTTTTTGCCAGCGTTATCGCAAATTCCGAATTTACCCTTTTAATTTTCTAACGTTTTAACTTTTCCACTTTTCCCCCCGTCACCCCTTCCAGCCGAAAAACTTACGGCTTTTGATGATCTCGACCACCTTCGGCGGGACCATCTTTTCCCATTCCGGATCGCCGTTTTGTAGCTTGGCTATGGTCTTTGCCGAGTCGATCCCAAGGTACTCGAGGTTACAGCCTGCCATCGGAACGATGAATCGGTTTTCCAAGAGATAGGCGTAGAGAGCACGCAGGTCGGGATCAACCTTGAAAGAGGCTGCCTCGATGATGTGTCCCTTCTCATCCTTGGTCGGGTAGACATACATTCTCACCCCCTTCTTGAAGAGGCGCCCTAGGCCCTCAAGGATACCGCCGTCGAGATTGCCATAATATTTTTCATCGAAGATCTCATGGAGACTGGGAATGCCGATGGGGAGCCCGATCGGTCTGTCGGTGTAGCGTCGGAGATACTGGACGAGCCGGTAAAACTCACCGTACTTGGAGATCAGCACATTGCGCCCCAAGGCACCGAGCATGTCGACCCGATCAAGAAAGTCCTGGAGATCGAGTTCACCGCTGCTCATCAGGTTCATCATCGTGATCTCGTGCAGGATCTCAGGTTGTTCACCATTGAGTTCATCCTCCATCAGGAACATGGCATGAGCGCACTCGATCATGTTTCGGTGGACATTGGTGACAGGACGGAAGCTTCCGCGCTCCAAGAGGAGGGGCTTGTGATAGAAAAGGTCGGCAGCCTGAATCACCTCACCGTCGCCGCGGAAGAGAACGGCTTGAGCCAGCCCCTGGGTGACAAGCTCAAGACACATGATCCGATTGTCCACCATTGCGAAGTCGGGACCGGAGAATCGGATCATATCGATCTCGATGCGCGTGGAGTCGAGGTCGTCGAGAAGCGACGCAACGAATGCCTTCAGGTCTTTCCTCTTGAAAAAAGCTCCGTGGATAAGATTCACCCCCACGATACCGAGCGCTTCCTGCTGCTGCTGATTGGTTTCGTCCAACATGCGGACGTGGATAATGATATCATTAGGCGCCGTTTTTGGATGACTCTGGTAGCGGATCCCCATCCACCCATGCGACTCATTCTTGGTCTTGAAGGAACGTGCTGCGACGGTATCAGCAAAGGCGAAGAAGGTACGCTCGGTCCCAACCTTTTCATCAAGCCGCTCGATCAACAGCGAATATTCGTGGTCGAGCATTTCCTCAAGTCTCTGGCGACTGACGAAGCGGGAACTCTTCCCGTAAATCGCATCCGAGAAGCTCATGTCGTAAGCTGAGATCGTCTTGGCGATCGTTCCGGCCGCACCGCCAACATGGAAGAACCTACGAGCCACCTCCTGTCCCGCTCCGATTTCAGCAAAAGTGCCGTAAATAGGCTTGGTCATATTGACCTCGAAGGCCTTCTTATTGGTCTTCTGATCGAAGTGGGTAATCATAGTATCTCTTCTAAAGGATCACCGCCCCGACTGCCTAGGGAATCCGTGTATCAATTTCGGAACATGAAGAGCTGAAGGACATAAAACAGCAGGGGTTAATAGGGAATTCAGGAAAGCAGGAACAAAGGAGCCATCAATTGCACCCGATCCTTGAAAGCATGATACTAAGAGGAGAGAGCTTTAAATTATAATCCCATGCTTCCGATCAATTTCAGTTTCCTGAGTTTCTGAGTTCCATATTCTTTTTTGGAATCCCTCCTGATGAAGCACCATCGTCTATTTCTTTTCCTGCTGCTTCCATGGCTTCTGGGCGGCTGTCTTCATCCACTCCCGCCCTACGAACCCCCGATCCAACGCGCCGCGGTTCAGAAAGTCCGAACCACCGCCTATACCCAGAGTGAGAGTGATCACCTTCGCTATGGGGCGAGGACAGCGATTGGCACACCTCTCCGACATGGCGTCGTGAACAGCGCAGCCGCCGATTGGGCCCGTTGGCCCTGTGGCACGATCTTCCGGATCCGGGCCACCGGAGAGATCTACGAAGTGGATGATTACGGCTTCGCCCTGTCAGGTCGGAATACCATCGACCTCTACAAACCCTCGAAGCGGGAGATGCGCGCATGGGGTGTGCGCCGAGTCACGATCGAAATCCTCCACTGGGGCAATCCCTGGAAGAGCTACCGCAAGATGATCTGCGTCCGCTCCTACCGTCACATCCGAAGGATGATGAATGAGATCAAATCGTGGTTTCACACCCCACCTCCGGAACCGGTTTTCCCTGCGGGAGGCATCTGTCCGATACCATTGCAAACCTCGCTCTAGAGAAAGAGATTCTAAGTCACCGGCTCAACCCATTTGTTGTGCTCTTTGATCAAATCCACCAGCCGATCGACTGCCTCTCCTTCCGGGATATTAAATTTAACGGGCTGCTTGCCGACGTAGAGGTTCACCTTGCCGGGAGCTCCCCCAACATAGCCGAAATCGGCGTCCGCCATCTCCCCGGGACCATTCACGATGCATCCCATGACGGCAATGCGGACTCCCTTGAGGTGTGAAGTCGAAGCCTTGATCCGGGAGGTGGTCTCCTGGAGGTTGAAGAGGGTTCTTCCGCAGGAGGGACAGGCCACGTAGTCGGTCTTGAAAATACGGACGCCGGAGGCCTGAAGGATATTGTAGGCAAGGCGTAGCGACTGACCCGGAGCCTCCTCGGAACGGAGCAGGATGGCATCGCCGATCCCATCACAGAGGAGCGAGCCAAGAACGGTAGCTGAAGCAAGCAGATGATCGAGGAACTCTCCACTCGCTGTGGGAGAAAGTGTATCCTTCAGCAGAATGGGATGACGGTTGTCGATCTGCGCTGCGAGCAAGCGAAAGGCGGCAATCGGTTCCAGCGCGACCCCATCGCGCACCGTGATGAGTCTTGGGTGTTTCACGGCATTTATTGCGGCGATTTCTTCGGGCGAGAGGGGATCAACTTCCACGAGCCGCAAATCCTCCAGAATCAATTCCGGCTGGTAGTCGCCGAGCGCATCACGCTTGTGGGCGACCGCTACATCCACGCGACGAGGCACGGCAACCGCGACGGTTTCCGATCCACCGAGAGCAATTTGGCTCGTGATACCCTCCATGACGACTCGATCAGCGACCCGTCGCTGGTAGTCGAAAAGCGGCCAAGTTGGTTTGGTCTCCGAGATCGGCGGGACAGAATCTCCCTTGGAACCGAACGGAGCCACCAAAGCACGCGCCACGGGGATCTCATGCTCGCTATCTTCGGTCAGGGAGACACGGATGGTGTCACCGATCCCATCGGAGAGGAGTGAGCCAATGCCAATGGCGCTTTTGATGCGCCCATCCTCACCATCACCCGCCTCGGTCACGCCAAGATGAATCGGATAGTTCCAATCCGGCCCCTCAGTATTCAGGCGCGCCACGAGCAACCGATAGGCGGCGATCATAACCTTCGGGTTGGAAGCTTTCATCGAGAAGATCATCTGATGAAAATCTTGATCCCGAGCAATCCGGACAAACTCCAGGGCACTCTCCACCATGCCGAGGGGTGAATCACCAAATCGGTTCATGATCCGGTCGCTTAGCGAGCCATGATTGGTTCCAATCCGCAGTGCGACCCCACGCTCTTGGCAGAGTCTGACAAGCGGGGTGAAGCGTTCGCGAATCCGCTGTAACTCGGCCGTGTACTCCACATCTGTGTAATCCCGGACATTGAATTTCTTCGAGTCGGCAAAGTTGCCGGGATTAATCCGTACTTTCTCGACCCAAAGTGCCGCCTCCATCGCAGCCTCCGGCTTGAAGTGAATGTCGGCCACGAGAGGCACCTTGCATCCCCGTGCATTCAGCCCTGCACGGATGTTTTTCAAATTGGCAGCATCCTTGACGGTCGGCGCCGTGATCCGGACCATCTCGCATCCCACCTCGACAAGTCGGAGCGTCTCGCTGACACAGGCCTCGGTATCCATCGTGTCGCTGGTGATCATCGACTGGACACGGATCGGATTTGCTCCACCAAAGCCCAAACCTCCCACGATTACTTCACGGCTAGGACGTCGTGCGTAGGAAAAGAGATCGGCCGCGTAGCTCAGCGGCATTCCAGATTTGGCTGCGGCATCACCCGCGCCACTCATGGCTTTGCAGGGGAAGCTGACGGAGGATTGGTCGGCGAGAAGGTCATGGTCTCCATTGCCTTGTCGCCGGCGGAGACAGCTGCAGATTTGTGACCCATAACCAGATCACTCACATCGTAGAAGGAGATGTAGAGCATGGTTCCGATGAGCAGCATGGCGAAGGTGGTTTGGACTATCTCAAGGGTCTTCTGATGGATCGGATGGCCGCAGATCCATTCGATGATCGCGAGCAGAATATGACCGCCGTCGAGAACGGGCAGGGGGAGCATATTCATCACGGCCAGGTTGACGTTTAGGACCACGCTGAACCAAAGGGCCAACTGCCAGCCCATCGGGCTCTGGAAAAGCAAGTAGTAGATCCTCATGATCCCCACGGGACCGCTGAGTTGCTGGACACCGATTTCGGAATGGCGGTCCGTCACAGCGGAAATCGTCTCCCACATGGTCAATAGGCTCGACTTGATCTGAGTCACGGGATCCGGATGAACGAGCGTGATGATGCCGCGCGGATCCCACTGGATACCGAGGCGGGCATTCTTTTCACCCACGGGGATACGCGGCGTGATGGAAACCGGAAAGTCAGCCCCACCACGTCGAACCGTCAACGTGACTGGCGCCCCCTTGGTCGTGCCAAGAAGCTCTGCCAGGGCCTCTCCGCTGTAGAGTTTTTCGCCATTAGCGGCCACCACAAGATCCCCGGCCCGAAGGCCCGCATCCTCAGCTGGACTGTTTGGAAAGACTCTGGCAATCAGCGGAGTCATGGCCGGAATGATCTGGATTTGGCGCAGATGCTTGCGCCCCCAGCCCTTGGTAGGCTCGACGACAGGCTCCACCTCGACGACCGATTGCTTACCGCCGCGTTCGAAGCGAATCGGCACAACTGGGGAGGAACTGATAGCCAGATTCCAAGCAACGCTATCGCTCATCCGGCCCATGCCGTTGATCCGACTGACGGGGTGTCCATTGACGGCCAAAATCTTGTCTCCGGGCAACAAACCGGCCTTGGCGGCGGGACCCCTCTCCAAGACATAGCCGATCACATTCGTTGTCTCAGCCTCACTGACAGGACGACCGACCTGCCAGACCACGCAGGCAATCACAAAAGCGAGTCCGAGACTGGCGGCGGGACCGGCAAGGGCGACGATGATCTTGTCGAGAGGGCGTGCCGGGGGGAGATCCTCCCCCTTCTCATTCGTCTCACCCTCCAAGGCCTCCATAGGAGCGAGCTGGGGAATAGCAACAAATCCACCGGCGGGGATACTGCCGAGTCGGTATTCCACCCCATCAATGGTCTTCGACCAGAGAGCCTTGCCAAACCAGATCGCAAACTTCTCGACTTTCAGCCCGCGCCATTTGGCGGCAAAAAAGTGTCCCAACTCATGCACAACAATGAGAAGGTTGAAGAGTAGTACCACTTCAAGAAAAATGCCGGCAACTTTAAGGGCTCCTAAAAACATGAACAACCAGCCTCGCCCGAGCGGCTAGGAAAATCAATCCTTACCCCAGCGCCAACGCGGTTTCTCTCCCTTCCACCAGCAGACGGCGATCAGGGCCCCAGCTAAAGTCCAGACCACACCCTGAAATAGCCAAGGGTGCCGGGGAAGCAACCCCCACACCGAGAGGCTCATCAGCAGGATCCAAACTGCCAATACCACCCATCCCTCGCTAGTGCAGGGCAAACCCCAGCCCCATCCGTAGCGTTTGGCAGGAAACCAGATTTTCTTTTTCTTTTGTTCACAGTTCATGTGTTGCCATGTTCCCAAGGTTCCTGCTTGCTCGGACCTAACAGTCTAAAAGACTTCAGCCTAAATACCTTCCTCGTCCCACAGACGAGGAAAGGAGATGCCCCGCGGTGCCGTTAGGTCGCGATCCCGTTCCCAATATAGGTTAGGGTGGAGACCTCCGAGCGGATCGCTGACTTCCAGTGAAGGCCTGTCATTGTTCCGAACGTTCAGCCTCCGGTTTGATCACATCGGATCGGGAGCATACAGACCGAATCCCGAACACCGCAGGGCAAATTCTAAATTTTTAAGGAACAGTAACCATTTTCATGGTTCGAAGATTCAGCCTCGAATCTCGGCTCCCACCGATTCCCGAAGCCGGGCGACGATGCGTGTGACAGCTTCGTTCACCTCTTCTGTCGTCAAGGTTCGGTCGGGATGCTGGAAAGTCAAGGCGATGGCCAGGGATTTTTTCCCAAGGGGCACCTTCACCCCCTCTGGATCACTGAAGACATCGAAGGGAGTGACGGATGAGAAAAGTTCCTCCTTCGCGCCAAGCACGGCTTCCTCAACGGCGGCATAGGGAATGGCCGTATCGATCAAGAGCGCCAGATCACGTCGGACTGCGGGGAACTTAGGGATTGCACCAAGCCGCTTCGGATCCTTGGCAAAGCCGAGGCCGCTCGAAACCTGCAGCGCAGCCATATCGATTTCGGCCACCACGATCTGACCTTGGTGCCCGCCAACCATCACCTCGCGAGTAGCCGCCGGGGAGAGGACTCCGAGGATGCCGGCGGGCTGGCCCGCAATCAGGATCTCGAGAGCCAGTGGGAGTGAAGCATGATTCGTTGAGCGGAAGGTGATTGGTTCCAGGCAGTTGCCGAGGAGAGTGATGAAGCCTTTGAGATCGAAGAGATCCAGGGTTCTTTCATTCTTATCACGCCAGTTCTCGTTCATCGCCCTACCCGTCATCACAAGCCCAAGGCGGGTCATTTCTTCAGGTTGTTCCTGCTGATAGACCTTGCCGATCTCGAAGAGCCGGACGGCATGGGCTCCATGTCGTAGATTACGGGAAACAGCATCGAGCAGTCCGGGAATGAGGCTGGCACGTAGAGTCGAGTGCTCCTCACCCATCGGGTTGCGAACGGCCACCACGGAACCGGAGCCACCACGGGTATAAGCCGCCTGGTCACGGCTACCCGTGAGGGTGCCGCTGCGTGCTTCTTGAAATCCTCCTCCCGAGAGGCGGCGGCGCAGTCCGCGTGCAAAGTCATAGGCCCTATCGGCCTCGCTCGAGGGAGAGGGGATTCCCTGTAACCGAGCGGCGATGTTCCCTATGCCGTATAGGCGGGCGATCTCCTCGATCAGATCGACCTCACGCGCCAGGTCATTCCGCCAGGAGGGGATCTCGAATCCACCTGATGTCTGCTTGATCCCGAGCTTCGCGAGCAAGGCGGCGATCGCCGCGTCATCAAGAGCGATACCCAGAAGGGAGCGGGCACGGTCGCAGCGTAGGGAAAGCGTACGCAATGCGGGAAGCGAACCGGCCACGATCACTTCCGCGGAAGGAGCCCCTCCCGCAACATCGACGATCAGGGCGGCGGCGCGGGCCGAGGCATTCACCGCAGTTTCGGCATCCGTACCGCGCTCGAAGCGGTAGCTGGAATCCGTCGAGATCCCGTGCGTGCGGCTCGAACGGCGCACCAGAGATGGGTCGAAAACAGCGCTTTCCAAGAGGATGGTCGTGGTGGTTTCGGAGACGCCACTTGCCCGCGCTCCCATCACTCCAGCGAGGGCTTGAATGCCTGCGGCATCCGTGATGACGACATCCTGTGGAGTCAATGTATAGACCGTTCCGTCCAAGGCCGTGAATTCTTCACCCTCGGCCGCAAACTCAACAGCGAGATTCCCAGTGATGCACGCCGCATCAAAGACGTGCAGCGGTTGGGCAGTTTCAAACATCACGTAGTTGGTGACATCGACGACATTGTTGATGGAGCGAAGTCCCACGGATTCCAAACGCTTGCGGAGCCACTCGGGGCTCGGCCCCACTTTCACCCCTTCGATCCTGCGAATACTGTAGAAGGTGGCCGCCGAGGGAGCCGAAATGGTGGCCACTGAGGGATCCCTCTTGGGAACAGGTAGCTCTGCAGAGGTCTCGATCAGCTCGCCGCAACCAAAGGCAGCCGCCTCGCGGGCGACGCCCAGATGGCCGAGCCAGTCGGGGCGGTTTGGCGTAATCTCGATTTCAAAGACCTCCTCGGCAGGGAAGAGTTCGCTCAGCGGAGTACCAATGGTGGCATCAGGTGAAAGAATCAGCAGTCCGTCGGCTCCTTCGCCGAGTCCAAGCTCCTTGGAACTGCACATCATTCCCTCGCTCTCGACACCGCGGAGCTTGCCGACCTTGATCTTAAAATCGCCCGGCATGACGGCGCCCGGTTGGGCAAGCGGCACTTTGTCGCCGACTTTGAAATTCTTGGCGCCGCAGACAATCTGGCGCGGCGTACCACTGCCATCATCGACCTTGCAGACGCTCAGACGGTCGGCGTTTGGATGCTGAACCGCCTCGAGGATCTGGGCAGCAACGACCTTCGGAATAGCAACGCCGGTCGACTCGATCGCCCCGACCTCGAGTCCAGCATCGGTCAGAATCTGCGCGATTTCAGAGGCTGTTTTTTCGGTGCGGAGATAATCCCGTAGCCAGGAGAGGGAGATCTTCATCGTCGGTCAGGCGGTGAATCGGGAAAGGAAACGCAGATCATTCTCGGTGAGCATCCGGATGTCGGAGACACCGGTGAGATTCATGGCGAGACGATCAAGGCCGAAGCCGAAAGCAAAGCCGCTCACCTTCTCCGGATCGTAGGCATCGTCACCGCGCTTTTTGTTTACTTCCTCGAAGACAGCCGGATCGACCATTCCACAACCGGCCAGCTCCATCCACTTCCCACCGAGGGCTTCGGTACGGAGATCGATCTCGTAACTCGGCTCCGTAAAGGGGAAGAAATGGGGACGGAACCGGATCTCGGTGCTAGGACCAAAAAGTTCCAGAAAGAAGAATTCGATGGTTCCTTTCAAGTCGGCAAGGCTCACGCCAGGGGCGACGTAGAGTCCCTCCATCTGGGTGAACTGCGCCAAATGCGTGGCATCGACCTCATCGCGGCGGTAAGCAGAGCCTGGGGCGATAATGCGTATCGGGGGCGGGTTCGCCACCATCGTGCGGATCTGGATCGATGAGGTGTGTGTGCGAAGCAGGCGTCCGTCGGGGAGATAGAAAGTATCCTGCTCGTTGCGGGCAGGATGATCAGCCGGCGTATTCAGAGCATCAAAACAGTGCCACTCGGTCTCGATGTCGGGACCATCAGCGATCGCAAAGCCAAGTCTGCGAAAGATCTGCACGGCGCGATCCACCAGCAACGTGAGAGGGTGAAGTGACCCGGCCTCGGGCCCCGTACCGGGAAGCGACGTGTCAATTGATGCCAGGGCAGCGGCATCGGCCTGAGCGGTCAATCCCGATTCCTTCTCGTCTAGCGCGGTCGTGACGGCGGCACGCAGCTCATTAAGAAGCTTGCCCATGACGGGGCGCTCTTCCTTGGAGAGGGTGCGCATTCCCTCGCTCAGCAGTGAGACGGATCCGGTCTTGCCGAGGTAGCGGACGCGGGCCTCCTTCAGCGCTAAGACATCGGACGCCTCCGCGATAGCGGAGAGCGCCTCGATGCGAAGCTGATCAATTTGGGTGCTAAGCGCTTGGGTTTCCACGGAGCGTTCCGAGAAAATCCCCGGTTCCTTACCGCGAGAGCTTAAGCTGCGACAGCCTTCGGTGCCTTGACTTGAGGCTTTGCCTCAAGGGCGGCCTTGGCCTTGGCAACGATCTGGGTGAAGGAACCTTCATCCGTGATCGCGATGTCCGAGAGGACCTTGCGATCAAGCAGGATATTGGCGGCCTTCAGGCCTTCGATAAAGCGGTTGTAACTCAGTCCCTGGGCGCGGACTGCAGCATTCAAACGGACGATCCAGAGGGACCGGACGTTGCGCTTACGTGTTTTGCGATCTCGGTAGGCCCAGTATTTGGCCTTCATCCGTGCATCTTTCGCATAACGGAAGAGTTTGGAACGGCGGCCGCGATATCCGCTGGCCTCTTCGATGACCCGCTTGCGACGTGCGCGACTGGCGGGTGAATTGGTTGCTCTTGGCATCTGTCATTTCCACCGCTGTGACACGATGGACCTCGTCGGGCAGGCTGTTTGTGTTGTTCGATCCGGGATCTCACCCGCCCGGGAAGGCCGGAAATCTTCCGGCCAGATCCTCGGATCGTATGTTTTAACCTTTTATCGCAGGCCGAAAGGCAGATTCAGCTTCACCCGGCTCACATCGGTGTCATCGACAACGACCTGTTTGCCAAGCTTACGCTTGCTCTTGGAGCTTTTGCACTCGAGCAAGTGGCGCCGACCAGCCTTCGAACGAACGACCTTGCCCGTGGCGGTGATTTTAAACCGTTTGGCCACGGACTTCTTGGTTTTGCTACGTGCGATTGCTTTTGGCATGGGGCGTGGAAGATTTCAGAGTGAAGGCCAGTTGGCAACAATAAAAAAGCTCTCAGCTGACAAATTCGAGCTTATCTAATCGAGGAACAAGCCCCTGGTCGGCGGCGCGACCGAGGAATTCCCGGATGGCTGCACGCCCACTCTCTCCGTAGTCGAGGGTGTAATCATTCACGTACATCCCGATGAATTCATCGGCAAGGGGGACCTCCATGCCGCGGGCATGAGCCATGCTGTGATCCACGGCGGCACGGCGGTGCTCGAGGCCGTAGCGGATACTCTCCTTCATGATGATGTTGAGTTCACGGCGCTGATCGGAGTCAAAGTCCTTCCTGATCACATTACCACCTAGCGGAAGCGGAAGGCCTGTCTCGGCCTTGAACCACTCGCCCATGTCGGCGATCTTCTCGAAGCCTTCGTTTTCATAGGTGAGCTGACCTTCGTGGATGATGAGGCCGGCATCGACGGAGCCCGAGCGGATGGCGTCGAAGATCTCGTCGAAGGGAACCACGGTGTGGTTGAACTCCCTGCCCAGGAAGAGCTGGGCACTCAGATAGGCGCTGGTCATGAGCCCCGGGACGGCGATCTTTTTGGAGCGGAGCCATGTCTTCTTCTCCTCGAGCGAGGCATCGGCGGCTGGCCCTTGGCCTTTCAAGGCCACAAACATCGGCCCATAGCCGTCACCCATGCTCGCACCGCAGGGAAGCAGTGCATACTTGTCGAGAAGGTGAGAGTAGGCGTGGATCGATACGGCTGAGAGATGCAGTTCGCCGCGCATCGCACGCTCATTGAGCGTCTGGATGTCCTGGAGGATATGCTGAAACCGGTATCCCATCAGATCAATCTTCTCAGCCGCCATGGCATAGAACATGAAGGCATCATCGGGATCGGGAGAGTGGCCAAGGAGAAGCGTGGTATCAGGTGCGTGGGACATAACTGAAAGACTAAAGGATGAATTATGAATTATGAAGGATGAACCTAGCTCGTGGGAACGAGCGCGGTAGACTGACAGAGTCAGCCCCGCAAGGGGCGGCACGGCTTGCCGGGAGGCAAGTGCCGTCAATTATGAAAAATGAAAAGGGATGAACCAAGCTCGTGGGAACGAGCGCGGTAGACTGACAGAGTCAGCCCCGCAAGAGGCGGCACGGCTTGCCGGGAGGCAAGTGCCGTCAATTATGAATTATGAAGGATGAACCTAGCTCGTGGGAACGAGCGCGGTAGTAGGCACCAGTGCGGCGACACTTTGAATGGATAGAGATCGCGCACCCACTCGGCGTTCTCTGCAAATCGTAATCAGAACACTGACCCCTACACAAAGCTGGCGTTTGCGCTCCAGCTAAAAGTCCCGGATGCGAGCGTCAGATGCGCCACAAGCTGATTCGAATCGGTTCCTTGGTAGCTGTAAACATCCAGCACGCCAGAACCCCCGGAGAGAGTCTGATAGCCGGAACTGCCAGCATGACCGGTTCCAAAATTATGGAGAACTAGTTTGTCTCCGGTCGATCCGCCTTGGAAATCGGTGATCTTGGCGACTGCGCCGGTACCGTTCCCGTAGGCGTTGTTTGTCTGGCCTGCCGCGGAAAGGATAAAGCTGTCGGATCCTGCACCTCCTGAAAGAGTATCGCTTGCGGTGTTGGAGGCAGCTGTGCCGAACCAACCTTGGATCGTGTCTTTTCCGGCACTGCCGGTGATTGAGTTAGCCGAGGAATTGCCAACTAGGGATACATTTCCGCTACCGGTATAGACGAGGTTGTTGACGCCGCTCACGAGCGAAGAGCCGAGGCTGAAGCCGACGGAGCTACGAATGACGCCACCCGATCCGGTATCGTTGATGGAGTCCGCCGCACTGGAAACAACGTAGGTATTGGCACCGGCTCCACCTACAAGGCTGGAAGCGCCGTTACCAATCAGCGTGTCATTGCCAGAGCCACCTAGGAGAGTGTCCTTACCCGCTCCTCCGCTGAGAGAAACCCCGCTTGAGGCCGCTGAGGCATCAAGAATGTTGGCGTTTGAATTGCCGAATAGCGTGGTGTTGCCACTTCCCGTATAGACGAGGTTGTTGACCCCGCTGATGAGAGACGACCCAAGGTTAAAGGATGATAGAGCCGTGTTAATTACACTGCCCAAGCCGGTATCAGTAATCTTATCCATGGCGCTCGAAACGAAATAGGTGTTGGCCCCACCACCACCAACAAGCGTATCCGAACCACCTCCGCCGTCAGAGAGGGTATCGTTACCGCTTCCTCCAACGATAGAATCTGAGGAAGCGCTTCCTATTAGAGAAGCACCAGCGCCGCCAGTATAGACGAGCTTGTTGACGCCGCTAATCAGAGATGATCCCAGATTAAAACCAACCGTGCTTCGGATGACGCTCCCTGAACCAGAATCCATGACGAGGTCGTTTGTGCTCGTAACGATGTAGGTGTTGGCACCTGCGCCACCGACTAAGGTGTCCGATCCGCCTCCACCATCCGAGAGGGTGTCGTTTCCACCGCCACCAACGATCGAATCCGAGTTGGAACTCCCGGCCAGTGAGGCACCAGCTGTTCCTGTGTAAACCAAATTACTAACACCGCTTATCAGTGAAGAACCCAGATTCAAACCGACCGCGCTGCGAATGATGCTCTCCGAACCGGAATCGGTGATGCTGTCTCTCGCAGAGGAGATGATGTAGGTGTTGGCTCCGGTCCCACCAACCAATGTGTCGGTACCACCTCCGCCGTCGGAGAGCGTGTCATTTCCAGATCCTCCGACGATCGAATTGGCCAGCGTATTGCCTGATAACGAGGCATCGCCAAGACCCGTGAAAACGAGGTTGCTGACTCCACTAATCAGGCTGGAGTTAAGAGTGTATGTGGCAAGAGACGTCAGGATCTGGCTCGCTTTTCCAGCATCAATGATGCGGTCGTTGGCATTGGAGACAATGTAGGTGTTGGTTCCGCCGTACCCGTTGAGGGTGCAAGCCCCGCCCCCATCAATAAGGGTATCGTTCGCATAGCCGCTAAAGATCGAGCAGGCTCCATTGTTCGCCGTGAGACTGACGCCAGAAGCGCCCGTGTGAACCAAGGTGTTCACTCCTCCGGCTAGGCTGGATGAGAGATCGTATTCACCGGCGCTTCGAATCACGCTGTTGGTGCCACTGTCGAGGATCGTGTCCGTCGAGGAATTCACAATATACGTGTAGGTGTTGTGTGCGCTGGCTCCGATCATCGTGTTCTGTCCGCCGCCGACCAGCGTGTCGTTTGACGCGTTTGCAATGAGGGAGCCCGCATTGCTATTGCCAACAAGTTTTGCAACATACTTGCTGCCGCTGTGGACGAGATTGTTCACTCCCGAGACAAGGGAGGAATTCAGGTCGTAGGATCCCGGCGCGTTGATGACGCCGCCCGACCCCGTGTCGATGATGGTGTCCCAATTATAAACGATGACATAGGTGTTATTTAATCCGCCGCCGATCAGCGTGCTGGCCTTTCCAGATCCATTCCAAGCTCCATACAAGGTGTTGTTTCCTCCATCTGCGATCAGCGAATCTCCGTTGTTGTTTCCCGACAGCGCCCCGAATGTGCCTGTGTACTGCAAATTGTTGATACCAGAGATCCGCGTGTTGCTGCTGGCAAGATTTGTGGAGAAGGGGGTGATGAGGGTGCTGTTTGTGCCAGCATCCTGAATGTAGTCGTTGGCATTGGAGACGAGGTAGGTGTTGGAGCCACCGCCACCGATCAAGGTATCGATTGCCTGCCCAGAGCCCCCGTCACTTAGGGTTTCGTTTTCAGAACTAGCAAATCCGTTAATGGACCCCGAGAGAGAGCTTCCCGTGAGCGTTGCGGCGGCATCAGCAGTGAAAACCAGATTGGCAACGCCCGATACCCGACTGGAGCCAAGATTAAAATTTGTTGCCGTGGTTTGCACGACGCTCCCCAAACTGCCAGAGAGAGAGTTGCCAATGATGGTGTCCGTGGTCGTGCCGACAATAAATGTATCGGTACCGCCGGCTCCATTCAGTGTAGATACACCATTTTGTGAAACGAGTGCATCAAAACCAGTTCCTCCATACAGAGAATTATAGGCAATCCCGAGCAAGCAATCATTCCCGCTGCCGCCGACTAAAGTGGAAAATAAACCTGCTCCGGAAATTGAAACTCCTAACGAAGAAGAGCTGCCATCAATACTTTCGTACACGTTTCCATTGCCCGTAAGAGTTGCTGCCAAAGTTCCAGTATAAACCAAATTATTGACGCCGCTTACCAAACCAATACCGGTGCTAGTTCCAAGATTGAAATTATTGAATGATGTCTTGATAACATCGTTGCCACTGCTGTTTCCAAAGATGGTATCATCCGCTGAAGAGACAATAAACGATGTAGAGAAATTTGAGAGGGCCGACGCCCGAAGTGTGGAGCCACCGTATCCATAAATGGTGGTGGTTCCTTGGCCACCCACGATCGAGGAACCATAACCTTGCCCGGAGATCGTGACGTCACCGTTGGCCAAGGACGCATTGATCGTATCGGCGTTATTGTTGCCGGTAAGAACTGCCGCACCACTACCTGAGTAAGTTAGCAGGTTGATATCTCCAGCTTGAATGTTCGATGATCCGAGGTTGTAGGAGCCTGAACTGATGATCGAGCTGCCTGTCCCCGCCAACGAGATCACGTCTTTCGCATTGGAAACAATGAAGGTGGCGGTATTGCCACTTGCAATGAGGGTGTCACCAAGGGATCCAGCGACTCCTCCATCGTTCAGAGTAACCCCTGAGGCGGCACCCTGAATCGTTCCGGCTGAGAGAGAACTGCCTGTGAGGGTTCCGGTCAACGTTGATAAGCCGAGCAGGTTGTAGACACCGCTAACAAGACTCGAGCCAAGATTGAACGAGGCAACCGTTGTCTGGATCACCGATCCACTGCCGCCGGAAATTTTATCCTTCGCATTGCTGACCACGAAGGTGTCAGCACCGCCACCCCCCACGATCGTCGCGCCCAGAGTGCTAGTCAGCCCACCGTCGCTTATGCTGTCGGCTCCGGTTCCCCCAGTGATCGTCCCAGCCCCTAGCGACGAACCTGTAAGCGTCACCCCGCTAGCAAGCGTGTCCGTCAGGTTGTAGACATTGGTGTGGAAGCTGGACGTGTTGAAGTTGAAGCTCAATAGATTCGTCTGGATCAGCGATGTGCTGCTTCCAGAAATCGAATCGTTGATGTTGGCCACCACAAAGGTGTCCTTGCCTCCCCCGCCAACCAGGGTGTCTCCAGTGACTCCAATCAAACCGCCATCGCGGATGCTGTCGGCTCCGGTCCCCCCAGTGATTGTCCCTGCCCCGAGAGAAGATCCCGTCAGCGTCACCCCACTCCCAAGCGTATCCGTCAGGTTGTAAACACCCGTAACCTTGGAGTTAAGGTCAAAGCTAGAGAGAGAGGTGAGGACGATACTTCCTGCGGCACTACCCGCACCGTTAATTGAGTCGGAAGCGTTGTAAACCGCGAACGTATCAATTCCTCCCGTTCCACCATAAAGGGAGATGCCGGTATAAGCGCTTCCTGCAACCAATGAGTCGCCTAACGACGAGCCTATTAGGGTCTGATTGTTACCTGTGGCCAGAGTGTACATCGGGGGGTGGTGGCTTTTGGATGCCAGCTTTAAGCCTCGTTGATCCTAAAGAGCAGTCAACTGGCTTTTTGTGACAAATCAGTTGATGGAGCCGAACGCCAACTTCCGGAGTAAAACAGGCCCCTGGTAGATGAAGGAGGTGTAGACCTGCAGGAGGTCGGCGCCGGCCTCCAGACGCTCCTTGGCGCTCTCCGTATCACTGATCCCACCGCAAGCGATAACCGGGAGATTCGTGTGGCTACGGATGGTGTGCAGGGCCGTGAGGGAGCGGGATCGAACAGGATCTCCGCTAAGGCCCCCTGTCTGATCCCGTCCGACCGGAATCGCCGAGTGATCAAGGGTCGTATTGGTCGCGATGAGACCTGCGAGTTGCTCCGTCTCGGCAAGCTGGACGATCGCCACCAGATCCTCCTCGGCGAGATCCGGGGCGACCTTCACGAAGAGAGGTCGCCGAGGGGCTCCCTCCCAGTCTCGCAGGGTGCGGATGATCCTCCCCAAAGCTTCGGTTGATTGCAGGTCGCGTAGCCCGGGTGTGTTGGGCGAGCTGACATTGATCACGAAATAGTCACCCAAACCATGGAGCCGCTTGAAGGATGCCAAATAATCCTCGTGGGCCTTCTCAGCTGGTGTCACCTTCGACTTGCCGATGTTCAGCCCCACAGGGATGCGAGGCCAGCGCCCTTCAGCGTGCAGCCCTTCAAGCCGCGTAGCCACGGATTCGACTCCCTCGTTATTGAACCCCAGTCGATTAATGAGCGCCTGTTGTTCAGGATAGCGAAAGAGGCGCGGCTTGGGGTTGCCGGGCTGGGGAAGCGCCGTGATTGTCCCGATCTCCGCAAATCCGAAGCCGAGAGCCTCCCATGCTGGGAGAGCGATCCCGTTCTTATCCATACCAGCGGCAAGGCCGACCAGATTCGGAAACTCAATTCCCGCTACCGAGCAGGCGCTTTTTGGTATGGGCTTGCCTGCAGTCCACCGGATGAGCCCGGGGTACTGCGATCCAGCCGCCAGCAAGCTGATGACGGCGTCATGCGCCTCCTCGGCATCAAGGGCAAAGAAGATCGGACGAATGAGTCGGCGGTAAAAATCCATCTGCAGATGTTACTACCAGCATTTCAAAAATCAGGAACGCTGGAAATCAGACTTTCATGTTTCAGGTTTAATGACATCCGCCTTCCGGCGGAGGGTCCCACCCTTTGGGCAACGACTCTGTCGTTGTTTTCCGCGCTCGTTCCCACGAGCTTGGTTCATAGTTCCTAATTCATCTTTTCTTCACATGGCATCCCCAATCACCCATCTCTGGTCACGTCTCTCGTCCGTCAAATGGGAGGATGCTTGGGTCGAGCGTCTAAGATTTGCCGGGGAGCAAAATCTGGTCATTAAAAAATTCCCTGCCTCACGTTCGATCAAGCTCGACCTTTACACCAATGCATCCACTGGAAAGAAGGTGAAGGCTGCCTTCGGTGGCACCTTACGCCCATTTGATGCCGCCGGATGGCAGCCGCCAGCCTCGAAAATCGCCGACCCGCTCCGCATCAGCGGTGCCCTGCGGATCTATCGCGACAAGAAGCTCTATGCCCAGGAACGAAGCGCGGGCAAAGGGCTTCCCCTGCTTATTCCCAGCGGCATGGCCTTCGGAACAGGAGATCATGCCACCACGGCGAGATGCCTCCAACTTCTCGTCGAGGCTGTCGATCCACTGCGTGCGTCTGGAAAGCCTTGGTCGGTTCTCGACCTAGGCTGCGGTTCCGGAATCCTAGCTCTTGCTGCCGAAACACTCGGCGCACAAAAAGTCCTTGGTTGTGACTTTGATGCCGCCTGCGTCCGCATCTCCAAGGAGAATGCCCAACTCAACAAACTGCCCCGCTCCCGCTTTCTCAAGGCCGATGTTCTCCATTGGATGGCACCTGGAAGCTACAATATTGTCGCTGCAAACCTCTACTCGACCATCCTCACCGCCGCCTCCCCGATGATCCTGAAGTCCATCAAACCCAATGGCATCCTGATTCTCTCAGGCATCCTGGCCGTGGAAGAAAAAGCCCTGCTCAAAACCTTCGCTTCACTCCACCACATCAAGACACTCAAGCGCGGCAAATGGGCCGCCGTGATGATGAGGAAAGACTAAAGCGGTTTAGACTGAAGGCTGTTGGGTTATGGTGAAAATACCGAAGGCTTTCCCGTTTAGGGGCGGGCGTCGAGCATGTGCTGCGCCAAAATCCCTAGCCGCCCCCTTGGGCTTATTCCTCGCCGAAGCGGGAGCGGATAAGCTGCTCCAACTCCGTCATGACGGTCGCAGCATCGTCACCCTCAGCAGTGATCCGGAGAACGGATCCCTTCCCAGCGGCAAGCATCATGAGTCCCATGATGCTCTTTCCATTCACGCGCTCGCCATCCTTCTCGACCCAAACTTCGGAACGAAAACGGCTGGAGGTCTTAACGAAGAGAGCGGCAGGCCGGGCATGAAGACCGTTCCGGTTCTCGATGGTGAGATCCTTGGTGGCGTGTGCTCCGTCTGGTTTCGTGCTCATGAATGAAATGATTTTTAGTTGTTGCGGGCTGGCTTCATCGCCCGCAGAAGGCGTTCGTTGAATTCCCGAGCTGTGTCATGCCCCATGGCCTTGAGCTTTTGATTGAGAGCCGCAACTTCGACAAGTCGGGCGAGATCGCGACCTGATTTGACAGGAATGGTGACATGCGGAATAGGTATGCCGAGAATTTCATAGGTATCACGATCGAGACCCAACCTATCAATCTCCTCGACGTCGTGCCAGTCCTTTAGAGTGACCACAAGATCGAGTTGTTTCTCGGGACGGACGGACCCGGCCCCGAAGATGGCGGCGACATTGATGATGCCGATTCCTCGCACTTCCATGTGAAAGCGGGTGAGCTCCTTGCTGTTGCCGATAAGCTCGCGACCCTCGAGGTTCCGGAATCGGGTGATGTCATCGCTGACCAAACTGTAGCCACGCTCAATGAGGCCAAGAACGCACTCGCTCTTACCGATCCCACTGGATCCTCGGATCAGGACGCCAATTCCCATGATATCGACCATACTGCCATGCTCGGAGGCCACGGGCGCAAATTCATCTTCCAGAGCGATGGTGGCTGAGTTGATAAACTTCATCGTCACCAAGGGTGTGCGAAAAACGGGCGTTTCGGATTTAGCGGCAAACTCAAGAAGGCCCGTCGGTAGAGGGAGCCCTCTGGCGATCACAAGGCAGGGGATGCGCTGCTCAAAGAGGGCCTCAATCCTCGTCGCTCGTTCCTCGGCGGGAAGGCTACGGAGATAGCTTAGCTCGGCGTGCCCGGCGACCTGAACGCGCTTGGAGGCGAAGTAACGAAAAAAACCTGCCAAAGCCAGACCGGGGCGGTTAATGGTTGGTTCGGCGATGGGTCTCTCCATGCCCGAGGAGTCACCCATGAGCTCCAGCTCAAGAGTCGGCCCATGATCGGCGAAGAATTTGCCGACCGTGAGTGACTTGAGCAATGGATCCTTCGTCCGAGCCATGGCTACATCGCGAAGGATTCGCCAAGGTAGAGCTTGCGGCTGATGGGATCGTGCAGGAGGAAGTCCTTGTCCCCCTGACTCTCGACACGCCCCTCATAGATGAGGTAAGCGCGGTCCGTGATTGCGAGCGTCTCACGCACATTATGATCGGTAATAAGGATAGCCAACCCCATGTCACGAAGGTCGGAGATGATCTGCTGAACATCGTACACAGCGATAGGATCGACTCCGCTGAAGGGCTCGTCGAGCATCAGAAGCTTAGGATTAGTGACCAGGGAGCGTGCAATCGTCAGGCGGCGCTTCTCCCCGCCGGAGAGGGTGAGCGCCTCATTCTTGGCAATATGGGCGATGCCGAAACGCTCTAGCAACTCGTCGCAGCGTTCATTCCTCTCCTTCTTAGAAAGGGAAGTGGTCTCAAGGATCGCCATGATATTCTGACGTACGGTGAGCTTGCGAAAAATCGATTCTTCCTGCGGCAGATAGCCCATACCCAGCCGGGCGCGCTTGTACATCGGCTGGTGCGTCACGTCTTTCCCATGGAAATAGGCACGTCCTCCATCGGGGCGAACCAGGCCGACGATCATGTAAAAGGTGGTCGTCTTTCCCGCGCCATTGGGCCCGAGCAGGCCGACAATCTCTCCCTTGCGCACATGGATATCGACTCCGTTCACGACGGAGCGGCCACCATAGATCTTCACCAGTCCATCCGTACGCAGGATAGGCTCATCATCCAAATGAGCTGCGCTGGCTACGACTTGGGTGGTATCGGTTTCTTGGCTCATGCGAATTTTTGTAAAATCAAGGAGTGACAGGTTTATCCCCCTGGCCCTGATCGACGATCATGGTGCGGCTCGACCCCACCGTGCGCGAGCGACCCTTGGCATTGAGAATCATCACCGTGGTGCTCTGGGTGGCGACCTGATTGTTGATACCCTGCTGGATCTGCGGCCACTCCTCCAGGGTCACATCGCCCGTGGCGGGGTCATAGGTGGCCTTGCCGCACTTGCCGACTGATTTCACGAGATCACCGCGTTCGTTTTTCTTCTGCTGGGTGACAATCACGCTACCTGTGGCAATTACCTGCTTCAGACCCTTGCGGTCGGGCCTGAGAACCACATGCAGTCTGTCGCAGGTGAGATCGAATTGTGGATCACGCACCACCACATGACCGACGAATTCCGCGGAATTGCTGGCATTCTCGAAATTGGCCCCACCATCACTGTCGATGATCGTGCGGGCGTTCTTGGGACGTTCCTCATTCCCGGCAATTCCCAAGGGGCCCGTGCCCCCCATGGGCCCAGCGATCGGGCCGACGGGCGGTGCAAATGGTCCGCCACCGATTGGTCCCGCATCCTGCGCCTGCAGCAGTGCCACTGGGCAAGAAACCAGCATCCCTGTCATCAGAGTGATACAGAATGAACGAATTTGGAAGTTCATGGTAGATCGGCCGTTTCCCCGTTTCGGAAGGAGGCATGGACACGCCCCTTGAAAGTGCCAGATCGCGCGACGGTGTCAAACTCAGCGCTTTGTCCAATGATCTCGAAATCATCCCTGTGGATGAGCGTCTCCGTATCGGCAACAAGCTTTTTGGACTCCATGTCGAGGATGCTGTGAGGGATCTCCACACTGATGGTCTTCTCCTCCTTGTCATTGAACTCAATCTTCAGTTTCCCAAACTCGACCTGCTTCTCATCCAGCTTTCGAGCCGTATCCGCGATCAGGTTCATGGTCAGCTTCCCGTTCTCGTCGTACTGGGGGATCTTAATCCCCTTGACCGGTTCACCCACCGGAATGGGAAGGTCCATTTTCTGAGCCTGCGATTGGCTTTCTGCTTGAGTCGACCCGGTTCCATTGACCTTGGAGTTACCGGGTGCTGGTGTTGGTGTATTCTGGCTAGTCAGGATTGCCAAATCCGGCGCGGCGCCCGCAATGCCAACAGCACCCACGAATAGAATGGCCCGCATGCAGCGTAAAAAACCGTGATCAGGCAAGCGCATGGCGGATCGCGAGAAGTGATTTGAGAAGCGGGGGGAGATGCTTGTGGGGAATCTGATTAGGGCCGTCCGAGGGAGCCTTGGCAGGATTCTCATGTGTCTCAAGGAAGATTCCATCGACTCCGGCCGCCATGGCAGCACGGGCCAGAACTGGAGCCAGGTGTCCGTCACCCGTTGTATGGCCACCGCCACCACCCGGTCGCTGAACGGAATGCGTGGCATCAAAAATCACCGGGAAGCCCTGTTCGCGGATCAAGTAGAGAGAACGCATATCAGCGACAAGATTGTTATAGCCAAATGTGGTTCCGCGCTCGGTGAAGCAGAAGCGCGTGCATCCAGCCGCTTTTAGCTTTCCGGCAATCGGGGCTAGATCCCATGGCGCAAGGAATTGTCCTTTCTTCACATTCACGGCCCGTCCCGCAGAGACCGCCGCTCTGGCAGCCGCCTCGATCAAGTCGGTCTGACGGCAAAGAAACGCCGGAATCTGAAGCAGGTCGATGAAATCAGCGGCAATCTCAGCTTCTTCAGGCGTGTGGATATCAGTGGTAACCGGAACACCAATGGCATCACCAGCCTCGGCAAGCATCCGGCAGCCATCCAGCACTCCGACACCTCGGTAGGAGGATCCTGAAGTGCGATTGGCCTTATCATAGGAGGCCTTGAAGATAAACTGCACGGCGAGATCATCACAGATCGCCTTGATCGTTCGAGCGGCGCGCAGGAGCGGCTTCTCCCCCTCGATGACGCAGGGCCCGAGAATAAACAGCGGTTCCTTACCTCCAAGGGTCACGGACCCGATGGAGATCACTCTTCCTGTGGAGGTTGCGGCGTTTTTTTTCCGAGATGGCATGGATCTTGTACTTTATGCCCTGCAAGGCAGGCTGGTCACGAGGAATGTGTGATCGCGATCCGGTGAAGAGGAGTGCCTAGCGGCTTTGCGCCCACTGCATCATGCGTTCCGCATCGTCAAAGATATACCGTGCATGACTTCCCAGCTGGACGAGAATGAAATCTCGCCCCCCCTTGCTGTAGCTAGTGATCAGGCATTTACCCGCTGATTCCGTGAAGCCGGTCTTCATCCCGTTACAGTAGGGATCACGCAGGAGCAACTTGTTGGTCGGCTCAAGATTGCAAAGCCGCCCGTTGGCATAACGAAAACAGTAGGATTTCGTCGCCATGGCATCACGGAGGTCGGGATTCCGGTAGGCCCGGAAGGCAATGCGGGCCATGTCACGCGCCGTCGAGTGCTGGGAGGCCGGCAGTCCGTGTGGATTAACAAAATGGGAGCAGGTCGCTCCGCAACGCGCCGCCAGACTATTCATCTCCCCGGCAAAAGACCCAAGACTTCCATCATGTGAGCGGGCGAGTGCAGCAGCGCAATCGTTCGCGCTATGGACCAGCATGGCGCGGAGGAGCTGGCGGCGGGGATAGCTCTCCCCGGCACGGATTCCCACCTTCGTTGGCTCGACAACCGTATCTTCTCGGGCTACGCGGACCGGTGAGTCGAGTGGATCCTGTTCGGCCACAATCAGGGCGGTCACGATTTTCTGGGTGCTGGCGACCTGACGCGGTTCGTCGGCATTCTTCTGGTAGAGCGTTCGGCCGGTGCGGGCGTCGATGAGGATCGCCGAGACTGCATGGATCGGCGGCGCATCCGCAGGCCAGAGGGACCGTGCTGCATCTGGGGCAACCACTATGGGCTGACTCGAAGAAGGCGCGTGCTCCGGTTGAGGCTGCGGGTTCTCCTCTACGGCGCATCCGGAAAGGAGGGCAAACAAAAGGATCAGCGGCATCAGATAGAAGAAACGTCGGTATGGCACCCCTCTTCCGTACCTGCAAAACCGGCATGGGCAAGTCAAACTATCCCAACCATCCAAATCCTTCGCTT
>CAIPWR010000040.1 GCA_903868795.1 uncultured Spartobacteria bacterium | reverse complement strand
GATGGGAGCTCTTTTCTGCGAACCGCTCTCGCTTCATGCGGAAGAGACTCCAACGATACCCCTTAAGGAAGGGGTGAATCGCTACTACGGCTACTGGAAGCAGAAGTACCTGCAGCCTTCCGTACGATTCCCGGGAGACTTGAAGGTGGACTACAATGGGAAGGGAGCAACGGTCTCCGAGGCGATGGGATATGGGATGCTGATTACTGCGCTCATGGCCGATGAGGATCCCGAGGCCAAAAAACAGTTCGATGGCCTGAACGGCTTTCGGAAGCGTTTCCCTTCATCGATCAATCCCATCTTCATGTGCTGGAAGATTCCAGCGAATGAGCGACCAGGGAAAAATGACTGCGCCACCGACGGGGAACTCGATATCGCCTACGCGCTCCTGCTGGCTCATGAACGCTGGGGGGATAATACCTATCTGATGGAAGCCAGGAGCCTGATCAACGCGATAGGATTATCCTTAGTCCGGCCCGATTTTTCGCTGCGTCTTGGTGATTGGAATGAGGCCCCGGGGCAGACTCGCCCCTCAGACTTGATGCCGAATCATTTCCGCGACTTTGGAAAAGCAACTGGTGATGCCCTCTGGGGTAAGGTGGAGGATCGCTCGTATGAAATCATTAACGAGTTACAGCTTCAGAGCTTGCAACCTGGAGCCGTGACAACCGGCCTTGTTCCCGACTTTGCTATTGAGAAGAAGGGACACTGGATCCCCGCTCGGCCCGGCTTTCTGGAAGGGCGTCATGATGGGGACTTTTACTACAACGCCTGCCGCGTCCCGTGGAGAATCGGTTGGGCCGCGCTTGGCACACATGATGTTCGTGCCAAGGCGATTCTCGGACGCTTCATGCAATGGGCCGTGATGAACGTGAAAGATCCGGAATACTTCAGGGCCGGATACCGACTGGATGGACATCCCCTGCATAACAGCGACTTTGAGACGGCCTGCTTTATCACCCCGACCGGAGTGGCAGCCATGGCGCTTGGCATGACGCCTTGGAAGGAAAAGGTGGAACGGTATGCGCTAGGGAGCAGGGAGGAGTATTACGAAGATTCGATCAAACTTCTCTGCCTGATCCTGATGTCGGGTAAACCGCATAGTGAGCTCCCTAAGAAACGCTGAGCCCTCCTTATTTAGAATAGTTCTTGATTGAGCTTGAAGGTGGCGACTCGGGTGATAAATTGAGACTCCATCTCATGAAGAAATCTTCATACACTCCAGCCAATGATAGTCCGATGGGGCAGTATGCGTCGGCCATGGTACAAGGAGGACTGAGGCTGACGCCGCAGCGTCGTCAGGTTTACGAGGTGCTGATGAACAAGAGGGATCACCCCACGGCCACGGAGGTCTTTATCCGGGCCCAGAAGCGGATGCCCTCAATCTCTCTTGCCACAGTCTACAACTGCCTCGAGACGATGGTCGGCAGCGGCTTGGTGAAGGCCGTCCATGTCGATCGGGAACCGACCCGCTTTTGTGCCAACCTGCAGGAGCACGGCCACTTTCACTGCACGGAATGCGGTCATATCTCCGACGTCGAATTTTCTCAAAACCAGGACAAGGGGTGGAAACTCCCCTTCGGATTCCTCGTGACTCAGCACGATGTCTCCCTGCGCGGTCTCTGCGCCGATTGCAGTACAAATTCCAAAAAAATCCATCACTCCAAACCAACCATCAAGTAACCGACCATGTCCGCACACTCACTTTCCATCCGAGACCTGCACGCCTCCATCGGTGACAAGCCGATCCTTAAGGGACTGACCCTCGACATCCCCAAGGGAGAGGTTCACGCCATCATGGGCAAGAACGGCGCCGGCAAGAGCACACTCGCAAAGATCATGGCCGGCCATCCCGACTACACCGTGACCTCCGGTGACGTCCTGCTGGATGGGGAGAGCATTCTGGGGCTGGAGCCTGACGTTCGGGCCCGCCTCGGACTCTTTCTAGCCTTCCAGTATCCGATGGAGATTCCCGGCGTCACCATCGCCAACTTCATCCGTGCCGCGCTTCAGGCCCGTCTTCCTGAGGGAGAGGAACTCGAAGCAACCGACTACTACGCGAAGCTCTACGCCAAGATGGACGCGCTGAGCGTGCCTCGTAATTTCACCTCCCGCTCGGTGAACGAAGGCTTCTCCGGCGGTGAGAAGAAGCGTTGTGAGATTCTCCAGATGGCGATGCTAGAGCCCTCCTATGCGGTGCTTGACGAGACCGATAGCGGTCTCGATATCGATGCACTCAAGATCGTCTCCGCAGGTGTGAATGCCCTCCGTGGCCCGAACATCGGCATGCTGGTTATCACCCACTACCAGCGCCTGCTCGACTACATCGTTCCCGACAAGGTTCATGTCATGTCCGAGGGGCGGATCATCCACAGTGGCGACAAGGATCTTGCCCTCAAGCTTGAGGCTGAGGGCTACGACTGGGTCGAAAAACAATTCGGGGAATCCGGAATCAAGGCCGCCTAAAAGGGCATTAGCAGTTTAGACTATTAGACTATTTGCCAGAACCCATCAGAACCAAGACTCAGAACCTAAAAGTCTAACTGACTTCAGCCTAACCTACCTTTTCTATGAGCACCGAAACCAAACCCGACATCGAGATTGACCGTTCCGTCGGTGATTTTCGCTATGAGATGGACTACGCCTTCGATGCAGGCGTCGGACTGAACGAGGCCACGATCGACTACATCAGCGATGTGAAGGGCGACCCCGATTGGGTCCGTGCCTTTCGCAAGGAGGGCTACCGCAAGTTCCTCGAAAAGCCGATGCCGACACATTGGGCCACCAAGGATCTCGAGAATATCGTCTTCGAGAATATCCGATACTACCTCTCCCAAGGACAGGTTCCCAAGCGGACCTGGGATGAGGTTCCCGATGACATCAAGAAGACCTTCGAGCGTCTCGGTATTCCCGAGCAGGAGCGTAAGTTCCTCGCTGGTGTGGAGGCCCAGTTCGACAGCGAGGCGGCCTACTCGAACATCAAGGCTGCAGTCGGTGAGCAAGGTGTCATCTTTGTCGGTTCCACCGAGGGTCTGAAGGAGCATCCCGAGATCTTCAAGAAGTGGTTCGGCAAGGTGATCCCAAGCGGTGACAACAAGTTTTCGGCACTCAATTCTGCCGTTTTCAGTGGAGGGAGCTTCATCTATGTCCCGCCAGGAGTGAAGGTGAAGCATCCGCTTCAGGCCTACTTCCGCATCAATGCACAGAACTTCGGTCAGTTCGAGAGAACCCTCATCATCGCCGATGAGGGTGCCGAACTCACCTACATGGAGGGTTGCACCGCACCGAAGTTCGAGACAGCCACACTCCACAGCGCCGTAGTGGAGCTTGTCGCCATGAAAGGTGCCAAGATCCAATACATCACCGTTCAGAACTGGAGCTCGAACGTCTTCAATCTTGTGACCAAACGCGGCATCGCCCACGAGGATGCCGAGGTGAAGTGGATCGATTGCAATATCGGCTCCCGGCTTACCATGAAGTATCCCGGCGTTGTCATGAAGGGGAAGGGGGCCCGAGGTGAAGTTGTTTCCATCGCACTGGCCGGAGATGGTCAGCACCAGGATACCGGCGCCAAGATGATTCATGCGGCCGACAACACGACCAGCAACATCATTTCGAAGTCGATCAGTCTGGGATCAGGCCGCTCGACTTATCGCGGCATGGTTCATGTCCCGAAGCATCTGAAAGGGTGCAAGAACAACACCGAATGCGATGCGCTGCTCATCAATAGCCACAGCCGCACCGACACCTACCCTGCCATCAGTGTTCGCGGTCAGGGAAATGCCGTCCAGCACGAGGCGAGCGTCAGTCAGATCAGCGCGGAGCAAATCTTCTACATGCAGCAGCGTGGCCTGAGCGAAGCAGCCGCCATGAGTCTTGCTGTGAATGGTTTTGTGAACGATCTCGTCCAGCAGTTCCCGATGGAATATTCCGTCGAGCTGAAGCGGCTCATCGATCTCGAAATGGAGGGATCGGTCGGATGAGTATCTCAACCACTCCTCCCCCAGAGAACGGCACTTCCAACCGTTGGCCCGCATGGTTCCGCAAGGAGCAGCAGGAGGCTTGGGAGCTTTTTCAATTTCTGCCTCAGCCAAAGCGCAACGACGAGCCGTGGCGTTTTGCCAATCTGAAGGCAATCGATCTTTCTGAGTTTCATGCCGCTGCTCCATCCCAGGATGCTGCGGCACTTGTGGCTCGTTCCTCAGCGCACACCGATCTCGCTGCAAAGCTTGTCTTTGCGAATGAAGTTCTCGTCCACAACGATCAGGTAGGATTGCCTGCCGGGGTGCTTCTCCTGCCGATGGAGGAAGCTGCGAAGAATCACGAGGAACTCTTCCGCAAGAGCTTCATGACTTCCGATGTGCGCCTGGGCTCGAAGAAATTCGCCGCCCTTCACCACGCCCATCTCCATTCTGGGGCTTTCGTTTATGTCCCGCAGGGAGTCGTTATCGAGAAACCGATTGAGATCTGGCATTGGGTCGAGGGGGAGAATGCCACCATCTTTCCCCACACCCTGATCGTCCTGGCAGAGGGGGCTTCAGCCACGGTAATTGATCACTTCGTTTCATCACGGGATGAGCGTTCTCTCGCCATTGCCGTGAATGACCTCACGCTGGGAACGAATGCAAAGCTGCATTATGTCGGTGTTCAGGAGTGGAGTGACAAAGCAACAGCCTTTCATATCAACACCACCGAAGTGGAGAAGGAGGGGGTTTCAACAGCCCTGCAGATGAATCTTGGAGGAGCCTACATCCGAGGCGAGAGCGACAGTCATCTTCTCGGAGAGGAATCCCGAAGCGTCATGCTCTCGATCAATCCTGCGAGTGGAACCCGGGAGATCGACCAGCGGACTTTTCAGGACCATTTCGCTCCCCGTGCCACGAGTGATCTGCTCTACCACAATGCCCTTGCGGATTCCTCACGGACGATCTTTGCGGGTTTGATCAAGGTCGAGGAGGCTGCCCACGAGACGGATGCTTACCAGAAAGTTCGTAACCTGATGCTGAGTGATGAGGCCGAGGCCAACTCCATGCCAGGACTCGAGATTCTTGCTGATAACGTCCGCTGCACCCACGGAGCGACCTCAGGCGAACTGAACGAGGATGAACTCTTCTACATGATGGCCCGCGGCATCCCTCCCAAGCAGGCGGCGCAACTCATCGTCCGTGGCTTCTTTGGAACTGTCCTCGAGCGACTCGAGAATGAGCCTCTCCACGAGCATCTTGGCGAGATCCTCGACCGCAAGCTCGGCTTTTAATCTTCTGAAAATCCTCGATCAAGCACCTTCAAGATGGAGGGTGGGTTCTTTTGGTGATAGTGTTGCGGAATAGACCTCTTTTCCTCTTGCTATTCAAAAAGAAAAACGTTTTTTAGGTCGAAATTATGTCCATTCGCAAACGACTCCCTAAGGTTGCCTTGTTAACTCTACTCTTGGGAGTAATTTCCCCGATTTTAGAATCGTCAGCGGTTCGGGCGCAAAGCCTTCCATCCTTCTACGATCTTAACAGCGATGGGCTTCTCACTCCGGTTAAGGATCAAGGGAATCTGGGGACTTGCTGGGCTTTCGGCAATACGACTGCTTTTCAGAGCGCGATTCTCAAGGCCGGGCTTGCCTCTAGCCCTACGGATCCTGTCCTGGATCTCTCCATCTGGCATTTGGCAACCATGAATGGAAATGGAGCTAATTTGAATACCAATGAAGGTTGGGGAGGTTATAGCGGTATGGCAGTCGCATATTGGACGAGAGGCCGGGGAACATGGAATATCAATACTCAATATGACAACGGTATTACTGTGGCCGGAGGTGGGCCTGTTTACAAAACAAACAACATTCTGAATTACTATCGTTATGCCAATGCCGCTGCTGGTAATGGAGAAATTCTTAATGCGTATGTGCCTCCCGCCTCTCAGAACTTGGCGCCGTTCATGCTGACTGAATCGGTGTCCTTTGCATGGAACAGTAATACTACTAGCCTGAGTTCCTATCAACAGATTCTCAAACAAGCTGTTCTGAAATATGGAGCGCTAGCCATCACTTACTATGCTCAATTCGCACCTATCGAGTATTTACCCGCTGATGCCACTAACGGAATTAATCATTCGATTTCATTGATTGGATGGAATGACACGATATCGGTATCTAACTCTTTTACAAATTTTACAGGCTCATGGATTCTGCAAAACTCGTGGGGAACGAATGTCGGGAGTGTTGCCCCTGATCCCGTAACCAAAGAAAATGGTTATACTTATGGTCTTTATGCTGATGCTTCTGCGGCTAATTTCAAAAACGCAACAGCTTACGTGGTTGCAAGTAATGTCTATTCGAATGCCAATAATGGTGCTCAATACGCCTATGCACCCTCTGTAATTCAGAATCAGATCTTTGCTCCAAAATCCTACGGCATAGGATTTAATGCTGGGGTTGAAAATATTGCAGCCGAGAAATTAGCAACCCCCGCTAATTCTTACATTGGAGCATTTGGGCTATGGCAACTTTATTCCAATACGACGGTGATCCTAAATGTTTATACGAATTTTAGTATCACTGATCCCAATTCCGGAACAGGTGGATTTGTTGGTAATGCGATAGCCACCCAGACAAATACTCTCAATGCCGACGGTCCAGGTTATAATCTTATGAAATTGACGAATCCACTGAGCGTCAAAGCCGGTGGGGATATCTATGTCGAGGTCAACTATGGCACAAACAATGGAGGTTCAATTCCAGTAGACACTGAGTCGTCACAAGTCGTTCAAGGACTCTCTAATAATAATGCAGGAATTTCTATTCTCTCTCAGAATGGAACAAACTGGGATGATATTTCCAGGGCTTCAGGAGGAGGCATCTTCTTCTTAAAAGCCAACCGCCTGATTGTTCCGCTTGATAACGCCAACTCCAATACCCCGATTGATCCGAACTATTCCTTCACGGTCGACGGCCTGAACCAGACTTCTCTTTCCTCCAATGCCATCAACGGGTTGAATTTCAATGATGGCGGTGTCCTAAACTTGAATGGAAATCTGACTGTCTCGAATGGTGCCTTTAACGTCATCGGCACCAATTTCTCAGGGGCCATCCCTGCGACGGGAATAATCCAAGGGAATAATAGCCTGATCGTTCCCAATAACTTTACAGTCCAAGGAGGGGGGGGGCTGGTGATAGATGCCTCAGTCAAGCCAGTCAATATTCCCGGCAAGCTTCAGATCACGGGATATTGGAGTGCTCTCACCGTGGCCAATACCATGAATGTCGGGAAAAGCCTCAATCTCGATCCCGGGACTATGCTTATGATTGCAACAACCGGGGTCGTGCAGGTCTCTCCTTTCTCATCGGATATCTCCAAATCGGACGGGGTGATCGTAAACGATGGTCTTCTTGTGGTCAAAAATCTGACCATTGGAAGCAATGGTTACTATGATGGCTCTGGAATTTTCCAAGGGAATCTGACGGAAAACGGTCAACTACTCGCATCATCAACTCCTTCCACACTCGCGATTCGCGGTAGCTTCGTTCTCGGTAAGGGTTCTGCTTTCGACCTCACGGTTGCAAGTGCCTCGCTCCATGATCAGGTCAACGTGCAGGGAAATGTCGTCCTGAACGGGACCCTAAATATCACTCCCATGTCGGGAAGTTCACTGCAGTTCGGTGAGAAGATCACCTTTCTGACTGCAGATAGCATTAGTGGTACATTTAGCTCCATCGTGGCTCCGGATGGATATAGAGGCCGCCTCGTGATCGAGGGCGACCCGACAGCATCCGTGATCATCGCCCCGGCTAGCTACACCCAGCTTGCAGCCAACCGTAACCAGGTGAACGTGGCGACAGCGCTGAACAGCTTCATCCCGGCTACCAGCGGCGACCAACTCGTTGTCTCCACTACGCTCGATAGCCTCACCGCATCCCAGTACAACCAAGCCTTCAATGCGATCATGCCGACTTTCTACCAGCAGATGGCAACGATCGCCTTCAACCAGGCCAACGCCCAGAACATGGAACTCAACCAGCGCCTCTGGGGAGTGCGAGTGGCCGAGGGTGGGGGATTCAGCATGAGCGGACTGGCCGACAACTACGCCATGCTTCAGGAGGGCCAGGGTGACGGAGGCAAGAGCGTCCTCGACTCCAAGAAAGACATCCTGCGTCCCGGACTCGACAACCGCTGGGGCATGTTCGTGGATGGCAACGGCATCTTCGCCCAAGCCAACAGCGCCAATATGCTTCCGGGCTACAACTCCGAGAGCGGAGGCGTCACCACCGGCCTCACCTACAAGTGGAACGACAAAGTGGCCAGCGGCATCTACGCAGGCTACCAGGGAACCTTCACCAAGAGCGGAGCCAACGGCTCAGGACTGGGAACCGGCAGTAGCCTTACCGACAACGCCGTCCGCTTCGGAGTCTTCGGAACCTACGGCCAGAAGGATGGCAAGGGACTCTACCTCAACGGCCTCGCTGGAGGAGCCTACCACAACTACCAGGCCACCCGTGTCATCCAGTACACCGGAGTC
>CAIPWR010000039.1 GCA_903868795.1 uncultured Spartobacteria bacterium | reverse complement strand
GGGATCAATGGAGCCCTTGCCGGGATGACGCTGGGGGCCCTCGATAACTGGAGGCGATTTGGCAGGGGTGAGGGATATGGAGATTCAGCGCTTGCGGATGTTTACGGAAGCGAGTGGCTCGGCAAGAAGGTCGTCCTGACGATCATGGACGGCATGGTGCTCCAGTACGCGGGAGGTCCTTATCCGAGTCCGGGAAACTGCGTCACCTACTCGACGCTTTTCGCCTCCAAGGACCCCGTGGCTATTGACGCCACGGCATTGCGCTTGCTGGATGAACAGCGAGTCGTCTCCCGGATGCCAAAGGCATCTCTGGATGGGGGCCATGTCGCGGAGGCTGAATCGAGGGGTCTTGGAAATGCGGATGAGAAGATGATCCTTCTCAAGCGAGTCGGCATTCGGTCATCTCGCACGGATGGCTCAGGGAGTGGAAGCGAGCCTGCATCTTACGCAACTCCCCAGCCGACACCCCAGTCGCGTCTCTAATCATGAAAGCTCAGGAGATCCGTTATCTCCTTAACGATCACGCGCGAACCTTTGCGCTGACTCTGAGGATCTTACCCCGTTCCTTACGCGAGCCTCTCGGGCTTGGCTACCTGTTGGCGCGAGCCTCGGATACGATTGCTGATGCGGGAACGATCCCTCGCGAAAGAAGGATCACTCTGTTGGAAAAGCTGAGGATGTCATTGAGTGGTGGCGTCTGTGACGCTTGGCAACCGAGGATACTTTCTGGCGAACTCAACGACAGCGAGGGGGAGTTGATACGTGCCGTACCGCAGTTGATCGCCGCCTTGCAGGGGAGTCCTGATAGAAAGGAGTTGATCTCGCTATGGCAATCGATCGTCGAGGGGCAACTTGCCGACCTGACGAGATTCCCCTCGGAGTTGCCGCTTGGGGATGAAGAGTTGGAGAATTATTGCTGCCTGGTAGCGGGGTCGGTTGGGGAGACTTGGACCCACCTGATTGCAAAACACGAACCCCAAACGCTTCTACGTCCCGAAGAAGAAATGAAGCGATTGGGAGGCGAGTACGGCAAGGGGCTGCAGCTAGTAAATATCCTGCGTGACCGCATGGAGGATCGTTCCGTGGGGCGTCTTTATGTTAAGAACGATGATCTTCCTTCACTGTATGACCTGGCGGAGGAGTGGTTGGGATCAGGAGAAGAATATCTCACGGGCCTGCGTTCTGGCAGGCTTCTGATGGCTACAGCTCTGCCGCATGATCTTGCGGTACGGACACTGAGGCAGATCAAACGATCCCCCGAAGCGGCGCGGGTCAGGATTCCTCGTCGAGAGGTAAGGGTCATCCTTGTCCGAAGTCTGTATTCCCTTTGCTTGCCGAGGCGCATGAATCCTGCTTCATAGGCCGAATGCATATCACTGACTTCATTCACTGGTTTCAAGCCAACTTCATTCACCTCGACAAGAGTCTTGAAAACATCGTCCACGCTTATGGCCTCTGGGTCTACGCGATCCTGTTCGCCATCGTCTTCTGCGAGACAGGACTGGTGATCACACCCTTCCTTCCCGGCGATGCCCTGCTCTTTGCAATCGGGGCATATGCAGCATCCCATCCGGGGGCAGGCTTGCAATGGCCCATAGCCATGGGGCTTCTGATGGTTGCAGCGACCCTTGGTAATCTCGTGAACTTCTCCATTGGTGCAAAGCTCGGTGGAAGTATTTTCAAGGAGAATGCGCTGATCCTTAAAAAGGAGTACCTCGACCGGACCCATCTCTTCTTTGAGAAGCACGGGGTGAAGGCCGTCGTGATGGCCCGCTTCCTGCCGATTTTTCGCACGCTTGCTCCCTTTGTGGCGGGAATGGCCTCGATGGAGCGGCGCAAGTTTGTTCTCTACACCGTTGTTGGCAGTGTTCTTTGGGTCCTGCTCATGATGTCGGCAGGACTCTTCTTTGGGCAGATGCCCTGGGTGCAGAAGCATTTCGAGACCGTCGTGATCGGCATCATCTTCGTCTCGATGATTCCTGTGGCGTATGAGGCTACGGCCCAGTTTCTCGAGTCACGACGCAAGCGCTGACAACTTTGCGGTGAAAGAATAGCTCCCGAGGTCCATAAAATGGGGCTCTAGAAAGTATCATACATAAGCATCTGTTTTTACACGCCCGCCGACACCATGAAATCTGGGCCGGCGGGCGTTACTCTTTCTCGAGGGGGTGGCGTCAAAATAAAGGAATGCAGCCCTCGAAATTTTTTTAAAAAAAGTGAAAGAATTCGTTGACTCCTGGAAGATCTCGTATAAGGTTTTCAATCCCAGCAGGGACTTCGGTCACTCGCTCGGGAATGTTCTTCGCCAGTCTGCCTCGAGTACATGAACAAGTACGGGATAGTGCTGACGACCCAATGCAAGCTTATGGTGAAAGCCTCAAGCGGTATGAGTCGGCTAACTTCTTCAGCAGCCACTGGCATCGATCTTTGATAGCGCAGGTCCGGTTTCGCACAAGCAACGGAAACCGGATGGATCATATACAAAAACAGCAAGAACTGAATTGTGCGTTTTTCGTCGATTTTCTTAATCGAAGTTTAATACAGATCGTCCCTTGGTCACTACGGTGGCTAAGGAAAAGATGATGCTGGAAATTTGCCTCCCATTTAGCGTGGGAAGGCGCAAACTTTCTACGGAGAGTTTGATTCTGGCTCAGAACGAACGCTGGCGGCGTGGATAAGACATGCAAGTCGAACGGGATTTCATTTGTAGCAATACCGATGAAATCTAGTGGCGAACGGGTGCGTAACACGTGAGCAATCTGCCGGGAAGTGGGGGATAACTCGCCGAAAGGCGAATTAATACCGCATATGGCCAGGGAAGACATCTTCCCGAAGCCAAAGTCGCAAGACGCTTCCTGATGAGCTCGCGGCCTATCAGCTAGTTGGTGAGGTAACGGCTCACCAAGGCTATGACGGGTAGCTGGTCTGAGAGGACGACCAGCCACACTGGAACTGAGACACGGTCCAGACACCTACGGGTGGCAGCAGTCGAGAATTTTTCACAATGGGGGAAACCCTGATGGAGCGACGCCGCGTGGAGGATGAAGGTTTTCGGATTGTAAACTCCTGTCAAATGGGAACAAGAAAGTGATAGTACCATTAGAGGAAGAGACGGCTAACTCTGTGCCAGCAGCCGCGGTAATACAGAGGTCTCAAGCGTTGTTCGGATTCATTGGGCGTAAAGGGTGCGCAGGCTGTGGGGTAAGTCGGATGTGAAATTTAGGGGCTCAACCTCTAAACTGCATTCGATACTGCTCCGCTAGAGGTATGTAGAGGAGATTGGAATTCACGGTGTAGCAGTGAAATGCGTAGATATCGTGAGGAAGACCAGTGGCGAAGGCGAATCTCTGGGCATTACCTGACGCTCATGCACGAAGGCCAGGGGAGCAAACGGGATTAGATACCCCGGTAGTCCTGGCAGTAAACGGTGCACGTTTGGTGTGGGAGGATTCGACCCCTTCCGTGCCGGAGCTAACGCGTTAAACGTGCCGCCTGGGAAGTACGGTCGCAAGATTAAAACTCAAAGAAATTGACGGGGGCCCGCACAAGCGGTGGAGTATGTGGCTTAATTCGATGCAACGCGAAGAACCTTACCTGGCCTTGACATGCATCTCTAAACCGGTGAAAGCCGGGGAGTGTAGCAATACACAATTTGCACAGGTGCTGCATGGCTGTCGTCAGCTCGTGTCGTGAGATGTTGGGTTAAGTCCCGCAACGAGCGCAACCCCTGTGATCTGTTGCCACCGGCGCAAGCCGAGCACTCTGATCAGACTGCCCTGTGAAACGGGGAGGAAGGTGGGGACGACGTCAAGTCAGTATGGCCCTTACGGCCAGGGCTGCACACGTACTACAATGCCCAGGACAGAAGGAACCGAAACCGCGAGGTGGAGGAAATCACCAAACCTGGGCCCAGTTCGGATTGAAGGCTGCAACTCGCCTTCATGAAGTTGGAATCGCTAGTAATGCCGTATCAGCTACGACGGCGTGAATACGTTCCCGGGCCTTGTACACACCGCCCGTCACATCATGGAAGTCGTTTGTACCCGAAGTCGCTGCGCCAACCCGCAAGGGAGGCAGGTGCCTAAGGTATGGATGGTAACTGGGATGAAGTCGTAACAAGGTAGCCGTAGGGGAACCTGCGGCTGGATCACCTCCTTTCTAAGGAGATATCCGGAAAATCTAGAATATTCCGGAAGGTCGATCGCTAAACACTCTCTTAGGAGATGCTGCAAGCGATGAAATCCCGAAGATCGAAAGGTCGGAGGGTTCGATGAGGAACGCACAATTCAGTTTTTGCTGTAAGAGAAACCAGTAACTCAGGTTGCTTAGGTTTCGTGACTAGTTTTTAATATTTCTAGCGGCTCTGCCGCCGCAACGCGGGGGTATAGCTCAGTTGGTAGAGCGTCTGCTTTGCAAGCAGAATGTCTGGGGTTCGAATCCCCATGCCTCCACCACCTTTTCCAAAGGTGATGAGGATGATGGGATGAGAACCAAGGTTCGACTGCCATGCCGCGATCAGCGGCAAGGTGATCGGAACGAAGTCATCAAGCAGAGCCTTTGCCTCAGCAAAGGATAATCCCCATGCCTCCACCAATTTAACCATAAGTCTTAGTCTCTAATAGGGCCTGTAGCTCAGCTGGTTAGAGCATGCGCTTGATAAGCGCAGGGTCACTGGTTCGAATCCAGTCAGGCCCACCACTTCCTACAGACTCTAGGTTATAAACTTTTCATTAACAATTTTCATAGCCATCGCACCCTGTGCGGTTGGCTGATCCATCCGAACCATTTTTGGCTGTGTGGGATCTCAGGATCCGGCGCTCCCCGCGGGCATAGTCCCGTCGGAAGTTCTTTGACATCTGCAGATAGGGTAAAAAATTACAACTTTAGAGCTGAGTCCGTGAACATACGGCGTCTTGTGACGACCTGTGTTCACCGAAATTTCAGAATGAACGATATCAAAAGCTACTAAGAGCACATGATGAATGCCTTGGTGCCTGTAGGCGATGAAGGACGCGATAAGCTGCGATAAGCTTCGGGGAGCGGCAAGTACGCTATGATCCGGAGATTTCCGAATGGGGTAACCCGGTCAGAGTCATATCTGGCCACCGCTGTTTGAATACATAGAACAGAGGGAGCGAAACCTGGTGAAGTGAAACATCTCAGTAACCAGAGGAAAAGAAAGTGAAACGATTCCGTCAGTAGTGGCGAGCGAAAGCGGAAGAGCCCAAACCGGAGGACTTGTCCTCCGGGGTTGTAGGACCCCGACGTGGGAGTCAGAGGATTAGGTGAAGCGTGTGGAAAAGCGCTCCATAGAAGGTGACAGACCTGTAACCAAAAATCCGATGACCCCTAGGGAGTTCCTGAGTAATGCCATCCACGTGAAACTTGGCATGAATCCACGGAGACCACTCCGTAAGGCTAAATACTAACAGGCGACCGATAGTGAACAAGTACCGCGAGGGAAAGGTGAAAAGAACCGCTGCGAGCGGAGTGAAATAGTACCTGAAATCATGTGCTTACAAGGTGTCAGAGCCCGCAAGGGTGATGGCGTGCCTTTTGCTTAATGAGTCTGCGAGTTAGCATCAGTGGCAAGTCTAAGTCCTTCTGGGACGGAGGCGAAGCGAAAGCGAGTCCGAAATGGACGCCCAGCTGCTGGTGCTAGACCCGAAGCGGAGGTGATCTACCCATGGTCAGGTTGAAGTCCCGGTAACACGGGATGAAGGACCGAACCGGTGAACGTTGAAAAGTTCTCGGATGAACTGTGGGTAGGAGCGAAAGACTAATCAAACCCCGTCATAGCTGGTTCTCTCCGAAATCTATTGAGGTAGAGCCTTGGACGCTGACCTACGGAGGTAGAGCACTGGATGAACTAGGGCCCATACCCGGGTACCGAATTCAATCAAACTCCGAATGCCGTAGGGTGAAGTCCAGGAGGCAGAATGCGAGGGATAAGCTTCGTATTCGAGAGGGAAACAACCCAGATCAGCAGCTAAGGTGCCTAAATACCGCTCAGTGGAAAGGATGTGAGATTGCTTAGACAGTGAGGATGTTGGCTTAGAGGCAGCCACCATTTAAACAGTGCGTAATAGCTGACTCATCGAGCGATCTTGCGCCGAAAATGATTGGCGATAAGCGGTATACCGAAGCTCTGGATGCACGACCGGTTCGCCGGACGTGCGTGGTAGGAGAGCATTGTTGGTGCATTGAAGCCATGTGGAAACGCTAGGTGGAGTGCCAACAAGTGAGGATGCAGACATGAGTAGCGATAAGCCGGGTTGAATTCCCGGCCGCCGTAAACCCAAGGTTTCCTGGGGAAGGTTCGTCCTCCCAGGGTTAGTCGGAACCTAAGGCGAGGCCGATAGGCGTAGTCGATGGATAGCAGGTTTATATTCCTGCACCTGCAATGGTTAAGCTTACAGGGGACATATGGTAGGAGAAGGGCCGCCGATTGAAAGTGGCGGTTTCGCAAGATAACGTGGAGGCTTCGGCTGAAGCGGATTCTTCAAATACTGTATCGAGAAAAGCCTGTAAGTGTTCCCATGGCAGTCCGTACCGTAAACCGACACAGGTGGGTGAGTCGAATAGACTAAGGCGCGTGAGTGAAACCTCGTTAAGGAACTCGGCAATCTAGCCCCGTAACTTCGGAAGAAGGGGTCCCTACAGTGATGTAGGGCGCAGTGAGTAGGGTCAACCGACTGTTTAACAAAAACACAGCACTCTGCTAAGACGCAAGTCGACGTATAGGGTGTGACACGTGACCAATGCGGAAAGATTACGGTAAGATGTTAGCAGCAATGCGAAGCTTCGAACTCAAGTCCCCGTGAATGTCGGCCGTAACTATAACGGTCCTAAGGTAGCGAAATTCCTTGTCGGGTAAGTTCCGACCTGCACGAATCGTGTAACGAGTTGACCGCTGTCTCAACGAGGAGCTCAGCGAAGTTGTAATGGCGGTGAAGATGCCGCCTGCCCGCAGTAGGACGGAAAGACCCTATGCACCTTTACTGTACGCTGTCACTGGTTTTTCGGTTTTCATGCTTAGTGTAAGTGGGAGACTTTGATTCGAATCTTTCGGGGTTCGATGAGTCGTCAATGAAACACCACCCTTGCAAATTGGAGAATCTAACCTCGGCCCATTATCTGGGCGAGGGACCATGGCAGCCGGTCAGTTTGACTGGGGCGGTCTCCTCCCAAAGAGTAACGGAGGAGTGCGAAGGTTGGCTCAGCCCGGTTGATAATCGGGTGACGAGTACATGGATATAAGCCAGCTTAACTGCGAGACACACATGTCGAGCAGGGACGAAAGTCGGCCCAAGTGATCCGGTGGTTGAATGTGGAATTGCCATCGCTCAACGGACAAAAGGTACGCTAGGGATAACAGGCTGATCATGCCCAAGAGCTCATATCGACGGCATGGTTTGGCACCTCGATGTCGGCTCATCACATCCTGGGGCTGGAGAAGGTCCCAAGGGTCCGGCTGTTCGCCGGTTAAAGTGGTACGCGAGCTGGGTTCAGAACGTCGCGAGACAGTTCGGTCCTTATCCACTGTGGGCGCAGGAGAATTGAGGGGTTCACTTTCTAGTACGAGAGGACCGAGAGTGACGAACCTCTGGTGTTCCGGTTGTCGTGTCAACGGCATTGCCGGGCAGCTATGTTCGGAAAGGATAAGCGCTGAAAGCATCTAAGCGCCAAGCCTCTCCCAAGATGAGTTCTCCCTGAAGATCCGTGGAAGACCACCACGTTGATAGGTTGCAGGTACAAGCATGGTAACATGTTCAGCTTAGCAATACTAATGATCGTTCGGCTTTATTAGTTCATTTTGGATTCACCTTAAGCAGTGAATCCGCCTAATGGATTCAAGCTCGAAAAGTTTAAGGCATTTTTTACTACTATCTGCAGATGTCAGTGAATACCGATGGGTTGGATCAAGTGATTCGGCATGCGGCAGTTCTTTGAAAACCTGACAATACGACAAGGCAAGCTACGTGTCCCTAGAGACCCGAGATCTTGAGATGGTAAGTCTCCCGGTTTCGTCCTCTGGTGATCATAGCGCGGTGGCACCACCCGTTCCCATCCCGAACACGGAAGTGAAACGCTGCAGCCCCGATGGTAGTGCATCTATAGGTTGTGCGAGAGTAGGACGTCGCCAGGTTTAACGGCCCCGAGAGGAGAAATCC
>CAIPWR010000038.1 GCA_903868795.1 uncultured Spartobacteria bacterium | reverse complement strand
GCTGGGCGTTCCGAGCCCCTCAGGGGGCACCTCTCTTCTGGAGCATCAGCCCGACCCAAGGCCGATGTGGAATCCAGCACTCTACACCTTCACTCCTGCCGATCAGTTCATGATCGGGGGGAAGTATGTCGAGGAGCATGTCTCCCGTACCGGAATCGGAGCTCCCGTGGTTGCTGTCGGGAAGGGTGATAACAAGGAGTGGCGGAAAAACTACTTCACCAAGAAGGTCTATTACGGAGTGACAGCCGTGGCCCGCATCCAGGGGAATCGCTGTATCATCGCGTTTGAGGATCCCTTGGCTCAGGAGACGACCTCCGTGAATGGCCAGAAGATGGATCTGGCTGCTGATTTCACCGTCCCGCTGGCGGTGATGCTCACCAGTACGGCTCCGAGGGTGCCGAAGCTGGAACGACTCCTCAATCCGGAGAAATGGGCCGAGACGGCGCAACTCGCCCGCCTGGAGCCCTACAATCCGAACAAGGCCGTGGTCCTTGTCATCCACGGCCTGATGGATTCCCCCTCCACCTGGGCGCCAATGATTATCAGCCTGCGGAGTGATCCTGAGATCCGGAAGCATTACCAGTTCTGGTTTTATAGTTACCCCTCGGGATATCCCTATCCCTACTCGGCCTCGATCCTTCGTGAGAATCTTGACGGCGTTGAGAAGCACTTTCCGTTGCATAAGCCCATGATCGTCATCGGTCATAGCATGGGGGGATGTATCAGCAGGCTCCTGATCACCGATACGGGAGATACCCTCTGGAAGAAGCTTTTCCATCACACCCCTGCGGAAACCAATCTCCCGGCCTCTTCCAAGAAGCTCTACACAGACGCCCTGATCTTCAAGCATCGTCCCGAGATCGGCAGGGTGATCTTCATCTCCTCACCGCTCAAGGGGAGCGAGATGGCCTCACTCTCAATCGGCAGGATCGGCTCCATGCTTGTGAGAACGCCAAAGAAGTTGCTTCTGGCCGGCAATGACGCCCTCAAGGTGGTCACCTTCCATGCCAACGATCTGAAGCTCAAGCGCGCTCCCAACAGCATCGACACCCTCTCGCCGAAGAACCGCTTCGTCCGCATGATCAACACCGTGCCGATCGTGAAGGGGATCCCGTACCATACAATTATCGGTGATCGGGGTCGCGGCGACTCGCCGCATTCGTCAGACGGCGTCGTCCCTTACTGGAGTTCCCATATGGATGGAGCGCAGTCCGAGTGTGTCGTTCCGAGTGATCACGGAGCGCACCAAAACCCGAAAGCCTTTGCCGAAGTGAAACGAATCCTCAAGCTGAACGCCGCCGAGGAATAGGGTGGGGGACAAAAGTTTCTCAGTCCCCCCCTCCCTGATTCTACAAACCCATAATTTGCATGAGAAGCCGACCCCGAGAATGGGGAATGGGTGAAAAGGTTAAAATCGTTGCATGGTTAAAAAGTGGATCTACGACCGCCTTTCAAGAGCCTCACTGACCGCCCAAGAACCAAGTACGACAACCAAGCTTGTAAGAAATAGACCTCCTCAGCACGGTGAGTCGCTTCCGTCCAATTGACAGGGAAGCGGACACGGTTAGGCTTCGATTCATGAAGATGACCCTTCGTTCACTCTTTGCCCTGATCGCCTTCTGCACATTGCTCACGGTTACGGCGGAAGCCCAGCAGCCCCCTGCCTCCACCCCCCAGGGATGGCCGAGGAGCTTCACCAACAACGGGACCTCTTTCACCGTCTACCAACCCCAGGCAACCTCGCTCGATCATGGTGTCCTCTCTTTTCGGATGGCTGTCTCGGCGACTCCGCAAGGCGCGGCTGCACCGGGATTCGGCACTGTGAAGCTGACGGGCATCATCACTTCCAATCCAGACGGTATGACCGTGGCCCTCAACGAGGTGGCCGTGGTGAAGGCGACCTTCCCCTCCTTCCCCGATCAGGCCATGAACTATGCACAGGCGGTCGCCGCACAGTCCCAGGTCTGGGGGCAGAGCCTCTCCCAGCAGGCCATCCAGGCTAATCTTGCCGTGACCCAGGCCGAATCCAAGAAACCGAAGGCCGTGGCCGTACAGAATCCCGTTCCCAAAATCATCCTAAGCCAGACCCCGGCGATCCTCGTCCTCGTTGACGGGCAACCCGCGCTCCGCCCCGTCGCAGGATCCACCCTGCTGCGCGTCATCAACACGCAGTCTCTTATTGCCCTCGATCAATCGAGCGGCACGTTCTATCTCCGGATCAACGGAGGCTGGGTCCAGTCCTCCCAGATCTCCGGCACGTGGACCCCTGCTGTGAATCCTCCCGATGCCTTGGCCCCACTTCTCCAGCAGGCGACCACGGCCGGGAATGTCCAGCTTTACAATCCCCAGCAGGGAGCTTCTTCCGCCACCACGCCGACCGTTTACGTCAGCACGGTGCCTACGGAACTGATCGTCACTCAGGGAGCCCCCGACTTCCAACCTGTCAGCGGCACCCAGCTCCTTCATGCCGCCAATACCTCCTCCTCCCTGTTTATGGATGTCGCCAAGCAGACCTATTACCTCGTGATCTCCGGCCGCTGGTTCTCAACCCAGAATCTCTCGGGTGCCTGGCAGTATGTCCCAGCCAACCAACTCCCGGCCGATTTTACCAACATTCCTGAGAACGCCCCCGCAGGAACAGTGCTGGCCTCCGTCTCCGGAACCAAGCAGGCCCAAGAGGCCGCGATCTCTTCCTCGGTGCCGCAGACCGCTCGCATCGCGCGCAGTTCACCCGGTTCTGTCACCTATGACGGTGCACCTCAGTTCTCCAAGATCAGCGGCACGGAACTCTCCTACGCGGTCAACACCGCCACCCCAGTCGTGAAGGTCTCCACTTCGCGCTACTACGCTGTGATTAATGGCGTCTGGTTCAAGGCAGCCTCGCCGTCCGGCCCCTGGAGTGTCGCCGACACGGTGCCCGCCTCCATCTACACGATTCCGCCGAGTTGCCCGGTCTACTACGCAACCAGCGTCTCTGTCTTCGGATCGACTCCCGACTTCGTGACCGTGGGTTACACTCCGGGTTACTACGGCACCTGCCTCTCCCCGGAAGGGGTGGTGGTCTTCGGTACCGGCTACAATTATGTTCCTTACATCGGTTCGGCCTGGATCGCGCCGCCGCTCACCTATGGGTTCGGTGCCGGGATCGCCTGCGGTCTGGCCACGGGATTCGCCGTCGGTCTCGCATTCGATCACGGGTGGGGATGCGCCCCGGGGTGGGGCGGCTGGGGAGGAGGATGGAACGACTCACCCAACAACAGCTTCAACGGCAACACGATTAATAGGACCTACAACACCCAGAACAATGTTTATAACCGCTGGGGGAACAACAACCTCTCCAACGTGAACCGCCAGCAACTCCAGCAGGATCGACAGAACTTCGACCAGAATCACCCTCAGGCCTCTAGTGACATGAACCGCGCCGAGCAGAACTACAAAGAGGATCACCCCCAGGCCGCTCAGGATCTCCATCAGGATGCACAGCGCGCCACCGAGAATGGTGATTTCTCAAGGGAGTCCCTCTCCCATGACTCCTCGCACCTCGGTGACAACAACGTCTTTGCCGGACGCGATGGTAACGCCTACCGCAGCTCCCCCGACGGCGCTTGGCAGCAGCACAACAACTCGGAATGGCATAATACCGATAACTCCTTTTCTCATGGCGACGTCGGCCGTGATCTCGACAACCAGCGCTTCGCCCGCAATGCCGGGGGATTCCGCGACTCGGGAATCGGTGGAGGACGCTCCTTTGGCGGAGGCGGTTTTAGGGGTGGTGGAGGCTTCCGCCGCTGATCTGGGTCTTCCCGCAACGGCCTCTAACTCCTTATAAGCATAAGACTCGGTTACATAGGCGAGTTCGGCAGCGAGGAGATGGAGTGAATGCAGGCTAGGGAAGCGTCGCTTCCCTAAGGTAAAGAGACCTCATTGAGGACTCTGCTTGGAAATCTTGTCTGCGATGTCCGAGAAGATCAGAGGCGCCACCTGGCCACCGTAATACTACTTGAGCTTGAGTTCTGGGTCATGAAACTCCACCACGACTACGTGCTAATTGGTGTGAGCTCCGGACTCCTAACAGGTTTCTGATTGGGTGAGGGGAGGACCTCATCTAGGTGAAAAATATCTTCCTCCTCGGTCTCCTCCGTATCCAACGGGGCAAAGCGTTCCGCCTTGAATCCCCGCTCGATCCCGACCTTGTTGCTCGGATTGCGGAGTTCGGTCAGGTAGACGGCAACCTCACCGGGATTCGCGTTGAAGTCGCATCCCGGCACCAGATCGCGGATATGGTAGGTGTTTCCCTTCTTGGGGAGTTGGTCATAGAGGGCCTGAATCCCGAGGGGGAAGGCATCATCGATACAAACAACGGCTTGGCCAGGAAGGAACATTCCTTGATCGTTACTCAAGAAATGCGATGGGTCAATGGGAGTGGGAGCAAGATGCCTTCCAAACTTTGGGCTTCACCCGAAAAGCTCCGGTTGTGATTCCTCGTTGCTGTCGAGGCGCCCCTCCTCAAAGCGCACACCTGTACCGAGTAATCGAATCGGGAGATTTTTTCTCCCATGCGCCTCGGCGAGCAGAGTCTGGTAGATCTCAGTCGAGGGCTCACTGCAGAGGCATTCCTTGGTCGTCCGGGTGAAGTCGGCAAACTTTACCTTCACAAAAGCCTTCCGGATTTTTCTCTCCGGGGCCTTCTGACGCAACTCAGCGATCAACTCGTAGGAGAGTTCCGTGATGGCAGTCAGGCACTCTTCCAAAGAATCAAGGTTGTCGCTGAAGGTGGTCTCATTGCTTAGGGATTTGCTGATGCGATGCGGTTGAACCTCACGATCATCCTCTCCCCGGCAGAGGTGATACAGCTCCTCGCCCCACTTTCCAAACTGCACAACCATTTCCGGCAAGGTCATTTTCTGGAGATCTGCGCAAGTATGGATGCCGCGCTCGGCAAAGCGCTCAGCGCTCTTGGGTCCGATACCCCAGATCTTGCGAACCGGTAGTGCGGCCATGAATTCCTGAACCTGCTCCGGCAGGATGGCAAATTGGCCGTTGGGCTTGCGCCAGTCGCTGGCGATCTTGGCGAGCATCTTGTTTGGAGCAATGCCAGCCGAAGCCGTCAGTCCGGTTTCCTTTAGGATCTTTCCTCGGATTTCCTTGGCGATGTCCCATGCGTAACGCCCCTCTCCGGAGAAGGAGGTGACGTCAAGGTAGGCTTCATCCAGGGAGAGGGGCTCCACCAGCGGGGTGTAGTCATGAAAGATCTGGCGGATCTGCTGGGAGGCTGCGCGGTAGAGATCGAACCGAAGGGGCAGGAAGATCAGGTGAGGACAGCGCTCCCGCGCCATGAATCCCGGCATCGCCGAGCGGACTCCGAACTTGCGTGCCTCATAGTTGCAGGTGGTGACTACCCCGCGATGACTCCCACCGCCCACGGCTATGGGTTGACCGGCCAGCTCTGGGCGCTCACGCATCTCGACCGCTGCATAGAAGCAATCCATGTCGATGTGGATGATTTTGCGCATGCGTGATGGGGATTCGTTGGTCTGCCTGCAAACCCCAAGATAGTCCGATGGGAGGTCTCTTGGCGATGTCCGGACTCAGAATCAGGTATGGGAATCAATTTTGCTGAGCGTTAGGGAACAATCCTGGATACGCTCACGTGCCGCCATGAAACACCGCCTACTCATCTTTATTCTGGCTGCTCTTGCGATGCTGGGGGCGCTTTCCATCGATGCTTATCTCCCGGCTCTTCCTGCCATTGCCGGCCATTTTCACGTAAGCCTACCGGTAGCCCAGCAAACCCTCAGTCTCTACCTCTTTGCCTTTGCCTTCATGACGCTCTTTTATGGGACGCTCTCTGACTCCTTCGGGCGCCGTCCTGTCATTCTGATCTCCATGCTGGTTTACTGCATCAGTTCCCTCGGAGCAGGGATCTCAACCGGTTTTCACGAACTACTGTTCTTCCGGCTTTTCCAGGGGCTCTCCGCAGGTGCTGGATCTGTGGTCGGTCGAGCCATCGTGGGCGATATGCTCAGGGGGGCGGAGGCCCAGCGGATGATGTCTTGGATCACCGTCGTATTCGGTCTTGCGCCGGCTGTCGCTCCCATCCTCGGCGGATGGCTTCAGGTGACCCTCGGTTGGCGTTCCATCTTCGGCAGCATCGCCCTGTTCAGTTTCCTCCTCCTTGTGCTGTGCTTGGGCTTTCTGCCGGAGAGTCTCCCCAAGGAGCAACGTCATGCCTTTCACCTAAAGGTCGTCGTTGCCAACTACTGGAGCGTCGCACGGCACGGCGAATTCATGATCCGGTGCCTGGGGATCGCGCTGACCTTTTCCGGAGTCTTGCTTTACGTGGCTTCGGCACCGGCCTATGTGATGAATATCCTTCATCTGCCGGTGACCAGTTTTGCGTGGCTCTTCATCCCGCTTATCGGCGGGATGACGCTCGGTTCCTTCGTTGCAGGAAAGCTGAGTCATCACTGGAAGCCTGAATCAACGATTGCCGTCGGCTTTGCCCTGATGATCCTCTCCATACTCTGGTCGCTGATCTACAACGCCACCTGCTTCGCTATCATACCTTGGGCGGTGATCCCCCTGGGCACCTATGCTTTCGGTATGGCCCTTTCCAATCCGGCCATGGTCGTCGGGACGCTGGACTTGTTCCCGCAGATTCGAGGGCTCTCCTCTTCCCTGCAGGGGTTCACGTTTATGATTGTCTTCGCTTTCGGTTCGGGGTTCGTCGCCCCCCTGCTCTTCGGCAGTGCCATGAAGTTAGCCATTGGCAGCGCCATCGGACTCGGGCTAAGCCTGATCTGCTGGTATGGTTCTCAGATGGCGCTTTCAGAATCGTCCGGAAAAGACGTTTAGTATTCTCATCTTCCTTCCTTGGTGATCTGTCGAAGAGTCATGCTGGAGTCGTTTTGAAGAAAGGTTCATGATTTTTGAATGATCGTTCAAATTTACGAGATTCAGGAACCCAAGGAAGCAGCGCTCATGACGGAGTGCGGTGTCGATCATATCGGTGGGGTAATCCTCTCCTCCCAGGAATGGCAAATCCCGGCGTTGAAGGAGTCAGTCGGTGTCATCCGCGCCGCTGGACGGAAGAGCAGTATCATCCCCCTCTTTGCCGATCCGGAGGCTGTCCATCGCGTCATCGATTGGTATCAGCCCGACATTGTTCATTTCTGCGATGCCCTGAATATCGGGCAGGTGGTCGGCGAGGTCGCTGTTGCTGCGGCGATCCTGCTGCAACAAGGCGTGAGAGAGCGCTTCCCCAAGGTCGAGATCATGAGGACGATTCCGATCGCTCCGCCGGGCTTGGGAGCCCATGTCCCGACGCTGGAACTTGGACGGCTGCTCCAAGAATCCAGCGACTGGTTCCTGACCGATACCCTTCTCGTTGGTGGCAAGGCGCAGCCTGTGGCTGGCCATGTCGGTATCACGGGTAAGGTATGCGATTGGGAGGTAGCCAGTGATCTCGTCCATCAAAGTGGCATCCCCGTGATTCTCGCAGGGGGACTCTCACCCGAGAATGTCGCCGAGGGACTCAGATTCACCACTTCAGCTGGTGCCGATACCTGTACGGCAACGAATCTTCTCGATGCAGAAGGAAAGTCGATCCGATTCCGCAAGGATCCGGAGAAGGTACGCCGCTTCGTGGAAGCCTGCCGCGCAGTTTAGTTCTCTAGACTTAGGCTGCGGGAGCCTGATTGACCGGAGGCTTGCCCCCGCCATTACCCCTGCGGCGTCGGTTGGGTCTCGTATTGGCACGGGGACGCTTGGAAGGCGAAGCGGGGGATTCCTCGTCAGTATTGGTGCTGCCTTGGGGGTTACCCTGAGGCTCAGGAATCGAATCCTCGGAGTGATGCTGCTCCTGATGGGGCTCGAATGGAGAATCGGTCCGCTCCTCGCGGTAGGAAACCAAAGGGCCGTCATGGTCCTCGAAACTGCCATGATGGTGCTCCTCTGACTGTTCGGAATGAACAGAGTGCTCGTGATCCTGTTGGGGAGGACGGTTTTCCTGCTGGCGACCACGCTGGTTACGGTCGTCACGGCGTCCACCCTGATGCTGGGGGTGTTGATTCTGCTGACGCTGTCCCTGCTGCTGTGGCTGGAAGCTACGCTCCTGCTGGGCCCTTTTGTGAAGAGCCGAAGTGAGGTCCTTCAGTGAGGAGACCAAATGAACGCCGAGATCACCCTCGGGTTCGTGCGCCTTCTCGATCGACTCGGCCACTCCCTCGACGGCACCGGTGAGGTTTTCCAGTGAGGTGTGGATTGCCTTCAAGCTGACGGCGATGCTCTTGAGGAGTTCGGTATTAAGATCTGTTTTTGGGTCTGATTCAGAAGTGCTCATCGGATGGATCGTTGAGGATAGTGATTTTAAGAATTATTGGAATTTGTGTCCTGATCAGAGTGGGCGCAGGAAGAGGGGTGGTTGGCGAGAGATTTGTGAGGGCGGTGGATCCCTTGTTGAAGTTCCGGATGAGCTTCCTTGCGCCGGGCCGTGAGACCTTTAAGCCAGATCAGCAAAGCCTGCCAGTGTATCCCAAAAATGACCTGAAGCGTCAGGAAGGGGTATTTGAGTGAGAAGAAAAAGAGATTCCGATCGGTGAGAGAGACCCTCACTCCGGTCAATACGCTGATGAGCTCCCGCTCCTCTCCACGGTAGTCATCAATAAACACCTGAAGGCGCTCTCCCGGAAGGTGAAAGCGAAAATCAAATTCGAGATCGAGATCTGAGAAAGGGGAAACATAGAAGTGCTTCACGACGCGAGTCTCGAAAGTCCCATCTTCCTTGAGAGGAACCAGGTAAGGCTTCCACTCCCCGAAGGTGTTCCCAACTTCGGCCACCGAGGTGAGGGGAGAGCCTGAGGTGTCGAAGCAGTAGTAGATCGAGATGGGATTGAAAATGTAGCCGGCGATTCGGGGGAGCGTCAGGAGAAGGATCTTCCCCAGGGGTGTCGTGATTCCCTGTGAATTCAGATAATGGCTGATGTTTTCTCGTGCAGAGGCTGCTGGAGAGAGATGAGCAATGTGATCTCTTTCCCAGAAGCTGTAGAGAGCGGATCGGTTAACTTTCAGCAGGAAGAGGGATCGATCGATGGTCTCGAGTTCGTCGAGGTCGATCAGGAGGTAGAAGACCCGGTAGAGGAATTCGTGCCTCTTCGGCGCGAGTCGCCGATGAAAGACCGTGCACTCGTAGAGAGAAGAGTGCAGTTGTTGATTCATCGGTGGAGATGCTTCCGCACGGCCTTGGCCGCGTCGAAGCCCGCCATGCAAGCATCCTCGTGGAATCCGTAACGAAAGTAGCTTCCGCAGAAGAAGAGACGTCCCGCGTGGTTCAGCTTAGGGAGTTCTTTCTGGCCCCGAATCGCATCCAGGGTGAAGACAGGATGATCGTAGGTCGTCCGGTAGAGGAGACGTGCCGGATCGATCCGGTCGTCGCTGTTCAGGGAGACGAAGTAGTCTTGATTGCGAGATACTCCCTGCAGCGCGTTCATCCAGTAATGAGTGACTGCTCGCTGATGTCCGTTAGGTCCCAGCTCGACACGAAAGTTCCAGGAGGCCCAGGCGAGACGCCGTGTCGGCATCACCGAGGGGTCAGTATGGAGGTAGGCTTCGTTGCGCTGGTAGTGAAAGGCGGAGAGGAGGCTCTGCTGCTCCTCCGAAGGATGAGGCAGAAGTCTGAGGCTCTGATCGGCATGAGAGGCCAGGACGACTGCGTCGAAGCGCTCGCGTACTCCCGATGCTGTCGTGACCCAGGCCCCATCCTCTTTTTCCTCAACGGCAACGACGGGATCGCCGAGGCGAGGCTGTCCTAAAACTTCCAGCATCTTTTCAACATACGTGCGGGCACCGCCATCAACCGTGAACCAGGGATGGTGCGTGGTGACTCCGAGAAATCCATGGTTATGGAAGAAATGGAGCAGCGTCGATGCCGGGAAGTCGAGGATGCGACCCGGTTCCGTCGACCACACGGCAGAGCTCATCGGGATGAGGTAGAGATCCAAGAAGTCGCGCCCAAAGCCATGACGCTTGCAGAAGGTGGCCAGATCTTCTGAGTCCAAATCAGCCCTCTCCTCCGAGGAGGCACCTTCGGACTCATCGCGCAGCCACTTCCTGCCAACTCGGAAGAAGCGCATGATCTCGGCGATCAGCATGAGGAAGCGTAGGTTTCCGATGTTGCGGCGCTGGGCGAAGAGCTTGTTCAACCCCATGCCGTTGTATTCCAGACCACTGGCGGCGTGCTGAACGCTGAAGGACATCTCGCTCGGCTTGATCGCGATGCCGAGTTCGCCGAAGAGACGGCAGAGATTGGGATAAGTGATCTTGTTGAAGACGATGAAACCGGTGTCGATGGGGATCTGCCGTCCATTCTCCTCCACGGCTACCGTATTCGTATGGCCGCCCGGTCGCCTCTCTGACTCAAGGAGGGTGAGATCCGCGATGTCGCGCAAGCCCCAGGCACAGGAGAGGCCCGAGACTCCCGTGCCGACTACTGCGATGCGGGGACGATGCTGTGCCTCAGTTTCCATGCACGAGGCGCTTCTCTTCTCGGTAGACGCTTTCGGGAACACGCTTGAGATTGCTGATGACTCCGAGCACCGCGAGCAGGCGGAGGATGTAGTAGGTGGGGTCGATCTCCCACCAGTAGAATCCCTGACGCGCCGAGGATTGGTAGCGGTGGTGATTGTTATGCCATCCCTCTCCGAGAGTGATAATGGCGAGGAGAAAACTGTTGCGGCTATCGTCCCCAGTATCGTACCGAGGTGTTCCCCAGACATGGGCCATGGAGTTGATGCAGCAGGTGCCGTGGAAGAGCAGTACGGTGCTGATAAAGCCTCCCCAGACTAGCATCTGCGCACCGGAGGTATGAAGCCCGGGGGCAGTAGTCTGAAGGAATGATCCCAGGCCGTAGGTGATAAGGGCCACTAGGAGCGGGCCGATCAGGTCGAAGCGGTTCAGGAAAACAAGCTCCGGAAATTTGGTCAGATCGGGAATGAGGCTGTAGTCGGTGGGGAAGTTCCTACTGCTCGTCATCCATCCGATGTGTGCCCAGAGGAATCCCTTCTGCCGGGGGGAGTGGACATCGACCTCCTCATCCGAGTGGGCGTGGTGATGGCGGTGTACAGCAGCCCACCAGAGGGCGCCGCGCTGAACGCAAAGGAGTCCGAGGAGAGCGAAGAGGAACTGGACCGTGCGGGAGGCCTTGTACGATTTATGACAAAAGTAGCGGTGATAAATGCCGGTGACAAAAAACATCCGTACGACATAGAGCGCCGCACAGACGGCGACCGCTATCGGGCTCCATCCGACCCAAAGGACGCCGAGACAACCCAGATGAAGAATGATGAAGGGAATGGCCCTGCCCCACTCCATCGTTTCGGGCATCGCACGGGTCGCCTCGATTCCCCTGGGGAAATAATCCGAATCGATGAAGCGGATCAGTGGGCTCAGTACGCGCATGAGAATAATCTATCATCAATCCAACTGGACCCCAAGTTCTCCGAGGAGACGGTGGAGATCGTCATTCCCATAATAGTCGATGGAGATATGACCTTTCTTCTCTCCGTGCTGGAGGGAGATTCCGGTGTTAAAACGCTGCCGGAGGCGGTTCTCGATATTTTTAATATGGGCCGGAGTCTCTTTCGTGATCCGGCCTTTGCCTCCACGCCTCTTTTTTTCACCCGTTGATCCGGCAAGGTGATCCGCCACGAGTTGCTCGGCGTCACGCACCGAGGCATTCGTCCTGATCAGTTTCTCGGCAAGGAGACGCTGCTCTTCGGGGTTCTTGAGAGCGAGCAAGACCTTGGCGTGGCCCACTGTCAGGCGCCCCTGGGTGAGGTGAGCCTGCACTTCGGGGTCAAGTTCCATAAGGCGCATTGCGTTGGCGACGGCTGGACGGCTTTTGCCGACACGCTTGGCGATCTCTTCCTGAGAGAGGCGGAATTCCTTTGAGAGGCGGCTGTAGGCGGCGGCTTCCTCGATGGGATTGAGGTCGGCACGCTGGAGGTTCTCGATGAGGGCCAGCTCTAGGACCTCCTGATCAGAGGCTTTGCGGACGATGACCGGCGCCTCGGTCAATCCGACCTCCAGCGAGGCGCGCATACGGCGCTCTCCTGCGATCAGTTCGTACTTTCCGCTTACTAAGCGGACAATCAGGGGCTGGATGATGCCCCGCTCACGAATCGAATCAATCAGATCGCGGAGTTGGTCATCACGGAACTCGGTGCGAGGCTGGAGAGGACTGGCGATGATCTGGTCGAGGCTTATCTGCTGGATGCGCTCGCCATGCTCTTCGGAAGGGACTGGCGCAGCCACCCGCGTGTTGATAAGGGCTCCAAGGCCTTTGCCCAAGCCTTTACCAAGCCCCTTCCCCAAGCCTTTGACGGCTGATTCTTTGGGGGTATTTCCTGAATCTGACGTTGCCATAAAAAAGAGCGTAGAGCAGTGTGGGAGGAGTCGGGAAGAAAAAGGTGTGGCGGCCTGGCTCGGAAAGAGTTCAGCATGAGGAGATGTTTTCTCGAATGGACCTCCTGTTACCGACGCATCCGAGAGAGGCATTCGCTGGGCCGATGCAGATGGCGCTCGATGAGGCATTGCTACGAGAGGTCTCCCGACCAACGCTCAGAATTTACCACTGGGCATCTCCCTGCGTGACTTTTGGCTACTTTCAGAAGATTGAGGAAGTCCAGGCCAGCTTCCCGGGTATTCCGGCTGTGAGGCGATGGACTGGGGGGGGGATGGTCTCGCACGGAGAGGATCTGACCTTTTCTCTCATGATTCCCCCGGGAGAAAAAATGGCCTCGGAATCCCCGACGGTACTCTACAAGGCGCTGCATGGGAGATTAGCCGGGTGGATTCGATCACATCTTCCAGTCGCCGTAGACCTCGCAGGGGCCGGAGATGTCAAGTCAGGGTCCGCATGCTTTCAGGCGCCGGCCAACGACGATCTTCTGATCGGGGGCAAGAAGGTACTTGGTGGAGCCCTTCGGCGCAGTGGGGGAGGGTTACTCTACCAGGGGAGTCTGAGCGTTCCTGATATTCCTGGGTGGGATTCCCTGCAGATTCCTCCGCAGAGAATGTCGGAGGCACTCAGTGATTCACCTGAAATCAGGGAAATCGGAGTTCCGACACTGAAGGCGGCGCAGGAGTTGCTCAGGATCCGCTATAGGACTGATGATTGGAATTGTCGCAGGTAAGTGCGCTTGGAGGGAATTTTGTAGGGTTTTCGTGTCAGGAATGTCACACGAAAGGGATTGTCTTTCTTCACGAAATCACTCTGAGTAATCTGCTTAAACCACAAATCCATGACCCGAAACATCCTTCTCGCAACACTTCTTGCCGCGTCCGTTTTCCAGGCAAAGGCTGCCACAGCACTCAACGCTTCCGGAGCTACCTTTCCTGCCCCTCTTTACCTGCGTTGGGCTTCCGACTTTAACAAAGCCAATCCTGCCATCACCGTTAACTACCAAGGAGTGGGAAGTGGTGCTGGCGTCAAGCAGTTCAGTGATGGAATCACTGATTTCGCCGCCAGCGACGTTGCGATGTCGGATGCCGAGATCGCCAAGGTCAACGGCAATGTCCTGATGCTTCCCGCAACAGCAGGAACAATCGTTCTTGCTTACAATATCCCCGGAGTTCAGGCAGGTCTGAAGCTCTCCCGCAATGCTTATATCGGAATCCTTCTCGGCACCATCAAGAGCTGGAGCGATCCGATCATTGCCAAGGAGAATGCAGGAATCACGCTCCCTAACCTTCCTGTAACCGTGGTTGCTCGTTCGGACGGCAGTGGAACGACGGCTGTTTTCACCGCCCATCTGGACGCTGTCAGCCCTGACTTCGCCTCCAAGGTTGGAAGCGGCAAGTCCGTGACCTGGCCCGTCGGTGTCGCCGGCAAGGGCAATGATGGCGTTACCGCCCTTATCAAGCAGACCCCGGGAGCCATTGGTTATGTGGAGTTTGGTTATGCCGAGAATAACAAGCTCACCATGGCCGCTCTTCAGAACAAGGCCGGCAACTTCATCACGCCGAGCATCGAGAGTGGTGCGGCTACGCTCGCCTCCGTGACCCTCCCGGAGAATCTCCGTGCGTTCATCACCGATCCCGAGGGTGCCAACGATTACCCGATTGCCACCTTCACCTGGCTCCTCGTGAAGAAGACCTATACCGATGCCGCCAAGGCCGCAGCTGTGAAGGCCTTTGTGACCTACGGACTGACAACGGGTCAGGCTGTTGCTCCGGAACTTGGCTACATCACACTTCCTGCAAACGTGGTGACCAAGGTTCAGGCCGCGCTTGCCACTGTCAAGTAAGGTTCTATTTCATCCTATTAGCAGGCCATTATTCCCGTGGGCGGTAACATCCCAACGACCGGACCTTCCCGTCCAGTCACTCAGGAATACCGGCCTCGTCCGGACTTCTTCCGGATGGCCTGTCTGCTTGCCTCCGTTCTGACGATCACTCTCCTGGCATTCATTGTCGGGGAGATTTTGTTCAAGGCTTGGCCGGCCATCAGCAAATTCGGTCTGGGATTCATTACGGGTATTCAATGGAGCCCGAACAGGGAGGTCTTTGGAGTCCTTCCGGTGCTGATCGGTACCGCTGCCAGCAGTTTTCTGGCGCTCCTCTTGGCGCTCCCTCTTGGGTTGGCGATTGCTCTCTTCCTGAGTGAGGATTTCCTACCTCCGGCGATCCGTCAGATCATTCGTTTTGTCGTGGAATTGCTTGCGGCCATTCCAAGCGTTGTCTACGGACTCTGGGGAATCTTTGTGGTGATTCCTCTTGTTCAGAAGTACGGGGCCTTGGTAGCCGCCAAGTTGGGCTTTATCCCGTTCCTTGCGGGGCCCGCTTATGGTAACAGTCTGCTGACGGCCAGCCTTGTCCTGGCACTGATGGTTCTTCCCACGATTACCGCGATCTCGCGCTCCTCCTTGGTAGCGGTTCCCTACGCGCTTCGCGAGGGGTCGTATGCCCTGGGTGCTACCCGCTGGGAGACCATTCTCAGCGTCATCATCCCCACGGCTGCTCCCGGCATCGTGGCCTCGGGTATTCTTGCTTTTGGTAGGGCCATGGGAGAGACCATGGCTGTGGCCATGCTCATTGGAAACAGTCAGCGCCTTTCCTGGTCGCTGCTCTCCCCTTCCAATACTCTCTCCGCACTTCTTGCCAACCAGTTTGCTGAGGCCGACGGCATTCAGGTCAGCGCCCTGATGTATGCCGCCGCTCTTCTGGTCCTGCTCACGCTGGGAGTCAACATCGCGGGCGAGGCGGTACTCCGTCGCACCCAGAAAGCCACGGCGGGCCTTCGGTAAACCTGACCCGAGTCATGACAAGCACAGCGACGCATTCTGATAAAAACTTCTTCTCCGCTGACGGAAAAGGGACCTCCGTTTTCAGGTTGTTCCGCAATCGCTTTCTAACGGGCTTGTGTGTCGCGCTCTCTCTGCTGACGCTGGTGCCGCTTTTTTCGATTGTTATTCTGGTGATCCAGAACGGATGTCCCCTACTTTCGGCTAATCTCTTCACGCAGCTTCCCCCCGCTCCAGGAATGGATGGAGGAGGTTTTGGCAACGCCATCCTTGGTACGCTCGTGATGGTTGGTATCTCGCTCGTATTCTCGGTTCCGCTAGGGATTCTCGCTGCAATTTTCGTCAATGAGTACGCGCCTGTCTCTTGGCTGGCTTCCGCCGTGCGTTTTGTTGCCAAGCTGCTCACCGGAATCCCCTCCATTATCTGCGGTGTTTTCGCTTTTGCTGCCGTGGTGATGACGACACACAAATTTTCCGCTCTTGCCGGAGGCATCGCACTGGCCATTCTGATTCTCCCGACGATCCTGCTGACAGCCGAGCAGGCGCTCCTAGGGGTTCCCTACGCCTTCCGTGAGGCCTCCTTCGGCGTTGGAGCCACTCCTTTCCAGACGATCTGGCGCATCGTGCTGCCCGAGGCGATGCCTGCGATCATGACAGGAGTCATGCTGGCCGTGGCGCGTGCCGCGGGAGAGACCGCGCCGGTACTCTTCACGGCCCTCTTCAGCCAGAACTGGATCAAGGGCATCATGGAGCCGACGGCCTCCCTCTCGGTGCTGATCTACAACTTCGCCTCTCTCCCTTACGCCTACCATATCAAGCTGGCTTGGTCCGCCTCGCTGGTCCTTGTTGCTCTGGTGACTCTCAGTAACATTCTGGCCCAGGTGATCTTTGCTCCCAAACACCGCTAATTTCTCTTTTTTAATCCTTTTCCCACCCGAGTCGGAAACATCTCCACCGAAGAATACCCAACCATGACCACCGAAGCTTCCCAACACCCTTTGGAACTCACCAATGATTTTGCTCCCGGTGAATCGAACTTTATCAAGGTCGATAACTTCAAGTTCTTCTACGGGAAGAAAGAGGCGCTGCATGGGATTAATTTGGAGATTCCTTCGCGCAAGGTGACGGCCTTCATCGGGCCCTCGGGTTGCGGAAAATCAACGCTGCTTCGCAATTTTAACCGGATGAATGAACTTATTCCCGGGGTGCATCACGAGGGGGATATCACGATCCACGGCACGAGCATCTACGATCCCTCGGTGGAGATTATCGCCCTGCGCCGACGGATCGGAATGGTCTTCCAGAAATCGAATCCCTTTCCGATGTCGATCTTCGAAAACATCGTCTATCCGCTCCGGATCGCCGGTCAGAACACCCGTTCCGTGCTGGAGGAGACTGTTGAGCGCTGTCTGCGCTCTGCGGCACTCTGGGACGAGGTGAAGGATCGCCTGCACGACAGTGCCTTGGGACTTTCCGGCGGCCAGATGCAGCGTCTCTGCATCGCCCGTGCGGTGGCCAGTCGCCCCGAGATCCTGCTCATGGATGAGCCATGCTCTGCCTTGGATCCGATCGCGACGGCGAAGGTCGAGGAGTTGATTATCGAGCTAAAGAAGGACTTCACCATTGTCATCGTCACGCACAACATGCAGCAGGCAAGTCGCGTCTCGGAGCTAACCGCCTTTTTCTATCTCGGAAACCTTGTGGAATTTGACAATACACGCAAGATTTTCACTAACCCTTCCATGAAGCAGACCGAGGAATACATCACCGGTCGCTTCGGTTGATCCCAACAAGTACCTCAATGCACAAAGAGCCTTCCAAAGTTCACACCATTTCGATTTTCACAACGGCGCTGGACCAGCTCCGGAGCAGCGTGCTGAAGATGTCCAGTCTTGCGCAGCTGAATCTCAAGAATTCCATCAAGGGGTTGCTCGAGCGTGACGATGACTGGTGCAATAACTCCATCGCCGACGATGAGGAGATCGACTTGCTTGAAATGCAGATCGATCATGAGGGGATCGAGGTCATGAGCCGTTTTCAGCCAGTGGCTTCTGATCTGCGCGAGGTTATCTCATCGATCAAGATCGGTGCCAACATCGAGAGGGTCGCTGATCAGGCGGTTAATATCGCCCGCCGCGCACGTAAGCTGAACGAGCACCCCCAACTTCCAGAGCTTCATCTGTTGGATCGACCTATCCGACTCGCCCTGACGATGTTTGATGACGCCGTTCGTTCCTTTGCCGAGCGTAACGCGACGCTTGCCGTTGAGCTCAAGTCCCGTGACAAGGAGTTGGATCAACTCAATAGAGAACTCACCGATGTCTTGATTAACAGGATGCAGGATGATTCTGCCAATCTGCCCAGCTACCTCAACCTGATCTTCATCAGCCGCTGTCTGGAGCGTATCGGCGACCATGCTTGCAATATCGCGGAGGATATCGTCTTTGCAGTGAGTGCTCAGGATATCAGGCATCCTTCCAAGCAACAGTAACCACGGGATCCGATCCCTATCCGCCAAGTCCTCAAACCCTCTTGAGGATGAGGAGATTTTCTCCTTGAACGGGGGGGTGTCCACCTTAGCCTACAAGGCTACCATTCATGCGCCGCTTTCTTCTGGTTTTCGTATTACTTCTCTCCGCAAGCGGCCTGCTGCGGGCTCAGTTCGGTAATTTCGGCGACAAACCGGTGGAAATCACCGCCGATGGGGATACGCGCTTTGAAAACGGCACCGCCATCGCGGACAACAACGTCCAGATTCACTATAACGGCATTGCCATTTATGCGGATCATGCCGAATACAATCCCGACACCCGCGATGTCCTGCTGTTGGGAAATGTGCGCATTTACAGTGCTGACAACCTCTTCAACGGACAGCGTGTCTTTTACAATCTTGAAACCAAGCAGACCCGGGCGCTGGAGTTCGATGGCAGCCATTACCCTCTGAAGTTCAGCTCCCTATCTGCTCAAGGGTTCGGGACTCGCCAGTTCAATCTCAGGGATTCTTCCCTCACCACCTCCGATTCCTCAATGCCCGACTGGCATGTGCGGGCAAAGACGATACGTCTTTACACGAATGACCGCGTGGTGCTCCTGAACTCCACTGTTTATGTGGGGAAGATCCCGGTCTTCTGGCTTCCCTACGCTTATTCGAGCCTGACGCACCAAGGGTTGCAGTTTTCACCCGGATATGACTCGAACTGGGGAGGTTACCTCCTCAGCGCCTATACCTTCCCTCTCGGGACCAGTGATAATTTCCTTGCGACCCTTCGTTCCGATTACCGAACGGAGCATGGGTATGCCGTCGGTTTCGACGCCAATTTGAAATTCGGCAAGAATGACCGCAACGTCGGCCAGTTCATCTCCTACTATGTGAATGACACCAATCCCGGGAAGTTTAATGATGCGATTCCAGCGCCAACCCCCGGAGCCTCCCGCTACCGGGTCGGCTTCCAGCAGCATCTTTATTTTTCTGATGACGTTTATGCGACGTTCGATATCACGAAGTTGAGTGATGCAAATTTCATGGAGGATTACTACCCCGTGGAAAACCGCTTCAATCCTCAGCCCGATAACAATATCACGCTGACCAAGTTGGATGAGATCTACGCGATGTCCTTGGTGACCCGGTGGCAGATGAACGGATTCCAAGAGACCACGGAGCGAAAGCCGGAGGCGGCCATCGACTTCAAACAGGAACCACTCTTCGGGCTTCCGATTTTCTACGATGGAACGACCTCACTGGGTCAGCTTAACCGTAATTTCTCAGACAACCCCCCGCAGAATGCGAACGGCCAACCCTCTGCAACGGCGCCCAGTAATATCAACTACGGGAGCGCTCGTTTCGATACCTTCCATCAACTCAGTGCTCCGCAGACTTTCTTTGGCTGGCTCTCCACTATCCCCACTGTAGGTATCCGGGGAACTTATTACTCCCAAGGGAGTTACTACACGAATGCCTTGGGTCAAATCGTCCCGTATCCGTACACCCCGACGAGCACGAACTCGCTTGTCACAACGGGAAGTCAGATGAGGGCGATCGTCAATGCCAGCCTCGAAAATTCCTTTAAGATTTCCCAGAGTTTCGAGGGTGTTCAGAGCGGCTTGCTTGGCCTAGATGGCCTTCGGCATGTCTTTCAGCCCTACAGCATGCTTTCCGGGGTGTATGCCGGCGGTCCGAATGTGAATCAGATTCCGCAGTTCGACCGACTTCTGCCCAACAATCCCAATGCCACAACGAAATCGGGATACCAGCCAAGTTCCACGCAACTTGAGCCGTTGGACTTTCCTGAGTTCGGCGCCATCGACACGATCGACAGTTGGGCGATCTGGCGTCTCGGTGTGCGGAATCGCCTCCAGACCCGTCGTGATGGTGAGACTTTTGACTGGTTCTATCTCGATACCTTTGCAGATGTGAATGGAGTCAATCCGTACTTCAACGGGCCACTCTCCAATCTCAACAACAGATTTACATTTGCTCCGGTGAGTTGGTTCAACTTCAAGGTCGGTTCTCAGGTGCCCCTTGATTCCGATGGTTTCACTGAACTGAATACAGATCTTATGTTCATGCCGGTGCGCAATTTCAGCTTTGGATTCGGCACCCGTTACATCAACAACTACCAGGGGCTGAATACCTCGGGAGAGCAGAACCAGAACATCAATCAAAACGGCAACCAGTATCCCTTCAGTGCATTCTGGCGCGTGAACGATCACTGGTCGATGAGCGCCCAGGAAATCTACAATGTCCAGCCCGGCCAACCCAACTCACTCATCTATGAGCGTTACATGATTCATCGCGATCTCTCGAGCTGGATCGTTTCGCTTGGTGTCGAGGTTCGTAACAACCAGGCTCAGGGCTATACAACCAGTCAGCAGACCCAGTATGGAGCGCTCCTCAGTCTTACGCTCAAGGACCTTCCGCAAGTAACGCTTCCCTTTGCCTTCAGCCCCTCCTCACAAGCTGGTTCCAGCCCGCTTTCGGCCTCGCACTGATCGGATCAGCGCTTCAAGTGTTAAGGGTGTAGGGGGTTGTGTGGCTGCTGGGACTTTGTTCCAGTACCTTGAAGGCGTCACCGGCATCTCCTGGGATGAGGAATCGACTGCATGATCCGGAGAGTTTCTTTGGTGAGATCCATTGACTTAGGAATTCGCGTTGCTTGGCAAAGGATGCTTCCAGCCATCCAAGCGTTTGTCCCCATGCGATCAGATCACTGAAGTTCACATCTGCGGTGAGATCCTGTTTGCCGAAGCGCGCATAGATCTGGGAACCCGTGATCCGTTCATGTTTCCAATATCCGCGAAGCGATCCAGAGAGCCTGCTGGAATAGAGTTTTTGAGCAGCATCCCCATAGTCGATCGTGAGCAGGAAACCTTCCTTCCAAAAAGGACTCCAGACCCCAAGCCATTCACGATAAGAGTCATGACGTTCCAGTCTTTGCCCGTCGGGTAAATCGGCAAATTGTGTGAACCAGGAATCGGGGGGCAATGGAGCCATGGGAGGAAAGGTTGTTTCGGAAAGAGAGCCGTCCGGATGCAGGATGATTCCCAATTCCTGCCAACCCTCTTTCGTTTTTTGAAAGACCCTGCAAGGAAAAGCATCTACCAACTCATTGCTGAAGATCAGTGCCCTGCCCCTACTTTTTTCGAGTCCTTTCTGCACCGAGTCAATCCAACGGACGCCCCGCCAGCGCAGATTTTTTTGTTGCCGAGAGCGAAGAATGGGGGAGGTCTCGCAAATCATGTAATCGATATGCCAGCGGGTCTTCCAATCGAGATGGCGTAGAACGGAGCGCGCAAGCAACCCACTGCCGGCCCCCACTTCAATCACGGGAATCCTTTCCCATCCCTTTTCTTGTCCTCGTGCGATGATCCATTTGGCGATGGCTTCTCCCAGCAAGGGATCGAGTGTGGCTGAAGTGGAGAAATCCCCTGCACTGCCGACATCATGGATTTGTGATGAGTAGTATCCAAGAGTCGGGTGATAGAGAGCCTCCTTCATAAACCGCACGAAGGGAATCACCCCGCCGCAATCCTCCTGCACACCTTGGAGAAAGCGGAGAAGGTCGTGGGAGGCCACGGTTGTTAGCTAGGCTGGAAGGAGCGCCCTACACGCAGTCGTTCTGGCTGTGGGATTCTCGGCTCTCAGCAGATCGGAGACGATGACGACGCGTTCTGCACCGCAAGCAAGAACCGCGGCCAGATTGCCCAGATTGATTCCTCCGATACAGAAGACAGGAAAAGGAATCACACGATAGACCTCTCTGATCTGCTCGGTTCCAATTGGGGAGTAGTCGGGTTTGGTGGCTGTGGCAAAGAGAGGGCCGAAACCGATGTAGTCGGGAGACTCCGCAACCGCCGCCATGGCCTGATTAAGCGAATGCGTGGACTTGCCAATGAGGGCCCTCGGTCCCGCCAGCTTCCGCGCTTCTGCAACGCTCAGATCATCCTGGCCCACATGGGCGCCATTGGCACCGGTCTCGGGGACAAGGTCGGGGTGATCATTGAGGATGAACGGAATGCCAGCCTTTCGGCAGATCGGTACGAGTTCCAAGGCCATCGTTCGGATTTCCTCACGACTGTTCTTCTTAGCCCTAAGTTGGAGGATATCGACTCCCCCGTCGATGAGCGAACCGGCCATCGCGGCCATGCTCTCCGGGCTGACATACCCCGTATCGAGGATTCCGTAGAGGCGGCAGTGGGCAATCAGTTTCATGTGATTGGAGGCCCTATCACCCATTCCCCTGTGCCTCTTGCTTATTCCTTTACGGCAGGCACGCCATCCTTGAGGAATTTCTCCAGGAATCCCGTATGGTATTTTCCCTTACGGAAGTCGGGGTTCTGCATGATTGCGCGGTGAAGAGGAATCGTCGTCTTAATGCCGATGACCTGGTACTCACCAAGGGCCCGTGACATCCGGGCGATCGCCGCCTCGCGGGTGGAAGCCGTAGCGATCATCTTGGAGATCATCGAGTCATAGTTCGGCGGGATCGGGTAGCCCGCGTAGGCATGCGAGTCGATGCGGAGGCCACGACCACCCGGTGCATAGTAGGCCTCGATCTTACCCGCACAGGGCATGAAGTTCTTTTCTGGATCCTCGGCATTGATACGGCACTCGATCGAGTGGAGGCGAGGCTTCGCATTGACCAAATGCTCGGAGAGGTGTTGCCCCGCAGCTACTTGCAGTTGCTGTTTGACGAGGTCAACTCCATAGACCTCCTCCGTTACCGGATGTTCCACCTGGATTCGGGTGTTCATCTCCATGAAGTAGAAGTTCAGATCATCATCGACAAGATACTCGATGGTGCCGGCGTTGTAGTAGCCGACCGTCTCGCAGAGACGGATTGAGGCTTCCCCCATACGCTTACGAAGATCCTCGGTCATGAGAGGGGAGGGACATTCCTCGAGGATCTTCTGATTACGACGCTGCAGCGAGCAGTCGCGCTCGCCGAGATGAACGATCTTTCCGTGCTTGTCGCCGAAGACCTGAAATTCGATATGGTGCGGGTTGACGATCAGCTTCTCGATGTAGACATCGGGATTGCCGAAGGCCTTGTCGGCCTCCATGCGGGCGCTATGAAACCCTTGGATAAGACTTTCCTGATCATGGGCCATCCGCATGCCGCGACCGCCACCGCCGGCCACTGCCTTGATCATCACGGGGTAACCGATCTGCTTGGCTACTTTGATTGCCGCGCTCTCATCCGGGACGATGCCGTCGCTGCCGGGGGAAATAGGGACGCCTGCCTTCTTGGCGCACTCGCGGGCACTGTTCTTGTCACCCATGAGTCGAATAGACTCCGGGGAGGGGCCGACGAAAGCAATGTTGGCCGAGGCGCAGATCTCTGCGAAATGCGCATTCTCCGCCAGGAATCCGTAACCTGGATGGATGGCATCGACATCAGCAATTTCCGCCGCGCTGATGATTCGGTCGATTCTCAGGTAGCTCTCGCTGCCGGGGGCGGGGCCGATGCAGATGGCCTCATCAGCCAACTGCACGTGCAGGGAATGAATGTCTGGCTCGGAGTAAACCGCTACGGTGCCGACACCTAGCTCCTTGCAGGCACGAATGATTCGCAGGGCGATTTCCCCGCGGTTTGCAATCAGGACTTTCTTAAACATGGGTTCGGTGATCCGGGGTTCCGGTTGCCTTAGCTGACCCGGAAGAGGACCTGGCCGAACTGAACCGGCTTGCCATTCTCGGCAACGATCTCGACGACCTTGCCGGCGATTTCCGCCTTGATCTCGTTCATGACCTTCATCGCCTCGATGATGCAGACCACGGATTCGGCATTGATGGTCTTGCCCACCTCGACGAATGCAGGTGATTCGGGGGAGGGGGAGGCGTAGAAGGTACCAACCATCGGGGAGGTGATCTCCTTATAGTTACTCTTTGCAGGTTCCGCGGTTGCCTTTTCAGAGGAAGATGCGGCGGGAGCGGCGGCAGGTGCTGCATGGGCAGCTGGCTGGGCATGCCCCTGAATGAGCGTCGTACCACCACCGGATGCTCCGGCCGGAGTTTTCAGAGTGATTTTGAAATCACCCTTCTCAAATTCCAGAACGGCCAGATCATTCTTCTTAAGAAGGTCGATCAGCGTGCGGACCTCTTGGAAGTCGTTACCACCCTTGGTGACCGAAGGCTGGGCTGCCTTGGCTACCTTGCTTGAGACGGACTTGGTGACAGGGGCCTTCGTCGTGGGTTTGACGGAAGGCTTCTTGGAGGTCTTGGTGTTACGTGCCATGCGATAATGAATTGGAAGGAAGAGTTTGGAGCCACCACTCCCCCTAGGTCAAGCAAGTGATCAGGCTTTACAGGGGAAGTTCTTCCGGTTTTATTGAAGAGCTATGTGGCTCCTCATGCCTTTTCTTGTAACCGTTCTCGTGATCGTCTGTTTCCTGATGATCCTCACCATTTTGATGCAGCGTCCGAAGAGCGAAGGCCTCGGTGCCGCCTTTGGAGGTGGCCTCACTGACAATCTTTTCGGAGCCCAGACGACGACAGTCCTCACCAAGTTCACCGTCTGGCTCGGCGGACTCTTCTTTATCCTGACACTGGTGATTTCCGTCCTTCATGTGAAATCCTTCGCCGGCCCCACGGCGATCCAGAAGCAGTTGATGAAGGCTCCGGCCCCGGCCTCCTCTCCTGCCAAGTAATTTCGGGTGAAAACGGCCGCCCTGATCGGCCCCGTGACGGCATGGCGCAGGAGAGCGCATTCACCCGTCGTTTTTGTTCCCACGATGGGGGCCCTGCATGAGGGACATGCCGCACTGATCCGGCGTGCCAAACGACTTGCCACAAATAAGAGTTCGGGGGGAAAGAGGGGAGGTGTCGTCGTATCGATATTCGTGAATCCGAAGCAGTTCGGTCCCAAGGAGGATCTCTCCAAGTATCCCCGTCCCTTTGCCGAGGATCTGGCCCTCTGCAAGAGGGAAGGGGTCGACCTTCTGTTTCACCCTGCACCCGCAGAGATGTATTCAACGGATGCCTCAGTTGCTATTACTGAGTCCTCCCTCGCTTTGGGTCTTTGTGGGGCCTCCAGACCAGGGCATTTCGACGGGGTCTGCACCGTGGTCTCGATGCTCTTTAATATTGTCCGTCCCGACATTGCGGTCTTCGGTGAGAAGGATTGGCAGCAACTTGCGGTGATCCGCCGCATGGTCCGTGACCTAAGGATCCCTGTGAAAATCGTCGGGCATCCCACCGAACGCGAGGAGGATGGACTGGCGCTCAGTTCAAGGAATCGACTCCTGTCGCCCGAGGCCCGCCGTGTCGCTCCGAGAATCTATCAAGCCCTTCTAGCCACAGCCATGGAAGCCGAGGAAGCTCAGGCGGAGGCCGGCACGGCAACGACCTCCGTGTCCAAAGTCCTGAAGCGATTGAAGCAGGATTTGACTGTCATTCCCGGTGCCGAGATCGATTATGTCGAGATCGTCGATGAGGTCACACTGACTCCGCTAAAAAAACTATCTCCCGGAGTGAACGCCCGAGCATTGGTTGCTGTACGCTTCGACTCCGTCAGACTAATCGACAACCTTTCCCTAACCTCCCGCCGATGAAAACCTTTGATTATATTGTGGTCGGCAGTGGCATAGCTGGCCTCACCTTTGCTCTTAAGGCCTCCGAGAAGGGATCCGTGGCCATCGTGACCAAGAAGTCGCGAGCCGATTCCAACACCGCATGGGCCCAGGGAGGCATTGCATGCGTTACGAGCTATGAGGACTCCGTTGACCTCCATGTCCGCGACACCATCATTGCAGGGGATGGTCTCTGCGATGAGGAGGTCGTTCGCAGTATCGTCAGCGAGGGCCCCGAGCGTATTGCCGAACTGGTCTCTCTCGGTATGCATTTTGATGAGCGCACCACTCCGGAGGGGATCAAGGAACCCGATCTAGGGCGCGAAGGAGGCCACTCCAAGCGCCGGATCCTCCATGCCAAGGATGCAACAGGATTTGAGATCGAGAAGACGCTGCTTGATGCCGTTGCAGCGCATCCGAACATCACCGTTCTGGAGAATCACATGGCCGTGGATCTGATCACGACAGGCAAGCTCGGCTACGCCATGCAGGATAGCTGTGTCGGGCTCTATGTGCTGAATGAGGCTACAGGCGAAGTGGAGACGCTCCGCTCCGATGTCACCATCCTGGCGACCGGCGGGTGTGGGCGCGTCTATCTCTACACGACTAATCCTGACATCGCCACCGGTGATGGAGTCGCCATGGCGTGGCGTGCCGGTGCAACGATCTCGAACATGGAGTTCATGCAGTTTCACCCGACCTGCCTCTACCATCCGAAGGCCAAGTCCTTCCTGATTACCGAGGCGGTACGGGGGGAGGGGGGTATTCTCACGGATGGCACCGGACGCCGCTTCATGGAGAAGTACGACGAGCGTCTCGAGTTGGCACCCCGTGACATCGTGGCGCGGGCGATCGACGCCGAGATGAAGCGAACTGGCAAGCCGTGCGTCTACCTCGACATCTCCCACAAGCGGGCGGAATTCATTCGGGAGCGTTTCCCTACCATTTACGAGACCTGCCTTAACCTCGGGATCGATATCACCAAGCAGCCGATCCCGGTCGTTCCTGCAGCCCACTACCAGTGCGGCGGGGTGAAGACGGATATGAACGGCGAGACCACGCTGCGCGGACTCTATGCCGTCGGTGAGGCTGCTAGCACGGGGCTGCATGGTGCCAATCGTCTCGCCAGTAATTCCCTGCTAGAGGCGCTCGTTATGGCTCATCGCGCCGAGGCCAAGGCAAGCCGTAACCACCACCATCAGGGGACCGAGATCACCCTTCCCGAGTGGCGTCCGGGTAAGGTTCAGGATGTGGACGAACTCGTGGTGATCTATCACAACTGGGATGAAATCCGCCGCCTCATGTGGGATTACGTCGGCATCGTCCGCACCGACAAGCGTCTTCAACGCGCAGCAACCCGCCTTCGCAACCTCCAAACCGAGATCCAGGAGTTCTACTGGAACTTCAAGATCACGGCGGATCTCCTCGAACTTCGCAATCTCGCGACCGCTGCCTCACTCATCGTCGACTGTGCCATCAGCAGGAAGGAAAGCCGCGGACTCCACTACACGCTCGACTACCCCGGTCATGACGACGCGAAGTTTCTGCACGACACCCTCATTCGCCGGATCTGAGAAGAGGATTTGGTTGAATCAACGCTCGCTTGGTTTGTTCCAATGTCGGGTGACGTAGAGGGCAATCCACAATCCGGCGAGAGTCAGGAGAGCCACGCCGACCGCTCCATTCAGGCCGATCAGGCAGACTCCCTGGGCATTCGGCTTGGTCAGGAAAAAGACCGCCACTCCCGCGATCATCACGAAGGAACCGATAACCCGGTCCGTGATCCCTCGCTCCTTGAAGAGGAACCACCCCAGAACGCAGGCTAGCAGGATACCAGAGCGCTTGATGCTGATGACGATTGCCGCAACAGTAAGTTGCACGGCGACCAGTTGAAGGATCAGGACTGTCCCCTCGAAGAGAGTCCGGCCAGTACAATCCATCCCGGCACATCGCCCCAGACGGCGGTCCATCCGACACCTCCTCTTGCAGCCTCGGTACCCACTACTTTCCGTCGGCTTAACCGCCACCAAGCCAATAATCCGAAGAAGAGGGCAAGCATCATCGATTTTCCCAACGAGAGACTGAAGGATCTCAAGACGCGAACGCTCATTTCCGTGTCACCTCCGCTGGTTACAAACCATTTGTCGATCGCCGCCGTGCAGGCCAGCAGCATGGCGACAATCATCATGTAACGGCTTCCTTTTTCGCGGAAGATCGCCTTTGCAGGCTCCAGCCAGCCATGGGCTACCAATTGACGATTGATCACCAGGGAGCCAGTGACCACAAGAAAGACCCCTACGGTCATGCCTAGAGAAATCTGCTCGTGGAGGAAAAATTTTCCGATCGGAAGCAGAAAGACGGGAGTCAGAGCCATGAAGGGAACACAGAAAGAGAGCGGAGAGATCTGAAGAGCCCTGTAGCTAAGCAGGATGGCCGTTCCTTCAAGCAGGGCATTGATGAGCAAGTAAATCGCAAAGGCAGCCGCAGGCGAGAGATGAAGCGCGGAGCCGACCGGGGGGAGCTGGGGAACGATTCCCATAAGCAACAGAACAACAAGGGCGAGCGCGAAGAATCCCAAGGCCGCAATCTTGCACCAGAAGCCGATCAGGACTGCATCGTAATGGCGGTCCAGGATCTTTTTACGGGAACAATCGGTCAGGACGTTGAAGACCGAACCGAAACAGGCGAGAAGCATACCGAGCTGATTCATGGGGAGGAAATGAGGATCCTACGGGCTACGCTCTCCCGAGACGAGAGATGATCCCACTTTTTTACAGAAATTGTCACAGAGGCGGACTTGCAAACCCTGCAGAATCGCGCTTAGTTGTGCCCCATGACTCCAGAAGAAGCCCAACTCATCAACGGACTCCACGATCGCCTTGATCAGATTCCTCCACAGTCTCTCGATTCGGAAGCCGAGCGCCTTATCTTGAGCAGAGTAGCCTCCAATCCCCATGCCCCGTATCTTCTGACACAGAGCGTCCTGGTCCTGCAGCAGGCCGTGACCGGGGCTCAGACCCGGATTGACGACCTTGAAAAGCAGCTTGCCGAATCCAAATCCCAGACGCAGCAAGGCGGTGGAAGCTTCCTCTCTGGTGTTGCCAATCTCTTTGGATCACCTCAGCCCGCCGCTCCTGTGCGTCAAGTTGCGCCTCCTTCAACTGTCGCTCCTCCTCCGATCCCTCAGCAGACCTCCTCTGCAGGGGGAAGCTTTCTTCAGAATGCCCTCGGTACGGCCGCCGGTGTTGCCGGAGGAGCGCTACTCTTCCAGGGAATCGAGAACATGATGGGCCACAATGCCGGAGCATTCAGTGGCATGGGTACTCCCTCCGGTGGATTCCTTGGACAGAATCAACCTACCGAGGTCATCAATAACTACTATGGTAGTCCCTCGGATGCCACGGATCCATCGGAGAGCGGTTCCGACTTTGCCGGTTCCGATCCCCTCGTCGCGGATAACGACAACAACTCAACCGACTTCGATCAGGATCAGGACATGGACTTCTCCGGCGGAGACGACTCCTCTTTCAGTTAAATCTCCCTAGCTGTCATCTGAATCCGTCTGTGCTTTTTGAGGAGATGGCAAGGCGCCCAAGCGACGCTGTAGTAGAGCGACTGCGAGCGTAGGGCAACACAGCCAGAACTCAAAAATACTAGCCTGGCGGCCACTGCATGGGTCGGCCGCCCAATACATGGAGATGGAGATGGGGAACCGTCTCGCCGCCATCCGGGCCGTTATTGATCACGATACGATAGCCACTTTCTCCCAGCCCCTCTTGTCGAGCCGTTGCGGCTGCCGCAGAGAGCAGTGTGCCGAGGAGAGCGCTGTCAGCGGGAGTTGCCTCGTTAATCCGGGGGATACAACGCTTTGGAACGACCAGAAAATGGACTGGTGCCTGAGGGGCAATATCACGGAATGCGATCCACTCCTCCCCCTCGGCGATAATTGCGGCCGGGATCTCACGTGATGCGACCTTCTCAAAGAGCGTCATGAATTAAGAAAAGCCAAAACACGTAAAAGCTGAAAGCCTTTTAACCACTGATGGATTCCTTTCTGATGATGATTGGTTGCCACGTGTGTTTCCCTAACAGTCTTCAGGCTAAAAGCCTTCAGTCTTTTTCAGCTCAGCTGAATCTCAAGAGGCTCCCCGAGACGCGTTTCGCCTGCGGCCTGCCCATGCTGGCGGATGAATCCGACGATCTCTTCTCGCAGGTTCTGAACACTTCGGCGGCGCTTGCCCATGAGCCGCACACATCCCGAGAGATCATGGATCTCCACGCGGGTTGATTGGGAGCTAGTAGCCCGCTGCAGTCGCTCCCCTAGAAGCCCAAAGAAAGCCAGCTCATACCCATCGCCCGCCTCCCGTGCGAGATCGGTTAGCGAGAGACTGACTGGCGGATCGGGCAAGCGGAATCTTTCAGCCACATCATGGAATCCGAGCGACTCCAGCACATGCAGCACCGCCTCGGAAAGACTTGGGATCGCGACGTTGTTCGCCTCGAAGTCCCGCTGCAGATAGACTGAGACACTCTCGGCGATATGCTCGGCAAGCCACCAGCGGTGATGCCCAGCTTCCTCTGCCGCACTCAGGATCGAAGCCGTGATCCAGCGTTTGTCGAAAATCGTGCTCCTTCCATCGGGAAGAGTCACTAGGGGCATGCCATCGAGGAATGCAATCATGATTGGCTAGGAGGGAATCTTGTTAAAGAGTTCTTTCTGGTCGTCGGAGACCGGAGCGCGGCGCTCCAGCGACTGGATCTCCTCGATGAACTCGCCGATATCCTCGAAACGCCGGTAGACCGAAGCGAAGCGCACATACGCCACGGGATCCACTGCGTGGAGACGCTCCATCACACGGGCACCGATTGTCTTGGTCGAGATTTCGCGATCCTGTCCCGATTCCAGATCCGAGATGATCGCATTCACGGATTCCTCCATGATATCGAGGGAGATGGGACGCTTCTCACAGGCCTTGATCAAGCTCCCGAGGAGCTTCTGCCGATCAAAGGGCTCCCGCCTTCCATCGCGCTTCACGGCGAGAAGTTCCACACGCTCGATCTGCTCGTAGGTCGTGAAGCGGCTTTCGCATCCCAGACACTCCCTCCGGCGTCGGATGCTAGTGCCATCCTTCGAGAGACGTGAGTCGATGACCTTATCGTCTTGGGAGGAGCACTTAGGGCAAAGCATTGTGTTAGAAAGGGACTCTACCAAAATAAACCACAAGATATTGTGGTGGGGAAGAAAAAAGACTTCTGGAATTAGGAACTATGCAGAGTAGGCACCCCTGAGAGGGATCCGAGGGCGGACAAAGGGGAAGGAGTCGATCGTTAGAAGCGTTAGAGGCGTTAAAAAGGTTAGAAGATACCAAGGAGTCGCCCTAGGGAAACGCTGATTAAATCCCATGATGGCCGCTGAAGATCAGTTGCTGATTTTTGAAGGCGCGAGCGCTGGGCGATACCCGCAGCGGTCTCGCCCTAGCGAGCAACGCCACGAAAATCGACAACTGGCTTCAGCCCATAGGGTTGCGGAGATAACGGGCCGGGGGCTGTGTTGGCTTGGCACTTACAGCCCGCTGCGGGGATGCTCGTGCCAAGCTGCCTTGCCCGCAGCCCATTCTTTCCGCAACGGCCTCTATGCGATTTAATCAGCGCTTCCCAAGACCCACTTTATGTGGTTTCAGCCTTGTAGCGTTTTAACCCCCTCCTCGACCCCTTCCTCTTGAGTCGCACTGGATTCACATTTTTAACTTTTCACCATTTTCACCATTTCCCCGGCTATCACCTCTGCTGTTCCATGGTGGTGAAGATTGTTCAATGCGCTCGCACTTGCTCTGCGTCTTTGTCAGAGGATTCTATTAATTTCTGTATTTCATGCCTTTGGTCACTTTAGCAAATGGAGAATGAGCCTTCAGTTCATTTGACAACATTTGCGGGAGTGTAAAAATGTTTCTGTAAATTGGAAGAGCGCGACGTCCTTGAAGGAGCCCCCTCTGGGGTGACGGAGAGAGGCGAAGCGTAGCGAGCCGAACGCAGTAACCCTAGGGGGGGCTGCCGCCGGTATAGCAAAGTGGTGAGTCCGTGTGGTTCTGTTGGGGTGCAATCAAACACATCCAACACGCCGAACTCGCACATGACTCACCAACTCGACACTGAACTTTTGACCACGGTAATGCAACTCTTGACCAAGGAGGGGAGCTCCGGCTTTGCCGAGGGGCTGCGTCTGCTTGTCAACGAAGCGATGGTAGTGGAGCGGAGCGCCGTTCTTGGGGCTCGTCCCTACGAACGCTCTGAAGCTCGCCTTGGACACGCCAACGGCTTTAAGCCCAAGACCCTGGCCACGCGCCTTGGGGCCATTGAGTTCCGTGTTCCGCAAGTGAGGGGAGAGGTGGACTTTTACCCTAGCTCTCTGGAGAAGGGCGTGCGTAGCGAGCAGGCACTCAAGCTTGCACTGGCGGAAATGTATGT
>CAIPWR010000037.1 GCA_903868795.1 uncultured Spartobacteria bacterium | reverse complement strand
GAGGACTTGGGAGAGGATGTAGCGGCCAGAGTTCATGGCCGAGTATCCTCACCAAGCGACCTTCCAAGTTCAAATCCCTCACATCCATTTTGGATCGCAAATCCCTCGTCTTGAACAATCAACAGAATCCAATCACCCTCTCAACCGGACACTAGTGGGCGGAAGTGGAAATTTGTCAGGGTGATTCTCTGGATGAACTCTCTGGGTTAGTTTCCGCCGGAAGACAGAATCCGGGTTATGATTTTATCAGCGTGGATGCGAGCCATCAGGCGCCTGATGTTCTCGCGGACTGTGTCCTAGCCTTCGGTTTACTTCGCAGGGGGGGAATAATGGCCATGGATGATTATCTCTGGTCAGCGGAAAGACCTGGCCTTGATGACCCATTGAATTCTCCAAAGATTGCTATCGATGCCTTCACCACGATCTACAGAAGAAAGCTAAGGATTCTTCCCAATCTCCCTCTTTATCAACTTTATCTCCAAAAGCTTTAAAAAATTAAAGGGGTCATCTCACTGTCTCGAGCGTATCGAACGGCTTGGAGAACTCGTCCGTTAGGATGGAGAGAAGAGTGCGGCTCCGAACCTGGATGTTCACCGTCACAGCCATCCCTGACTTGAGGGAAAGTTTTTCGCCGGTGTGGGAGAGGAACTGGCGATCCAGTTTGATCTTGGCAGGGAAGCGTGGGTACTTGAACTCCTCGTTCGGGGGGAGGGCATCGGCAGCAAGGTAGGAGAGAGTTCCCTTGATCTCACCAAACTCCCTAAAGGGGAAGGTATCCAATCTCACGACGGCCGGTAGTCCCTCGTGGATGAATCCGATATCCTTGTTGGTCAGGAAGACTTCTGCCACGAGATCCTCGCCGGGAATGATATCAAAGAGCTTATCCTTTGGAGTCACTACAGTGCCGGGTGACTTCTTACTCAGATCAAAGATCACACCATCCATTGGCGCCTTGATTTCGTGGTATCCTAGCTTTTCTTGAGAGGCTGCCCTATTGGAATCGATCTCTGCTAAGCGCCTCGTGATCTCGTGCTCCTGTTGATCAAGTTCGGAGCTAACTCGGGCAAAATCGCTTTTGAGTTGATCCAGATTACGCTGGGCATTCACCCACTCTGCTTTTCGGTCCAAGATCTCCACCTGGGAGACGACGCCTCCAGCCACCTGATTGTAATGGTCATATCCTTCCTTTTTAATCTGCACAAGGTTGTCAGCACCCGGGATCTGTTTTTCAAGGCCGGATTTCTGCGCTTTTTTCTGCTCTAGTGCACTTAGATCCTGGAGAATGGCAGCGCGTTGTTTTTCCAGACCCTGCATCTCTGCCTGAGCAACATCCTGATTCATCCGCATCAGTGTCTGCCCCTTGCGGACAGAGTCGCCGTTCTTTACCAGGACTTCGGAAATAACTCCCTGTACCGGGGCCTGAACTTCGTGAGCATTCCCGGCAGGAACGAGTTTTCCTTGGGCCGGGACCACCTGGCCGATCGAGGCCACCGAGATCCAGATTCCGAAAGCGGCTGAAAGGAGAACAAGGATGTAGAGAAAGATTCGGGACCAGAAAATGGTCGAGGGCATCGGGGCTCCAGCGTCTGGCTCGAAGGCACGGCGGAGAAAGCCGCGGTTTGGTCTGGTATGATGATTCACAGCGATGGAGTGGGGAAGGAGAAGGGAGAGGTGGACAGCTCTTACGTCGCCGCTTCCTGTTGGAGAGAGAGTGAGTAATAGAGCCCCTTTTTCTCCATGAGGTCGGTGTGGGTGCCGCTTTCCTTGAGAAGGCCATTCTCGAGATAGAATATTTTATCTGCCATCTTGACCGTTGAGAGTCGGTGAGTTGCGAAGAAGATCGTCTTGCCCGCAAAGCGACTTCGCAAATTCGTGATGACCCGCTGCTCGGTTGGTGCATCAAGTGCGCTCGTGGCCTCATCAAGCAGCAGGAGATTGGGTGACTGCATGATCAAGCGCGCCAGGGCGATGCGTTGGCGCTGTCCTCCCGAGAGATTGCGGCCCTGTTCCCCGACGGGGGATGCATACCCTGCTGGCAGCGTCATGATGAAATCATGAGCTTCGGCAAGCTTGGCAGCCTCAATAATGGAGGCTGCAGGTGCATCCGGATCACTTATCGCAATGTTATCGAGTACCGATCCCTCCATGAGGAGGGTCTCCTGGAAAACCATACCAACCTGACGGCGCAGGGAGTTGAGTTCCACCTTGGAGAGATCAAAACCGTCGATCTCCACCCTTCCCTTGACGGGCTCATAGAGTCGGCCCATCAGTTTCAGAAGTGTGCTTTTGCCGGAACCGCTGAGGCCTACCATTGCTATCAATGAGCCTGCTGGGACATCAAGGGTGATGTGTTCCAGCTGAAGCTTGCCGGGTGCATAACCGAAGTCCGTGTCGCGGCAGGCCACGCGACCTTCGATTTCCGGCATCGGAATCTGTTCATCGGAGTCCTGATCCTCCCGGGCGCGATTCGCCACATCACCGAGGCGGTTCATTGAGAGAGCAGCCTCCTGAAAGTTCTGCCACGACTGAGCAAGGCGTAACAGAGGGCTGGTCACGTAACCTGCAAGGATGCGAAATGCGATCAACTGACCAAGGGAAAGCTTTTGGTCGATCACCATGTAAATGCCGACCCAGAGTACCGCGACATCATTGAATCGTGCGATCAAGGTACTGATGGTGGAGGCGCTTGTTGAGGTCAGAGTGTTACGGAAGGAAGAGGCAATCGTGTCCCCGTATCGTTGAAACCACTTCCACCGACTGCGTGTCTCGATGTTCTGGCCCTTGATTGTCTGAATTCCGGTGAGTGACTCTACAAGATGGGATTCCGTGGCGGCGGTCTTTTCGGCCCTATCCTTGAGTTGTCTTCGGATAATCGGCGAGACTCCAAGGGTCAGGGCGACAAGAAGGGGAACTCCCACCAGAGAGATTGCCGTCAGCTCCACACTGTAGAAGAGCATGATCGCCACATAGATTACCGAGAAGGCCGCATCGATGAAGGCTGTCAGTGCAGTTCCCGTTAGAAAACTGCGTATCTTGTCGAGTTCGCGGAGGCGCGAGGCTATTTCGCCGACCGGTCGCTGGTGAAAATAGGAGAGTGGAAGCCGGTAGAGATGTTCTAGCACCTTGAGTCCGAGAGCCAGATCGATGCGGTTGGTTGCATCCGTGAATAGGAACGTTCGGATGGCCGTCAAGGCGGCTCCGAAGAGCGTGCAGATGATGAGCAGGGACGCCAGCACATCGAGCGTGCTCAAGCTTTCCTGAACGATCACCTTGTCGATGATCACCTGAATGATCATCGGATTGGCCAAAGCAAATATCTGGATAAAGAACGAAGCAACAATCACCTCAAGGAAGGTCCTCGTATGCTTCCTGATATAGGGGATAAAAGACGAGAAACCAAAAGTCTCCCCTTTCGGCGATCGCGAGCGGCGCGCCAGGAGAATGGCGAATCCTTGCTCACCTGGTTCGGGGAGATCCTTCCAGTCGGTCCACTTCTGCTGCTCGTCGGAAGACCTAGCCAAGGGGTTGGCGATGAGAAGGCCCGACGGCGAGATCGCCTGGACCACCACGGGGGCATCATTCAGGATAAGCAGGAAGGGCGCGTCCTGATCCCGCAGCGCATGCAGAGGTAGCATCAGGGGCTGAGTTGCGATGCCGATCATGTCAGCTACCGAGCCGATACGGGGAAAGGAAACAACCGTACGCCCTTCTAGGTGGAATTTGAGTGCCGCTCGGATCACCTCATCGCGGAAGGGTAGGTTCAGCTGACTGGCCAGCATCCTAAGGCAGGCCATGATGACATCATCCTTGGAGGCTGCCTTGTGATAAGGAGGCGGCTTCGTCCCAAGGTGGGGAATGAAATCATGGGAGGAAGGACGGGGGGCAGCTTGGGGCTGGGGAGGTTCCGCGGATGTCGAGAATGGATCACGTAGTGAGAGTTGCTGACCGGAAGCCTGGGCGATCGTTCCTAGGAGAGTCTCGAGCAATTCCCGTGGAACCCTCACCACGCGCCCATTCTGCGATTTCAGGGGGGTGAGGGGCATTTCTCCACGTGCGGCATCCTCAGCTGCCTCCTCATCCGTTTCCACCGTCGCCTGGCCGATGAGTTCGCCAGAGATCTGCTTGGCGGCAGCCAAGGGAAGTTGTCGGTCTTTAAGCAAGCCCGCAACGAGAGGATAGAGTTCAGCCAGGGAAGTGCTTGATTCCAACCCCAAGAGCCAACCCGGATGGGCAAGGCTCAGATCAGTGAAGCACTTCGAAGGAATCATCAGCGCCTTCACGGCGGAGGCCGCGCGCACCCACTCACAAGGGACGCCAGTTGCCAGCGCAAACCATCCCGTCATCGAGCCGGCTTTCAGGAGCTCGAGCGAGACTGGGTTTTCTCCCGGAGCCACCTCACCCAAAAGACGGGCATTTCCCTCCAGGATCAGGTAGAAGGCCGATGGGAGTGCCCCCGGCTTCAGGATTTCCTCGCCGGTCTGGAACGTCACCTCGGCCACTCGGCTGCGGAGAGCATTGATCACCTCCCCGCGCGGCAGATCCATAAAAGGAAACGAGCGGGCGATCACTTCGGCAGGATCTTGAATGGGCAGACTTTCTAACATGGGCCTTTGATTATCCACAAAGCACGACCAATGTCATCGAATTCCGAGTGGTAACACCGATTGTTCAATGCTTTTTCTTGGATGATTCGGCAGAGGATAATCTTGGCTAAATTCAACCCAAGTTCTTTTTTTACGCTCAATCATAGCTTATGCTTCAAAAATTCTAGATTTCTGAAAAGAGAAGTTTGCCGATGGAGTGGAAAGCGGATTGAATGACTGCTTTCGCGAACTTTCCCATGCCGATAACTTTTGATAAAAGCTACTTTCTGAGGCTTTTCCTCACGCTGACCTGGACGAATTTCAAGATGCGCTACTACGGTAGCATCTTGGGATATGTCTGGTCGCTGCTGAAGCCTCTCGCGATGTTCGGTGTTCTCTATGCCGTCTTCACAGTCGTGATGAAGCAGAACGCGCCTCACTATAAGCTCTTCCTTTTGCTTGGAATCATTATATGGGATTTTTTTGTCCAAGGAACCAATGCCGGAATGAACGGATTCATCGGGAACTATCAGATGATCCGCAAGATCTACCTTCCAAGGATCGTCCTTGTGATGGCGGCCGTCTCCGGAGCCTTCGTCGGATTTTTCTTCAACCTGATCGTCTTTTTGATTTTTGCTTTTCTTGACGGTGTGGATTGGTCGCTTCAGATGCTTTGGTTCATTCCTTTAGTCATTGCGCTCTACCTCCTGGTGACGGGAATCGGCCTGATCCTCAGCATTGTGGTGGTGAAGGTCCGTGATACGCTGAGCCTCTGGGAGGTGGTAACCCAGCTGGGTTTCTGGTTCACTCCGGTGATGTATCCGATGAGCAATGTGCCGGAGAAATACCGTTTCTTCGAGTTTCTAAATCCGATGAGCGGCATCTTGGAGTACTCTCGCCATGTCTTGATTGGCCTCGGGGGAATGACGATGATGGGTTATTGCTACGTGCTCGGAGTCAGTTTGCTCGTCTTTGTCTTGGGAATTGCTGTCTTTAAGTGGAAAGAGGCCGAAATGGTTGAGGATTTGTAGTCGCGAAGCGACTATAGAGTGTCACTGAGTTCTGAACCCAGTGATTGACAGTCGATCATACGCAAATAATATCCATACATGCAAAGAATGCGGCTTTTATTCCCTGATGAGATGATTGCGCGTCTCAAGGAAGTCTCACGCGAGGAGGAAAGACCCGTGAGCGAAGTCATCCGCCGTTCCATCGAGGAGTTTTTCATGCGATACCCCAAAGGGAAGCAACGGAAAATCACTGTGGAACAACTCGCCGGGCATCTCGGAGAGATTAAGGTCAGTGCCGCCGAACTTCGGGATGTCATTTATGAGGACGAGCGGCTTTGAAAAGTCTGGACACCAATATCCTTGTCTATGCGTTAAATGCGGATTGCACTGAGTATCAACATGCCGCTCTGGCATTGCAGTCGGCTTTGGACGACCCGCAGGACTGGATCATAGCCGACCAAGTCTACCTTGAACTGTATAAGGCTTTAAGAAACCCTCGCATCTTTGGAAAGCCCTATGGAGCCGAAGAGGCATTTTCAAAGGTCCAGACGCTCCGCGATCATTGCGGACTCCGTCGCTGCTGCTATGTGGATCAGGTATGGGACCGATTGGCGCCTAGGATCCAAAGATCCGATTTTCCCTATCAGCGCACCTATGATGCGGTCCTGGCGGAAACCCTTCTAAAGGCAGGTGTCCAGATTCTCTACACCAGAAACATTAAGGACTTTGAGGGATATGGCTTCGCCTCCCTGGTCAATCCCATCGACGGGTGAGCCCTCAGCCTTCCCTCAAAAAATCTTCTTACCGTGCCTCTTTAGCCTTCACCTTCAACTCTTCACTATTTACTGCTAGTTTCTCAGATTGCACCTTTAACACTTGGTAACAATAATAAGATCGCCATGACCACCAAGGACATCAAGCTGCCGCCCAAGCTGGGAGCTAAGCATGATCTGGATCGATGCATCCGCGAGGTCTCCACGGATCCCGATGTTGCGGAGATCTGGCTCTACGGATCATGTGCCAAGGGGAACCCGACCTCGGAATCTGATGTGGACTTACTTATTGTGAAATCCGAGACATCCGCGCCTAGCCCACACATGGGTCTCGAAATTGCCCGCAAGATCTCCAGACTCAGGCTGAATCTTCCCGTGGAGACAGCTGTTGTCAGGCGCGACCTGTTTCTTGAGAGAATGAAAAAACCGTTTGGGATTTACTGGGATCTTACCCATCACGGCAAGCTGCTCTATGCGAGGTAACCCTGAAAACCCGG
>CAIPWR010000036.1 GCA_903868795.1 uncultured Spartobacteria bacterium | reverse complement strand
GGCGATGAGAGCGCAGACAACGGTCTCGCGTGCCAGCATAGGGGGGTGCTTTGCCATAACGCCGCGATACCATACAGATCACGCACCTGCGTCAACCCCTTTTCCCCCTTTTTCTTCCCTTTATGGCATATCTAAGCGTTTTGCTTAGATGCGCTTTGAGAGGATCCTCGTGGTTTCTTACGCTTGATTGCAGAGGGCTTCGCCGCCGCCTCACCTGTTACCATGATTCTTCTCAAGATCTGGGCCATTGGTTTGCAATTCCCATGAAAGCTCTTCCTGGCGGCCTCATTCCATTCTTTCCTGCCGACCTTCGCGAAATCGAGCTGGTATTCTGACAATCCAGCAAGCTGGTCTAGGAATGTCTGAATCGCCCGACCATTTCCCTCCCGGAAGGGATGCAATGCATTGATATCTGAGAAATAATCTGCCGCCCGCTTCGCAAAAGCTGAGGGCTCAAGACCCCTCAACAGATTATCCCCTTTGAGACGCGCAAAGATCTTCTTCGCTTCGGAAGCGATATACTCCGGCTCAGCAAAAGTGCTACCTCCTTTACTAAGCGATCCCGATCTCCGCTCACCGGCCCATTCATAGACATCCTGAAAGATATGCCTGTGAATCTCACACAAGTGATCCAGATCAAATGAACCCCGTATAGGCGCAGTCATCAACTGGTTGATCCGCACACGAGTAGCACTGTACTCGAGCTGGCTGAAAATTTCGTGCTCCTTAATACCAAACCGGTTCTTTAGCACGGAGCTTCCGGGATAAGCGTAGGGATCCTGCCGTTCCTCCTGTTCGTAGGAGGCCATATCCTCAGGCTGCCACGATCCGGTATGACCTCTTGGAAGCTCCTTGAGAGGCTTGCTTCCTGAACTTGACAGCCCTCTTCTTGATGAGCGTGATCGCCTGACTCGTGGTGAGTTTTCCAGAGACCAATCCTCGATCCAGTTCCCGGTCGAAGGTGGTAGGAACGTAGCCCTCCAAAGCCACAATCGCATTAGATCGACGAAGAATCGTTCGGCGCAAAGCCGGAACCTGGGCCATTTCCCTCAAGCGCCCTAGACTTTGAATGATTGCTTTTTCCCGAACTGATTCACTCGACTTCTTGGAAACAATCCGCACCTTTAGAGTTTTTTTATCTTTGGTGATCACATGTCAAAGATAGCAAAAACCGAGGGAAATCATACCTCAAAATACCCTCACTCTCCCCCCTTGGTCCTGATCCGACCGACCAGCCACACCGCCGCCATGAAGGTGATGACCACATGGATGGCCAGCACGACCATGCTCATCCCGTAGGGGGAGATGCTCGTCTTGGTCGCCTGCATCACGATGTCGAAGTAGCGGGTATCGTGGAAGGTTTGCAAATACCCGCTCCATCCCCAGTACGCGGCGATCAGCGGCTGAGAAATACTACTGAGCCACTCGGGAAGGGCCAGCGCCGCCCCTGAGAGTGGAAGCTGGAAGCCAACTAGATAGATCGCGAGTAGCGAGGCCCGTTCCGGAGAGGGAGATGCCGCCGAGATCGCCAGACACGTCGTGCTCATGGCGAGGGTCGTCATGAAGAGGATCGCCACCTGCGCCAGCAGGCTCCCGGGGAATCCGCATACTGTCTTCACAAAGAGAGCCATCCAGAAGGCCTGCACCACGCAGAGCACGGCGACCTGAAGAAACTTCGTGATCAGATAAGCGGTCGGAGAGAGTCCCGTCCGCAGCTCCTTGGCCAGAATCGCCCTCTCCTTGGCGATTTCCCGGGCTCCGTTATTGGCTCCGATCAGAGTCAGGAGCACTACCTGGAACATGGCTAGTCCCGAGATCAGGGAAGATGCCTTGAAGGACTCCTTCATGAAGAGGAGCTGATCCTGAAGCGTGGCCAGGATATTGGTCTGAAGCTGGAGGGTCTGGTTACGCACCTGGGGCAGCCCATGCATGGCAAAGACGGCCACCAGCGCCGGGAAAGTCAGGATGAGGGCAAGCTGGAGCCAGATCTGCCCCCGATCCCTCCAGAAGAGCTGGCACTGACGTTTCAGCAGGGTCAGGAACTGCCCCCAGCCCAAGGGCGGTGGCTGTGAGCGAATGGCCGCAGGCTCCGGAGCAGGAAGCGCGACCGCCTCGGCTGTATCGTGCCCGGAGTAGTCGATCTCCTGCGTCTGGTAGATGCCGAAGAGCTCCTCGATGGAGTTCACGTCATGGACCTCAAGCAGGGAGGCTAGATCCCCATAGTGAATGAGCCTCCCCTGATGTAGGAAGAGGATGGCGTCGCAGTAGTCCAGATGCGTCGTGGTGTGGGTGACGAGCACGACCGTCTTGCCCATCGTGTGGGTGAGGTTGCGGAGCCAGGCCATCATTTCCTGATCGGAGAAAGCATCAAGGCCACTTGTCAGCTCGTCGAGCAGCAGGAAGGCCGGATCCCCGATCAGGGCTTCTGCCAGCGCCATGCGGCGCATCTGACCTCCGGAGAGGGTTTTATAGGGTTGCGGAAGCAGCTGGGCGATCCTCGCGAACTCCACGATGTGCTCGGTCCATACGGCACGACGTTCCGGAGTCACCGAACGGGGAAGCCTGAGCGATCCCGCAACCTCCAGATTCTCCGAGACGCTCATGAGCTCGTGGAATCCGCCGAACTGCGGCAGATACCCCACCGCTAGCGGTAGCTGATCATTGAGATCGAGCACCTCGCGCCCTGCGAAGTAAATATTCCCTTCGGTCGGCTTGAGGAGACCGGCCAGGCACTTGATCAGGGTGCTCTTGCCACAGCCTGAGGCTCCGATCACTGCTATGAATTTCCCCTCCTCCACCTCGAAGCTCACCTTCGAGAGGAGCTTCTTGCTGCGGTTCTTATCCGGGACCTCCAGATTCAGATTCCGAACGGAGATGGAGGCAGACATGGGAGAGGGAAGGAGGAGGGATGAAACTGGAGACTTGAAAACTTGAAAGGGGTCAGGCGTTTTTCCCAGATTTACCTTTCGTGTTCTTGGACATGGTCACGGAGATTCTGATGAGTTGATCAGCTTCTTCCCAGATCGGATTAATCATTGATGCAGGCACCCGGCATTCATCCCGGAGTAGTTCCAACCACAGTTGGGTCTCATCAAGTTCCTGACTACAAAGGTCAATTTTTGCAGTGAACTCTTGCTTGCTACGAGCCCTACTGGCCTCCCGGTAGTTTGCAGCAACGGAAGTCGCACTCCTGATGAGCTGTCGCCCGAGGATGCGAATCTCTTCCCTACGCTGATCAAGCCCCAGATAAAGACGGATGACCGAGGCCGCAAATCCCTTGGTTCTATCCCTGAGAAGCTGCGTTCGATCAATCACTCCCTCAGATCTCCTCTGGCGAGTTTCAGACTCGGATCTCATTTCTCAGGTCTCAAGTCTCATCCCTCGGCTTTCGCCCCTCAGCTCTTTCCCTGAAGCAGCTTCTTACTTAGACGGTCGATGCCATCATTGGCAATCCGGCTCGCCGGATATTGCCTCTGGGCATTCACATACCAGGTCAGACTATAGCCATCCTCATTCCGTCCTTCGGCATCGCGGGCCTTGTTGATGGCTGCCACGAATTCCGCACTGCGCCCCGAGAGATCAGCCCGCATCTTGTTGAGCTTCTTGTCATCGGGTAGATCCTTGGAGGCAAGCTCGATTGCCTCCCAAGCTCCGGCGCTATCCCCATTCATCATGAGGGTATTGGCCTTCTCGACCGCGATCTCGGCATTCTTGATCTTGGTCAGGGCATCCTTGAGCTGCTCCTCGCGCTTGGCATCCCCGTGGATGGCCGGGGCAAAGCCCAACTGCTTGTCAAAGATCTCACGGTAGTTCTGCTCCTGCACGAGCCGATCAAAGTCCGCCACGGCCTGATTCTTCGTGTCCTGCGTGTTGAAGAACGAAAGAGCCTTGTCCTGGAGATCAGGGTTGCCCGGCCAAGCCTCAGCTGCAGCTTGGAACTCCTCCAGAGCGGCCTTCTGGTCCCCTTGTTGGGCGGCGAGCTTGGCCTTGCCGAGGCGTAGCTGGCTCTCCAGCTTCACCCCATTGACGATGGCCTTCGTCTTAGTGGTGTCAAAATCAGCAGAAGTCTTCTTGAGAGACTCCAGCATCGCATCCACGCCCGAGAAGTCCCGAGCCTCCATCAGATTCTGGAGCTTATCGAGTTGATCGCGGTAGGTCGCGATCTGCTCCTTCAGACTTCTCTCGAGAGCGAGGACGGCAAAGTTCAGCTCATTCTTGGCAAAGGCATCCTCCAGCGTGATGGACGCCGCAGACAGCTCCTTGCGTCCCAGCTTGTATCGAAAGACCTCCACCGCCTTGCTCACATCACGATTCGTCTCTAGGGAGGCATTGACCTGATTAGCCATATCCACGGGATAGTCTCCCTCCTCAAAGACTTTCCGGTAGAAATCAGCCGCGATCGGCACATGCGCCAAGCGACCACTCTTAAAAAGTGTCGTGATATAGTTGGCAAAGTCCTTTTTCGCCTGATCAAAAAGCTTTTCTTGTTTCAGCTGATTCATCTTGATTCTGGCCTTGGACTCCAAGGTATCGAGATATTCTTGGGTCAGCTGCAGCTTCCCCATGACAGCTGTGGTATCAGGTGGCGCGGAGAGCCCTGAGTCCCCTCCCTGCTGTCCAACCTGAGGAGCTTGAGGCACCCCACCCGTGGGCAGAGGAGGCGGAGCCTGCTTACTGGAACCCCGCTGGGCCTCGCTTTTGCGGAATTGGTAGTCGAGATCCTTTTTCCTGACTTCATCCGACATCTGATCGGCGTTCCAGGAGGCCTGCTTGATATTCTTCTGCAGAGAATCATTTGTGCGGTCGATCTTCGATGCGGTCTTGTCCGTGCTCCAGACCGACTCGATCCGATTGGCCAGCTCTCGTGAGATCCCGGCATCGATCTCTTGATAATCCGCCAGATCTCGCAGCTGCCTCCACGCCTCCATGATCTTACCCTGCTTTAGGAACTCCTCCACACGTTGCATACCTGCTTGGTAGTCCGCGAGGGTTTGGGGTGCTACCTCCCGGATGCCCAGATAGCGATCGAAGCGCGCCTTCAGGTCTGGATCTTCTCCCGGCCTCCCCACGGCTTCTGCCGCGATGGCCTTGCCTTGAGCCTGACGATTCGCATCGGCGGCCTGTTTCGCTGCGGAACCCTCCTGCGGCTTCCGATTGTAGAGGTAATCCAGGCTCGTGGCCGTACTATTGCCTGCAGCTCCCGCAGCATTGCCAGAAGCTGGTGCAGCGACTCCAGAGGAGGGAGTGGTAGGCGCAGCGGATGTCGGTGCTGCGGCAGCAGGCTGAGAAGCCGTAGTTCCCCCTACAGCACTCTCAGGAGCAGCCTTCTCGCCAAAGGGTGTCTGTTGCGCACGGACCGGGAGCCCTCCTAGCAGCAGTGCCAGGAAGCATGGAAGATAGATTTCAGTTTTTACGGCAGGAATTTGCATAGATCAGTCCTCCTTCTTTCACCTCCAGCTCCGCGAGGTAATGTTGCCCCTTCACGAAGTAGATCCCAGCCAGTGTCGGCGGGATCATCACGACCACAGGATGTGTGCTCTCCTTGGTGGAGAAAGTCATCAGCCTCCCCGATCCATCCTTGAAGCCGAGATCATTCTCCACGGTCAGCTCACCTTTGAAGTGAGAACCTTGGAGTGACTTGTATCCTTCAAGATACTTCGCCACGGGGAAGACCTCCAGAGTACGGAGGGGATCATTCAGATGAGTGTATAGGAGGTAGCCGCCGATTCCCACGATCAGTAGGAGAATCGATCCGATCAGCCCCCAGAGGAGACCATTTCCTTTACGCTTCGGTTGGACTGGTAGCACCGTGGGTGCATCTGAGAAGGGAGATTGCATGGGGGAGTCACTCATCATGGAGGGTTAACGGGAAGTATCTTGTGCCGCCAAACAGTATTGAGAGTATGCAGAGAGGAAGAATGATGGCGAGGAAGGATTGTTGTGATGTCGAAAGATTCGGTCTTCAGAGAATCAATCCTCATGAGGATCTTCGAGATATCCTCTTCCGACTCCAACACGCCACCGACTGGAATGTCGGCAAACTAACTCCCCAGAACAGGGGCAAAGATCCAAGGGGTCAGAGGGAATCCTTGCCCGCTGCCTTATTTGTCATATTTATCGTAGGCCCCGTCTATAACAAAATCACCTCCTCTAACAGAGATGTATCAAGTAGGTGCCCGACGTGACGCATATGCTATATTTTCCGTTACATATGAGGGTCTCGGTGCCTCCGCGACTGAAGATCTCAAACACTCGGATCGACTATTGCGGGACACTTCAGGATGGCGTATTAAAAAACATTTAAAGTTTTTCTTTACTAGATTCAACTAGGGCTATTATGGGTATAGATATAGTCCCAGCAGCTTCAGATGAGAAACTAAATATAATTTTTTCATTTATAATTCCATCGGATGTAGGGCTTATTTTCAATATATATTTTCTGCGATTATTTGTAGATGAAACATCTGTTATAGAAATAATATCTTTGTTGCAATAAATAATACTCATTGAATTTAGATCAAATTTAGTAGATGTAGATTTAAATTCAAGTTGTATTGGTGTTGTTTCACCTAAATATATGGGATTTAAATAAATCGAGGCTGGCAGCGCGGTTATTGGAGATTTTCGTTCTATATAATATGGCATCGAGTCAGTATATACTATAGAGTTATCTGAAGACAAAAAGTTTATACTTACTGTGCCTTTATGAACACCATATGTGACATTATTGTTTATTTTACATTTAACTTCATAGACATTATTATCTGAACTAATAGTAAATTGAAATATATTTTCAGGACATGAGATTTGAATTTTATTGCAAATAGGCTTATAGTCGTCAGAATATATTCTAATTTTAGGAATTTGATCTTGAAGAACATCAAAATTCCCAGTTGCTTCTATTCTTCTAGGTACAATGTATGCAAAATTCTTTACTTTACCTTCTATTGAGACTTTTAAAATATGAATATTATTTTTAAGTAAGTTCGAATATTCTATAAGTATTTCTTCATATAGATTTTTTGAAAGAAACCCAGCAGCTACATCAAAACTTAATACAGAAGTCTCTCGTGAGTGCAACTTGTTCTTAGATAATTTAGTATGCAAACAAGAACAACTGGATTTTATTTTATTAATTTGAATATCTCCGCAAAATGAATCATTTTTTAAAATTATACTGTATTTTTTAACCTCTGATTGTTTTAATAAACCAACATTTATATTAGTTTCTGATGCAGAAAGTTCCCAATTGTAATCATATTCTGATGCCATTAGAATATGAGGTGAGATCAATGTGAGTAATATATAAATGAAATATTTCTTAAAAAATTTACTTGTCATTTCTCGGAATCAATAGCTTTGCATCACAATCGTATATAGACGTTGCATTTTTTAAATCATACGAATATGTATTGATATCAATATCGTTGTTAATTTTTACTGACTCTATTTCACTTATTAGTTTAGAAGTGCTCCCATCATCATATTTTTTTTCTATTGTAATTTTATTAGGTATTTGAAAATATTTTTGATTTGATGTAGTGCAATCTTGCCATGTAATTTTTTTTGTTATATTATTAGAGTTATCATTTGGAACTATATCTATCTGATATGGCAAGTATGATAGCGATGAAATAAAGACAATTATACACCCGTCGAATCCATCTTTAGATTCAATTTTCTTAGTTATTACAATTTTTTCTGAAGATTCTGTTATCTGGACATTATCGAACCATTTCTGCCATAATTCTTTATTTATCAATTGATCGATTGTAAGATATGTCCCTTTATCATTAGTGTTATACATGCTTGGTAATACAAAAGAAAATGGTTCAAATATCGCATTTGAACTATAAATTAATGGCGTTGATAATTTTCCTTTTTGAGTGAATACATTATTTACCTTGCCTTGCGCGTGAGATAGAAAGGATCTTAATCCATCATAACATATTGTATATTTGTTACCAGCTCCCTCACCTTGTAAATATGTTATATTATAATTGAATTTTCCGTCACTTGAAATTTTTGTTTCAACTGATTTTTTATATCCCTGATTTTTTATAATATTTTCTGAATTTGGTGCAAAGAAATCTAATTCATAATTACTGAAGATTATAGCATTCCTCATAGCCGAGTAATTACTAATATAACTTGATAGTTTTTCTATAATTTTTTCTTTTAACATTTCTTGATTTAATGGAGCAGCATTAGCGGAAAATATTAAAAATAAGTTAAGTGATATATATTTATATATGTTAGCAATCCTATTCATGACTGTTATATTTATATTACTAGTTGCATCCTGGTGATAATAATTCTCCCCCTCCACACGGTATACCTTCAAGAGTTACGCCACACGCCGAAGTCTCAGGAGGATAATATCCTCCTGATTTGGTGGGTCCACCATCGGCATAAACAGTTACAGCTATACTTGCTATGCAAATTCCCTTTTTACTCTTCAACGGATCTGCGGTAACTACGCAAGGTTGTGGTGCAACACAATTACAATCAGCATTCACATAGTCGGCAAGTTGCAATGTTAAAGAAATTAAAAGTAATTTAGTTTTCATTGGTATATGTTTTTATGTATTTTTGTATTTTGTTTTTGTCATATTCAATTTTTGTTATAAACATTCTATTCTTCATCCTTATAAGCATTCCTTTTTCATCATAAATATTTTCTTCAATAGGCGTAACAACTCCGTTCCATATCTCGACAACTTTTCTAAGCTTTCCCGCCGCCACACCGCTTGTAAACCAACTTCTTTCTGTCTTAATTCCATCCCGAGCTACTGTTGTCTCCCTCCCATTCGGATCATCTTTGAACCAATACTCCTTCTCTTTCTGGCTATTCGTCCTTTCTATAGCCGCATTAGCCCCACCATCCCTTGATGAAGTAATCTTATAGCTCCACTCCCCATCGTGGAGGATCCGCCCATCCAGCCCCCACACGATCGTTCTCTCTTTGCCCTCAGTGTCGGTGATCTTCAAATTCGGTAGCATCTTCTCAGTCACCGCAAAGTCGTAAGTCTCCTTCTTCCCACCCTTCTCTTGGGGGAAGGTTATCTGATGGAGGCTTGGCTCCACCCCTCCCACCAAGTTCTGGCCTCCAACGGTTTCCACCCTGGGCTTTCGGTCATATTCGAACAGATACTTCTTCCCGTTCATCTCCAGGGCACTCATCAGCCCCGTCTTCTCATCTCGGTTTAGTGCCAGCCTGCTCACCCCGCTCTCTGTAATGCCAGTGGGCCGGTTCAGGGGATCCCTCTGGATCCGGAGCTCATGGTTCCCCTTGCTCAGGGTGTCGAGTCTCCCCTGCCGGAACACCATCTTCCACCCGGAGCCGCACTTGGAGTGGACGATGACATCGT
>CAIPWR010000035.1 GCA_903868795.1 uncultured Spartobacteria bacterium | reverse complement strand
TTCCGAAAGACAAGCCGCCGGTAAAACTGCATCTCACGTCGCTCAAGCCGGGAAGTTATCATCTTTCGATTTCTCATATCGGCTTTCAACAAAACGATCCATATAGCGCCTACTTGAATATGGGTGCCCCATCCCAACTGACGCGCGCGCAAGTGGACCAACTTAAACAGCAGGCCACCGGCGCACCGGACCAGGAAAAAGACATCACCGTTGGTGCGAATGGAACATGGGAAGCGGATTTCCCGATGCGGGAAAACGAAGTTGTCTTCGCCAAGCTGACCCCACGCGCACTCAAGAGCGTCGGATCAGATTAGGTAGGAGAGCATCCTCTCGCTTTTTCTAGGAGAAAAAGGCCTTTTCCAATTCGGTAATCGCGCTTTGCCCCATGGGATGAACCTTACCCAGAATCTGGGCGTCGATCAACGCAGAGGCGGTTGATTCCAAGACCTCCAACCGGTCAAAAGTATCGAGGACGTTCTTACCGATCACCAGAACGCCACTATTTTCCAGAATAGCCGTGGGAGCCGAGGAGGAAACCGCAGCATCTTTCTTAGAAGGGGCTTTTTTTGGAAGGGGGTATGCCGCTAGATGGCATACCCTCCTTCCTACGCTGGGCGGTATGGAGGTGCAACCCTACCGCGCGCGCAGACCGAGGGCCTCACCCCTTTGGAGATGCCTCTCCGGGCATTTTGATTCCTTCCTTGAGGGCTACGAGGAGCGCTACCGTCCCAGCTACGGCCATCTCCGCCCGGTCATCCCCGAAGTCGTCGGCAAGTTCATGGGGTGCGGTGATTACTCAAGGGGATTTGCGCGGGTGCGATGCGATCACTGCACCACCGAATACCTCCTTCCCTTCTCCTGCAAGGGCCGCTGGTTCTGCCCCTCCTGCCACCAGAAGAAGGTCCAGCTCTTCGGCTCCCTCATCACGGAGACTATCCTAGCACCGATCCCGCACCGACACATCACCATCGGCATTCCGAAGATGCTGCGCCCCTACTTCCGTTTTCATCGGGGACTCATCAAGGAACTCTGCCGCATCGCCCAGAGCTGCATCCTGGATTTTCAGCGCACGGCATTGAACCTTCCCGAGGGAGTCGGAGGAGCCGTCATGGCGATCCATACCTTCGGGGAATACCTCGATTTTCATCCCCACCTCCACGCCCTGGTAGCTGATGGACTCTTTACGCGCTCGGGGATGTTTCATGTCATGCCCGAGCTCAGCCTTGCACCGCTGGAAGAACTCTTCCGGGCACGGGTCATTAGCTTTCTGGTCAAAAAGGAACTCCTGCTGCCCGAGCGAGCCCGGATGCTGCTCGGCTGGAGACACTCGGGATTCAACATCCATCGCAGCCGACGGATCGCCCCCTCCAGTCGTGAGGATCTCGAACGCCTCGCCCAATACATCATCCGTAACCCCTTCTCGCTGGATAAAATGCATCCCAATGCCACGGGGGAATCGATCATCTACCGCTCGGGCCTCAATCCCAAGATCAGGCGCAATTTCCAGGTCTTTGAGCCCTGCGACTTCATCGCGGCCATCACCCAGCATATACCTGACAAGAGCTTTCAGTTAGTTCGTTATTACGGCTGGTATTCCAACAAGATGCGGGGGCAACGGCTCAAGCAAGATGCCCAGAAAGAGGCCGAGCGTGAAAGCGCGGAAGGGGAGTCCCCGGCACTCGGCACCCCGGAGGTGATCGATGTTTCCGGATTCGTTTCGCGCCGCCGCCCATCCCGCAAATGGCGAGACCTC
>CAIPWR010000034.1 GCA_903868795.1 uncultured Spartobacteria bacterium | reverse complement strand
CAGAACCTTCCAGCTTTTGAGCATTCATCCTTTTGAGAAAGTTCCTATCCATGAGCTACTTACAGAAACCGACTTCAAATCTTACATGCCTCACAAAAATAACCAATTGATGCTGTGGGACTTATAACCGGACGCTTGTGGATCCCTATGAAAAAACATCTCACTGTCATCGCAGCGTTCATTGCCCTGACCGGCGTTGGATTCACGGCTGATTCCCACGAGGTCAGCGTCGTCAACGCAGAGTCCGCCCTGGTGACTCTCAAGAAAGGCAATGCGACTTATGTCACCTCTCCCATGAGTTCCGGAAAGCCCACGGAAGCCGCCCGCGCGGATTCCTTCAAGAGCCAGCACCCGATCGCTGCTATCGTGACCTGCTCGGATTCACGCACCTCACCGGAAATCATTTTCAACCAGAACCTGAACCGTCTGTTCGTGGTGCGTACGGCAGGTAATGTGGTCGATGATATCGGACTCGGAAGCGTCGAGTATGCCGTCGAGCATCTCGGTGTTCGCCTGATCGTCGTGATGGGCCACCAGAGTTGCGGTGCGGTTAAGGCTACTGTCGCCGGCGGTCATGTACCCGCTCACATCAATTGCATTGTTAACCAGATCAAGCCCGCCGTTGCGGAGGCCAAAAAGGAGCAGGGAGACCTGCTTGCCAACTCGATCCAGTGCAACGCCCTGCGTATGGCAGAGAGGATCAGGAATGATTCGGCCCTCAAGAATCTCTCCAAAGAGATCAAGGTCGTTCCCGCGGTCTACAACCTTCAGACCGGCAAGGTCCAGTGGCTGAACTGATCAGGCAGATCCACCTTTAAGATAAAACCGGCGATCCAAGGGTCGCCGGTTTTTTTATGCCTCGGAATGAGGAGGTGTTTTTCGACTTATAATGATTTTCCTTACTTGGCACTGATGTAGGAAAAATAAACAAGGAGTTTATCGGCAGGGATTTTCAATGCATCCGGAAGCACGATATTCCTAACAATGAAGGAATAAATACGCCGCTGCCATGAAGGCATGGGGAACTTCACGTTGGGGGACGGCAACTCCTTGGGATAGATGTAGTAGGTATTCTCCGGATCAAATCGAAAACTCCCCTCGCTCGCATTTGCGGCAGCCATGAGACTCGCGGGCACATCGGCATCGACCATGTATCCGTGCGGCACCGTAATCTCCCAGAGTCCTCCCTCGTGACGCCTGATGATTGGATCCCCAATGGCATGGTTCGGATTGGACCATGTGGAGGGGATCATCAGGATCACGACTGTATCGGCTGTCGACCCGGTACTGCGCTGAAACTCGATGATCGAGTAGACTGCATGTTCATGGCTCTTCTCACGGGTGATGTAGACTCTCGTGCACGGAACTCGCGGGATGGTTTGCACAGCAAGCCTTTTCCCGAGCTCTTCGGGGGAGGGACATCCTCTGATCGCGTCACCGATGAGTTTTCTGCCCCGGTTCCAGGTGAACATCAAGATCATCACCGCCAAGGCAAAACAGAACGGAATATAGCCTCCCAGGAAAAATTTTGTCATGCAGGAGAGAAAAAGAACCATGTCGAGGGTGAGTAGTCCGCAGAGGATCAGAGCATTCTTCCATCGCGATTCCTCCGTGCATGAGAATATCACCGTACCCCAGAGAATCGAAGTGACGACCATCGCTCCCGTCACTGCGACACCATAGGCATTGGCCAGCGAGGCAGTGGATTTGAAAAACGCGACCAGCAGGACACAGGCGAGTCCCAAAATGAAATTCATGGTCGGGATGTAGATCTGTTCGCGCACCTTCGAGTTGGTGTGGCGTGTCATTAATGGGGGTAGAAGATCAAGCGATTTGGCCTGTCTGCAGAGTGTGAAGACCGCCGTAATGAGTGCCTGCGAGGCGATCACGGTGGCCACGGTGGCGAGGAGAATGAGGGGCGCTCTCAGAAACATCGGGCAGAGCAGAAAAAAGAGTCCTGACTGACTTGTATCTGATTGGTGAAGCTCCACGAAGGAGGCCTGTCCAAGGTAGTTGAGAAGCAGCGCAGGCAGTGCCACTCCATACCATGCCCCGAGAATCGCCCCCTTGCCAAAGTTTGCCAGATCGGCATAGAGAGCTTCCGCTCCTGTCACAGCCAACGCAACCGCCCCCATGATAACAAGTCCGTGCCAACCCGAGGATGCAAGCAAGGCAATTCCCTTGATGGGATTCAACGCCACCAGGACCGAGGGATGGATGATGATCTGAACGAGCCCCATGGCCCCGATAGCCAGAAACCATAGCAACATGACAGGACCGAAGATCACTCCGAGTCTTCCGGTTCCGAAACGCTGAACGGCAAAAAGCAGGATCAGGATGGCAACCGCAATTACCGGGGCTATTTGCTGCAGTTCAGGATGAATCGTCTCGATTCCCTCAACGGCACTCAGCACTGAAATAGCCGGAGTTAATGTCCCATCACCAAGCAGGAGTGACGCACCAAAGGCAACCGTAAGCATGATTCCAAAGGCGACCGGTTTCCCCTTTTGGGACTTCTTGAACAGAGCAAAGAGGGCGAAAACTCCCCCTTGTCCCTTATAGTCCTGCCTCATCAGGATCGTGGCATACTTCACGCTCACCACCAGGATCACAGTCCAGATCATCAGCGAGGCTACACCGACAGCATGGCCTGCCCCGGTAAAACTGACCGCTGTCTGAAATGCGTAGAGCGGACTTGTCCCGATGTCGCCGAAGACGACTCCAAGCGCGGCCAGCCATAGCAACGAGGGTTTTTTACCGGTGCAACTATTCATCACGCGCGGACACTATCCCCATCCCCCATCAGGGGCAATCGGGGAATCAATTCCGTGTCTTCAGCTCCACCACGTCATGCGGAGCGGCCTCACGCTGACCTGCCGGACTGACCCGGATGTATCGCGCCTTCTCGCGGAGTTGCTCCAGATTGCCGGCACCGAGATATCCCATGCCGCTTTGGATGCCACCGATGAGAGTGGCAAGAACACGATCGACGGGGCCACAGGCTTCCTTGAGCGCCTCGACTCCTTCGGCAGCCACCTTGCGCGTGGTGTCGGCCTTGTCATGACCATAGCGGGCGGCGCTTCCAGCCTTCATGGCTGAGAGGCTTCCCATGCCACGGTATTGCTTGTAGAGCTTACCGCCGATCTCGACAACTTCGCCCGGGGACTCGGTGCAACCGGCAAACATCCCCCCGCAGATCACTCCTTGAGCCAGTGTGAGGGCCTTCACGATATCACCTGATTTGGTGATTCCTCCGTCCGCTAGGATGGAGACACCCTTGGCTTTGGCGGCTTGCGAGCAGACATAGAGGGCCGTCATCTGGGGAATGCCGACACCCGCCACGATACGCGTGGTACAGATGGAGCCGGGCCCTTGGCCGATCTTGATAATATTTGCTCCGCAGTCGGCGAGATACTCCACACCCGCCCCGCTGGTAACATTGCCAGCAATGATCGGGAGATCGGGAAATGCGTCGCGTACCACCCGCACAGTGTCTCCGACTCCCTTGCTATGGCCATGGGCTGTGGAAACAGCCACCACATCGATGCCGCGCTCCACGAGGGCTCCGACGTGGCTCAGGATGCGCTCGCGGTCGAGCTCTCCGAAGGCATTGCGCGTGGCAGAAACAGCTGCGCCGCAGATCAAGCGGAACTGGGAATCACGGGCAGGCTTGAACTGCGCCTTCCGCTCCTGGGTGATCTTCTCGACATCGCTCATGGTGATCAGGCCATGGAGACGGTCCTCATCATCGACCACGAGGAGCTTATGAATGCCGACATGCTCGGTGAAGAACTTGTCCGCCACAGCGATCGGGTCTTTCCCAAGCTCCTTTCGGGAGAGTGTGTGCACCTGATTACGGGGAGTGAGCGCCTCGGACACTTTTTTCGACGCATAGCGTGGCTTGACCACATGGCCTGAGAGCAGACCGACGAGTTTCCCCTGAGCATCCACGACGGGGAAGGTGCTGAATCCAAAACCTTTCTCCTCAATGAGGTTCAAGACATCGCCGATCAACTGGTCGGGCGCGACCTTGATGGGATCCTGGATTAATCCCTGCACGTGGTATTTCACACGGCTGACTTCATGCAACTGATCCTTCTCGGGCATGTTGTAGTGAATGAGCCCAAGACCACCATTGAGAGCCATGGCGATCGCAAGACGCGACTCCGTGACCGTATCCATGTCGGCCGAGACGACAGGGATATTGAGATGAAGGGTATCAGTCAGCCGCGAATCAAGCTGTGTCTGACTCGGAAGCACCTCCGAATAGAGGGTGGCCAGCGTCACGTCATCGAAAGTCAGTCCGATGTCGGCATTGGCCGTGAAGAAGGAATCGGATTCCCGGTAAAAAGTGCTATCGAGGTTGGAAGTGCGCGCTGCTGCCATGAAGGAAATTGCCTGCCAGCCGCCTTTGTTGGCAAGAATTTTCCCTCGGGAAGATTCTAGCCAATTGCAGCCGCGACCGCATCTCCCATGGCGGAGGTGCCGACCTTCGTCGTTCCCTCGGACCAGATGTCGCCCGTTCTAAGTCCGGAGGCAATGACCGTGCGGACGGCCGCGTCGATCGCGTCAGCCGCCGCAACTTCATTGAGCGAGTGACGAAGCATCATTCCGGCGCTCAGGATCTGGGCGATCGGATTGGCGATTCCCTTGCCGGCGATGTCGGGAGCCGTACCACCACTTGGTTCGTACATACCGAACCTGCGTGACTCACCCTTGGACTGGCCGAGGCTGGCGCTCGGAAGCATGCCGAGCGATCCGGAGATCATGGCCATCTCGTCGCTCAGGATGTCGCCAAAGAGGTTCTCGGCCAGAACGACGTCAAACTGCTTCGGGTTCTTGATGAGCTGCATCGCGGCGTTATCGACATAGAGATGGGAGAGCTGAACGTCGGGATACTCCTTCGCGATCTCATTCACTGTGCGGCGCCAGAGAATGCCATTCTGGAGCACGTTGGCCTTGTCGATGGAGGTGAGCTTTTTCCCACGACCACGAGCCGCCTCGAAGGCGACGCGTGCGATTCGCTCGATCTCGCTCTTCTTGTAGACCATGGTATCCACAGCGATCGGATCGGCTTCATTTTCGCCTGTATCTTTCAGGAACTTCGGCTCGCCGAAATAGAGGCCACCAGTAAGTTCACGGACACAGAGGACATCAACGCCTCCAGCAACGGTGTTGGGGTGGAGTGGGGAAGCATGCACCAGCTCCGGCAGGCAGATGCAGGGACGGAGATTGGCAAAGAGTCCGAAATGTTTGCGGAGCGGAAGAAGTGCCCCGCGCTCAGGCTGCTCGTTCGGGGGGAGACTCTCCCACTTGGGACCACCGACGGAACCGAAAAGGATGGCATCACTCTCTTCGCAGACCTTCAAGGTCTCGGCAGGGAGGGCTTTCCCCTTCTGATCGATTCCGGCACCGCCCACGGGCATCGCGGTTTCCTGGAGCGTGAAGCCGAACTTCTTCTCAACGGCACGCAGGACCTTCGCGGCCTCTGCCATGACTTCGGGCCCGATGCCGTCTCCGGCCAATACTGCGATGCGGTAGGTGTTGCTCATAGGAATGTGTGATGCGTTAAAAAGTTGGAACGTTAAAAAATGGAGCAAGGATAAAACACCAGACTTGCGGGAAGGTGGAGCTTCTTCTTTGTCACTCTCTTAACAAATTCACTGAATTGCCTTTTAGGCTGACATCGCCGCGGTGATGAAGGATTGAATTTTATCTGAATCCTTCATGCCTGGAGAGGACTCGACACCGCTCGCGACATCGACAGCATGTGGACGAACTGACTTCACCGCTTCGTTCACATTTGCAGGCGTAAGACCTCCTGCAAGAATCAAACGCCTCTCCGGATGCTTGGCCACGAAGCCGGTTGCTAGATTCCAATCAATCGTGTGACCGCTTCCCCCGTAGGTTCCGGGAACGGCTGCATCCAGTAGCAGGAATGGCGTTTTATAGTCGGTCGCCATGCTTAGATCTTCCTCAGATCGGACGCGCAGTGCCTTGATCCAATAAGTAAACTTTTCCCCTTCAGTAACACAAAACTCTGGCGTCTCATCCCCGTGGAACTGGATGGCATCGAAAATACGGGCCGCCTGAAGAAGCCCGAGCAACTTTTCCTCGGGATTCACAACCACCGCTACTAAGGCGATATCCGGATAGTCAGCCTTCAGCTTTTTGATCCATGAAAGATCAGATTCCGGGGAGATCGACCTCGGTGACGGGGGATAGAAATTAAAACCGAGGGCCCCGGCACCCGACTCGATCGTCCTGAGAGCATCCTGATACGAGGTGATGCCGCAGATCTTTGGCGCCGCAGGGGTGTGGTCGAAAAATGGGATTAGCATGGAATGCAGTTAAAAAAGTTAAAAAGTGAAAAGGTTAAAAGGTTTCATTACGTCCGGGTAACATCCAATGACAATTATTTAACCTTCCAACCTTCTAACTTTCCCTCACTCTTTTGATACCACCCTTCCCTGCACCTGCTTAATGCTTGGATGGTAAGTTACCGGATGAACCTTGCCATCGCTGGAACGGAAGAAGCTACTCAGGATCCAGCTGATGATTCCGATGATGATTCCCGCAAAAAGAGCACTCCAGAATCCCTCCACATGGAATCCGGGAACCACCGCCGAGACAAAAAGAAGCAAGAGTGCATTGATCACCAGAATGAAGAATCCCATGGTCACGATGATGAATGGAAGGCTCAGAAGAAGGAGTACGGGGCGGACCAAAGCATTGATGATTCCTAGAAGTAGTGCGGCCCCGATCAAGGTCTCCATGGAGTTGTAAGAGATCCCGGGAATGACATGGGAAGCCCCCATGACAGCCAATGTCGTGATCAACCAGCGTATAAGGAATTCCTTCATTCTCCTAAGGTACATCGCAAGATGACGAAATTGGCAGAAAAAATCTGTCGACGCCCCTCAATAACGGCATACTCTTTGCTTACAGGGAGTAACATCTATGGCCACAAAAAAATCTCCATCCACCGCTAAAACAATCACTCCTAAAAAAGCCACTTCGGCTCAAGCTAGGAGCGTGGAGAAACCGAAAGCCACGGTGCGCAAGCAACGTGCCACCGGCAAAGCCACTCCGAAGCTAGCACCCAAGCTGACCTTGGACCCAAAGCATACGGCGCCAGAACCAGAAATTTCCCATGAGGCCATCTCCCTGCGAGCCTACTTCATTGCTGAACGTCGCCACCAGATGGGCTGGGATGGTGACTCCCACACAGATTGGCTGGATGCTGTGACTCAACTCAAGGCCGAGGCACTTGAGAAGCCGCTGAAGATGCGCTGACGCAGGTGCCTTGCAACTGCAAGGCAATTAGGAGGTTACAATGTAGATTTTTGGATGAAAATCGATTGTTTTGAGTGGATTATCGTCTTTTAGGCATCTTGACAGCATTTTTTTATGATGCTTTGATGCATTAATATGAGAACTACTGTGACCCTTGATTCCGATGTGGAGAGGTCGCCTTCGTGAAGAGATGCACCGCTCAAGAAAGAGCTTCAAGGCGATCCTCAATGACGCTGTGAGAGCCGCCATCAAACCGAAATCACAGCTACTCCCGAAGCTCCTGCCCCCAGTCTCGATGGGTGTCATGACCGGCATCGATCCAAGCAGATTCACCAACTTTGCCGATGAGCTTGAGGTCGATGCCTACCGCAGGCTAGCAAACCCTGGGAAAGGAAAGACGCAGTGATTCTCCATGACGCAAATCTCCTGCTGCATGCGCTTAACTCAGACAGCGCGAATCATGTAGCATCGAGAAAGTGGTGGAGGGACCTTCTGGAAGGAGGCAAGGAAGTCGGTCTCTGCTCTGTAGTTGTCTTTGCCTTTGTCAGAATCAGCACTCACCGGATGGCATTTCCCCACCCCTTGTCCGTGGAGGCCGCCTTCGACCATGTTGAGAACTGGCTCTCCTTTCCATCCGTCTCTTGGATTGATTCCATCAGAGAAGACATCGCGGTAGCACGCGACCTCCTACAGTCGGCTGGAACTGGAGGAAATCTTGTTGCCGATGCACAAATCGCGGCAATTGCGCTCCGACGTGGTGCTACCATTCACACTGCTGACTCCGACTTCGGACGCTTCCCGAAAGTACGATGGAAGAATCCGTTGAAGCCCTAAAGGAAACTTCGCATGCAATTTAGGATGCCCTAATTCCGGTCGCCAGAATCGTCTGAAAATTCGGAGCCTGCTGTTCACGGGCGACAATGCTCACCTCGAGGGAGGTGAAGCCGGCTTTCTCCAACATCGCGTGGAGCTCCACCCCGGAGAAGCCCAGCCAGACATGGGCATACAGTTCCTTGGCCTGCTCGTAGGTGTGGCTCGCCAGATCAAGGATAAGGATGCGTCCCCCCGGCTTGAGGATGCGGAAGGCGCTCTCCACGGCACGCTGTGGGCGGGAGGCGTGGTGAAGGGCCTGACTGAAGAGGACCACATCGACCGAGGCCGACTCGATCGGGGGCTCCTCGAGATCACCGAGACGGTATTCCAGATTCGTAAAGCCATTCTCCGTTGCGACGCGTGAGCCGTACTCGACCATCTTGGGCGAGTTATCAATCGCGATCACCTGTTTGGCGGTGCGGGCCAGCAACTGAGAAAGTGTCCCCTCCCCAGCCCCCATGTCGGCGATGATCATGGGAGGCATGAGGCGAAGCAATCCATGGGCGAGCGCCTGCCAGGAGCGGCCTGGAACGTATGTGCGGCCGAATTTACCAGCAAGTTTGTCAAAATAATCCGCCGCACGATCGCGTCGTTTCCCAAGCACAAGCTGGAGCGCGTGACGATCACGCTCTCCCTCGGGGAGTTCCGAGACGGCCGCTGTCACGGCATCGCGGAGTGGAGCGATCGCTGAAACCACGGCCGCGTAGTAGATATTCTTGCCGACACGCCGATCAAGGACGAGTCCTTGACGGCGAAGCATCCCCAGACTAGCCGAGATGCGGGACTGGCCCATGCCAAGAGCCTCCTGAAGCTCTGCCACCGAAAGCTCCTCCTCCAGCAGAATGGCCAGCAGACGCAGGCGGGTCGGCTCGGAAAGAGCGCGGAGTGATTGGAGAATTGACGCCACATCCATTTACATATACAAATATCTTCATAAGTAAAGCCGTCAGCGTTCTGCCGGCTCGACTTGGAACCCACGAAACTCCAACCCCAACGATCCCATGTCACGCAGTTACATCTTCTCTTCCGAATCCGTCGGCGAAGGCCATCCCGACAAAGTTTGCGATACTATCTCTGATGCCATTCTCGATGCCTGCCTGACACTGGATCCCACCAGCCGCGTCGCCTGCGAGACCTACGCGAAGAGCAACATCGTGGTGATCGGTGGCGAGATCACTGTTCCCAAGCTCAAGAACGCTCCTCTCGAATCCGCTCTCAACCTGGGCAAGATCGTCCGCGATGCGATCCGCGAGATCGGTTACCACCACAACGACGACGTTTTCCACGCAGACACGGTCTTCATCAATAATATCATCACTTCCCAGAGTCCCGACATCGCGCAAGGCGTCGATGCCAAGAAGGCCGAGGGCAAAAAGACGGCCGAGCAGGGTGCCGGTGATCAGGGACTCATGTTCGGTTATGCCTGTGACGAGACTCCGGAGCTCATGCCAGCCCCGATCATGTATGCACACCGCCTAGGCCGGGAACTGACCCGCCTTCGCAAAAGCGGTGCCGCCAAGTGGCTCCGCCCCGATGCAAAGAGCCAAGTCTCCGTCGAGTATGTCGACGGGAAACCAACACGCGTTGTCAATGTGGTGATCTCCACTCAGCACGCCGAAGGAACTTCCCATAAGGAGATCGAGAAGTTCTGCATCGAGAAGGTGATCCGCAAGGTGATCCCGGCCAAGATGCTCACGAAGAAGACCGAGTTCCTAATCAACCCAACCGGTCGATTCGTGATCGGAGGACCTCAGGGGGATACCGGTCTTACTGGTCGCAAGATCATCGTCGACACCTACGGAGGAATGGGTCGTCACGGTGGGGGCGCCTTCTCCGGAAAGGATCCCACGAAGGTCGATCGCTCGGCCGCCTACATGGGCCGCTATGTGGCGAAAAACGTTGTCGCCGCAGGCCTTGCCGCCCGCTGCGAGGTCCAGTTCGCTTACGCAATCGGTCATCCTGATCCCGTCTCGATCCACATCGACACATTCGGCACCGCCACGGTTCCCGAGGAGGCCATCGAGATCGCTGTGAAGAAGACCTTCGGTTTCAAGCCCTCCGAGATTATCAGCCAGCTCAAGCTCCGTCGCCCGATCTACTCGAAGACCACCAACTACGGTCACTTCGGCAAGAACGATGCAGACATTACCTGGGAGAAGACCGATAAGGCTGCATCCCTTAAGAAGGCAGCCCTCGCCGCCGCCAAACTCTAAAGAGAATAAAAAACGTTACAACGTTATAAAAGTTACAACGTCCTGTACCACATCAGTGCAGCAATCACCTTCTAACATTTCAACCATTCTAACCTTTTAACCTTCACAATCATGACCAACAAAACCGATTACAAAGTAGCCGATATAACGCTCGCCGACTGGGGCCGCAAGGAAATCAACATCGCTGAGCAGGAAATGCCCGGCCTCATGTCGATCCGCAAGAAGTACGCGAAAGACAAGCCACTCAAGGGCGTGCGCATCACCGGATCGCTCCACATGACCATCCAGACAGCGGTCCTCATCGAGACACTCACCGATCTCGGTGCCGATGTCCGCTGGGCCAGCTGCAACATCTTCTCGACTCAGGATCAGGCGGCTGCGGCGATCGCCGTGACGGGAGTTCCCGTCTTTGCATGGAAGGGCGAGAGCCTTGAGGAGTATTGGTGGTGCACCTACAAGGCCATCTCCTTCGATGGCGGCAAGGGCCCCCAGATGGTCGTCGACGATGGCGGTGACGTGACCCTACTCCTTCACAAGGGTTACGAGCTCGAGGAGGGTGACGACTGGGTCAATACCCCTTCGGGCAACCATGAGGAGCAGGTCATCAAGGACCTCCTCAAGCAAGTCTACAAGGAGAACCCCACTCGCTGGCACGATATCGTCAAGGAATGGCGCGGTGTCTCCGAGGAGACCACCACAGGCGTCCACCGTCTCTACAAGCTTCATGAGAAGGGCAAGCTTCTCGTTCCTTCCTTCAACGTGAACGACTCCGTCACCAAGTCGAAGTTCGACAACCTCTACGGTTGCCGCCACTCACTGGTCGATGGGCTCAATCGCGCCATCGACGTCATGATCTCCGGCAAGGTTGCCGTAATCTGCGGCTACGGCGATGTCGGCAAGGGGAGTGCCCAGTCCCTCCGCGGACAGGGTGCTCGTGTCATCATCACCGAGATTGATCCGATCAATGCCCTTCAGGCTGCTATGGAAGGCTACGAAGTCACCACGATCGAGGAGACTCTCGGACGCGCCGACATCTACGTCACCACCACCGGTAATGTCGGAGTCATCTCCTACGAGCACATGAAGCGCATGAAGGACCAAGCGATCATCTGCAACATCGGTCACTTCGACAACGAGATCGAGGTTGATAAACTCCAGGCAGACAAGTCGGTGAAACACACAAACATCAAGCCTCAGGTCGACAAGTACACCTTCCCCAATGGCAACGAGATCTTCCTCCTCGCTGAGGGACGCCTAGTGAATCTCGGCTGCGCTACCGGTCACCCGAGCTTCGTCATGAGCGCTAGCTTTAGCAACCAGACCCTCGCCCAACTCGAGCTCTGGAAGAACCGTGAGACCTACAAGCCTGGTGTCTATGTCCTGCCCAAGCGGCTCGACGAGGAAGTCGCCCGTCTCCACCTCGACAAGATTGGCGTCAAACTCACACAACTCACCAAGGAGCAGGCCGAGTACCTCGATGTCTCGGTCGAGGGCCCGTATAAGCCGGCTCACTATCGTTACTAGGTCGATAGGCTGAAGACTGAAGGCTTTTAGCCGGCAGATCTAAACTTCAAAGCCCCGGTCACCGAAAAGGTGGCCGGGGCTTTTTGTTATTGTGAATCTAGTAAGTTATCCGTTGACGCCTTGTTGTTAGAGGTCAATCATAGCACTTGTCCAACTAGCGCCATGAAACTTCCTTCCTTCATCTCCCCTCTGCTTCTCTTAGCTGTCCTAGGCCTCATTGCCTCGCCTTCTCATCTCAATGCCCAGACCGTCACCTGGGGGGCCACGGGACTTCCTCCGGGGATGACCATTTCTTCGGTGAATAGCTCAAATGGTGTCATCTCCGGCACACCCACCACGCCAGGAAGTTATAAAGCCATTGTCTATCCTGTTGTCGGAAATATTGCAGGAGACATGACGACTGTGTCCATCAATGTGCTTCCTGCGGGGGTTGTACTCCCTCCGACATATTATGGATATTCTCGATCAGCCTCCAATGGATCTGCTATCTCAGCATTGGCAGGCGGATCTGGTTATATACTTGTTAATAGTGCAGCTGGTCCTCTTTTTACTACAAATGGAATTCAATTCTCTGCACAGTCCTTTCCAGCAAACTTTGGAGGCGTTGGAGGCCTTGATTGGCTACAAGGTGCGATTTCTGGAAGCCGGTGCTTAATTTCCAGTTGGAATTCTCTAGCTTATAGTGATAAACAAGGCTTATTTAGTTCAATAGGTTTACCTTCTGGGTTCTCTGGTTATCCAGCTATACAGGGCATAGGCACCAATTTTTTCCTGATATATAACCCAAATCAAAATCAGGGCGTATCAACAGTAAATTTGCAAATATATTCAATGCCTAATAATCAAACAAATTGGACTTCCAGAGCAGTATTTACAATTTCAAATTTTGATCTTAAACCGTCGATGGCTAATAATGGAAGTAATATCATTTTGGCATTATCGAGCACATCTCCTTACCCGCCTCTCTTCTATTCTGCTAACGGCGGAACCTCTTGGACTTCAAATAGTAACCCTGGAATCTCGAGTGTTGCCTATGGAAACTCTATGTTTATCGGGACTGGTGCTTCAGGGGGTATCTGGAAATCCTCAAACGGGATAAGTTGGTCTCAGATTTCATCAGATTCTGTAGGTAATATTATATATTCTCCCTCACTAGCGTCCGGTTATAAGTCTAACAGCATCAACTGGTTATTTTCTTGAGGCATATAAGATTTGAAGTCGGTTTCTGTAAGTAGTTCATGGATAGGAACCTTCTCAAAGGGATGAATACTCAAAAGTTGGAAAGTTCT
>CAIPWR010000033.1 GCA_903868795.1 uncultured Spartobacteria bacterium | reverse complement strand
AGTATGTGGCATGGTGAGAGTTACCATCATGCTTTGCCTTGATTCCAATTCAGGGGCAGAGAAACTATCGTGAGTATGTAGTACGCTCTAATTGGTGCTTTGCCTTGATTCCAATTCAGGGGCAGAGAAACTATACCCTTCACGCAATCTGAGCTGGTATTCGCTTTGCCTTGATTCCAATTCAGGGGCAGAGAAACTAATCTCCGTACGGCATCGAGGCCTTCTACAGCTTTGCCTTGATTCCAATTCAGGGGCAGAGAAACTTATGCACATCATGCGGTACCCCTCGAGCAGGCTTTGCCTTGATTCCAATTCAGGGGCAGAGAAACTCGCTCCGCCGAACTCCCTTAGGCGGAGCGGGTTGCTTCTGATCACCAGATCAGAAGCTGTTCCGGCATCTCCTCTGGAGACAGGGGCTTCGCGGGCGATCCATGGATCACAAAGGAACGCTCCCACTGGGCTCGGGTGACAAAGATCGCACGCACACTCCCCTCGGGAGGAAGATTCCCCCTCACTCTGGCCATATGGGTCTCCTGTCTGGCGATGGTCACACAACTCCGAGCGTAGAGACTCCACTGGATCATCTGGAAGCCGTCATCCAGCAGAAACTCCCGAAACCCCGTGGCGGCTTTCCGCTGTTCCTTTGTCCCGACCGGAAGGTCGAAGGCGACGAGGAGCCATCCCATTTTCAGCGTGTGAAGGTCCATGGCCGGTAGAGGGAAGACTTTCCCCTAAGGATTGCCGCGCGAATGGATCGTACTACCGCCTCAACGCAGGAGGCAGTCTCCATTGGGCGGCCTTGGTATTCGATGGGATCCTTGAGGAATCGGATCACATGGGCTCGGAATGCCTTGTCCACCACGCATTCCGAATCTCCCAGTTCGATAATCCACTCCCGCACCCTGCGATCGACAAGCATGCGGAACGGCTCCATCAAATCATACGCCAGCGGATCGCTCCGCTCCCGAACGACATGGGCGATCCCGAAGGAGGGATCGATCCCCACGGCGAAGAGCTTCTGGAGCACGCAGGATAGGAGGACCGCATAACCGTAGTTAAGAAGCTGATTCGCCCCGTCGAGGGATCGTTCCCGGTGAAACTTCCCAAGACCGGCCGAAGCCCCCCAGAGGCCCCAGTAGGACCTTGCCACGGCTGCTTCCCGAGCGGGATTTTTTCCACGGGCCATGGCCTCCATCGGGACAAGGTCTGCTGGATCAGCTCCATACTCCCTAGCGGCCGTGCATTGGCCCAGGCACTTGGCATCGAGCGTGGCACGCCAGAGGCTGCCTCTGATAGTTGGACTCAACCTGAGGACGGCACGGGTCAGGATGGTGTCGGTGCTGCGGTTCGCGGGATAGACCAGCGCACTCGGACGATAGGCCCTGCAGAAAATCATCGGGATACCCCGCTCGGCGCATTCCAACAGAAGCTCGCTGTGCACCGTGCCGCTAAAACCCGTCACCACAATGCTGGCCACATCCTCGAGGGGGAGGGTCCTCTCCCCCTCGTCGGTTCGGCAGATCAGTTGGGAAGACTTACACCCAAGGAAACATTCCGCCGCATCAACAGTGACGGTATGGAAGCCCACAAATCTAAATACCCGTGAGCTTTGGTTTTATAATTTTGACCTGATACTTATGCAAATTACCAATTGGAACTTCCCTCCATGACTCCTTGCTACGCACAAGTTGATCTGGTCGGAACAGGTCTATCTTGATGCCTTTTTCAGCATTTTGAACAGAGGTTATCCGCCAGATTCCACGTCTTTTTTCCGGAGTGTCTGGCGACGTGAATGTGATCAGATCACCGTTTCGAAGAACTCGGATCTTCTGACCGCATTGTTTCCTTAACTCGGCAAGACGCTTCCATACGGAACTCAGTTGGAGGACTTCCGGTTCGGGATCCAAGGCCAGTCCGAAATTCTCCCTGATGATCTTCACGGCCTTCTGGGCCTTCAGTTTTCCATTGGAGCCGTGGGCAGGCTCCAAGCCGAGGAGCTTGGAACGCTTTTCGATCTTATAGATCCAGCGCCATGTCGGTGTCTCATGAAGCACCTCGCCGCTCTCCTGCTCGGCCCGGCGTTTCCGACAGACCAGTAGAACTTCCTCATCCCGAGGGTCCGGGATCTCAATCCCGCGAGCCGCACACCACTTGGCAATCCGCCTCGCCGAGGGATGAGTGTCCTTGGGATCGAAGACGCGGTAGACCGTCTCCTCGGCAGCCAATCCACTCATGTCGGCAGGGATATGCTGAACCACCCGCTTCTCGGCAAGCCGCTCCCCGAGCTGGTTCTTGAGATAGGAGGGAAGGTCGATAAGAGAGACCCTCCCCTCGCTGTCCCGGGCAAACTGGCGTCCTTTTTTCAAGAGATGCTCCTGCTCGAAGGGGGAGAGCTTTCTTTTCACGAGCAATTCCCAAATTCCCCCGTCCCCGGGCAGGAAGTGCGAGGCCAGCGCCAGCACCGAGGCGTCGAGGGCATGGTGCAGATGCGTGACCGACCGGACATCGGTCTTGGTCATTCCGTCGGTCACCAAGGAGTTCGCCTGTTGGAGGCATCCGAGAAGCCGCCAACTTTTCCTGACGGCGCCGGTCACGCTCCCCGGCAGAGAGGTGATGACGGGTCTCTTCTCCTGCTCCATGTAGGGACGCTCGAGTAACTGGGCTCCCAACCTCACCAACTGAGAGGTGCGGGTGAGATCCCCCGGAGTGAACTCCTTCTCGACATAATCCCTCATTAGGAGGAGGCGCTTGCGGTTCTTTTTCCGCCGTTTGTCGTCGTCGTGCCCTTTGCGCTCATCCAGTTTTTTCACGGATTCCTGATAGGAAGAAGAACTCATGATGCTGAGTTCCGGGCGTCCATCAACGGGCTTTCCTCCGAACTCCTCGATGAAAGCCAATGCTGTCCGCTGACCCTTCATCCGGTTCACCTCGGAGAAGGTGATGACCAGGGAATCAAGGCTGTCGCTCGGCCGCAGGCTTCTCGGGATGACGTGATCCTTGTCCACCTTGCGGCTCACTAGATCCATCACATCGAAGTCCCTGCCAGTGTAAGGGCATCTCCAGCCCTGATCCTTGGCGATGCGGGCTTTGCGGATCAGACCTGCGGTGATGGTGATTCCGGTGCCCTCCAAACGCTTCTCAAGCTCCTTGGTGACATCCTTGAAATCTGCCAATTTCTTCCCCTCCTCTTGGGCGATTTCCTTGGCCGTCCTGCCCGACATGGCGCGGAGTTCGCTGTTCACCTCGATGGTGATCCTCCCGATGCGTCCGGGATCCCCGTCCGCATAGCTTTCGATGATGTCGTTGTGCAGTCGCTCCAGGATCAGGAGGCGGTGACGCACAAGATGGTTGTTAGTTTGGTCATCGAGCCTTCTTTCGACCTGAGCTTTTCTGATCTCCTCACCCCGATAAAGAACCCCTCCTTCGGCTGTCGGATGGATTCCCCTCTCCATGACATCGGCGACAGCCTCCCGCATCACCTCCCTGCTGAAGGGAGCCCTTCCTTGCGGAGGGTTCACCGAGATCGTCTCAGAAAGAAGGCTCTCCAGGGTGATAGGAGCCTTTGCGACTTTGGCTCCCTTGCCTTTGCTCTTCGATGCTTTGGAAACATGCTGTTCCAAGGCCTCCTTGGCTTTCTGGTTTCCTGCGACGAGGTCGACCAGATCTACCGGCTTTCCGTGACGAAGCCGCCCCAGCGTTCTCTTCCTCGTTTGCTCGTCGAGATGTTCCCAGATAATTCCGAAGGCCCCCTTGCGGATTTCCCTCATCGCAGCATCGAGCACGAGGGCCTTGTCGGCGTCCGGATGGGTGAGCATTGCCTCCGCATTCGACTTCAGCGGACCGACCACCTCAATGAGGGCTTTCTTGAACTCGGTCGCCGTCATCGATCCGGCCTCCCTCATCTTTTGATCCATCGCAGAGCGTTCCGCCATGTTGAGGGGACGGGCTTTTCCCCCGGGTTCGGAGATGAGGATATTCGCCAGAAGCATCGCCCAACGGAACCGTAGGAACTCGACGACCGACTTGGCCGGCACCTTGGACCCCTTTTCCGCATCGGCCTCCGCCTCCTCGCGTACCCACCCTTCGTCCAACCTCTTCTGGAGGATCCGCTGATAGAGGACGGGGCATCGGGAGATAATCCTGTTCTCAAATCGCGGGATCAACTGCCCCATGAGAAGACTACCCCGATAGCGGAGCGGTATTCTCATCCCCTCGACGGGGATCGTCTTCCAAGCTTCGTAGTCATCGGGGCCTTTCCCGATCAGTGAACGGATCAGCAGGTCATCGATCTTGGGAAGCACATCTTTATGCGCCTCTAGGATTCGGCGAATCTCGGCCGTGACATCCTCTCGCGGGAAGGCAGCATCCAAACCCTTGAAGCGCATCCGGGAGGAAGCCTTCTCTCCCTTCGGATCGATTTTGAGTTCCGCGCAGAGTGTTTCCGCCATGGTCCGGGTGCCGTGCTTTCCGTAGAGCCCCTTGGCGTTTTCGACTTTGATTGTGTCATCCTCCTCTTCAAGGCTGTCGTTGATGGCCCATCCTCGGTTGCCATCGTATCCTCGGTTGTGGGCATACCAGCGCAGGACATCCCAGAGTTCGGGCCATGTCAGCGTCCTGCTTCCCACCAGAACACCGGCGGCCAGGAACCACGGACTGGATGAGGAGACCTCGTCGAGTGCCCTGTCATCAAGGACCCCCAAGGCACGAAGCAGACTCTTCATCCGAGCGATTCTCTGGCGGGTCGAGCGAATGTGTCGTCTCTGACGACGGTATCCCCTTCGCTTGACAGCAAGGCACCCGTCCTTTTGGAAGATCACAGCACCGCATCCCTTGATGTCAGGCGCATCCCCTTCGTGTGAGAGAACGGACCAACCGATGGAGTCATGGCCGACATCGAAGGCCAGATCGAGATTTTGAGTTGTGTTATTCATAAGGGAACTTTTAGAGTACTAACGGAATCAAGACAAAGTTGGTAGCGCAGACCGTTTCACTGTTACCTAAGGTTACACATCGGATCAATAGCGCTTCTAAGAAAACGGCGACCTTCAGGTCGCCGTTTTTTTTGTGATAAAACATCTTTCATTTCATTCAACCCTACCTCCCCATCAAGACACCAAGTGTCCTAGGCTTGTTAAAAGTTACCCGTTCACAAACATCACCCTACTGCAGAGGCTATGAGACTTTGAGTATGCCATGATTTATTTCATCAAGTTATTCATAATCTCAATCGCCTCGGTGGGGGCGTAAGGAATGAGGTCCTCAACAAATCGCACGTAGACCGGGAGTTCCTTGATCGCTTCGAGCATTGAGATGGTTACTTCTTCTCCGATCGAATCGGGGTCAAACTCAAGCAAGAGGTAGTATTCTCCCATGGTGACATCATTCGGATGTTCCCAAACATATTCGGAGACTGGGTGAGGACTCGGCTCACTCTTCTGCTGCAAGATCAGAAAGGTATTGAGTTCCGGGATCTCGGCATACCACCAGTAGGGAGGGCTACTACTTTTAACAATCTCGTCGAAGCTGGGAAGATGGTTAAACAGGACATTATAGATAAGTGACTCGATCTGATTTGTGGCCGTAAGGTCGTCCATGGGAAGCTAGAAAGGGGGATTACACGGTGTGGTTTTATCAGTCACATGGGCTAATTTCATGTGTTAACCCTACCTCCCCATCAAGGTCCTAGGCCTTAATAAATCAAACTGTGGTGTAACGGTAACACAGTGCCATTTGACCTTTCTTCGAAGGCTTGGAATTAAGGATGCTGCGGTAAGCCGACAAGCGAAGCTGTAATGAATCATATTGCCTCGACGTCTCCCGACGGCCTCACCCCTACGGGGCTGTGCTTTGCACAGGCTACTCCGTGCTTCCCAGCACTCGGCGTTGCGAGCGTAGTCGAACACCCCGCGGCGCCTTAATCCCAAGCCTCTTCAGAGTGCAAGTGGCACATACTTCACACTCACGGCCTTCTCGTCGGCCTTCGGGGCATCATTCACGGTGACAAGGAGGTATCCGTAGGTGTTCTGCCGGTGGTCGAGTCGCACGAGTTCGTACCCGTCGTGCCCTCCAAAGTAGGTCTTGTCAGGATAGAAGGGAGCGCCAGCCGTGCCGGCAACAATCTGATTGAGCGCGTAATCGGAGGGCCAACGCCAGTTCTTGATCTCCATCCAATCGTAGAAGTGGTCATGGCCGACAAAGAAGTACTCACATCCGTTCTCGCGAAGTAGTTCCAGGAACTTGTCACGATCCGTCGGATGGGCGGCCATGTTGTCAGCGTCGGGATGGCAACCTGCGGTGAATGCCTCCTCGTGGGCGAAGACAAAGATATTCTTCACTCCCTTGGCTTTGAGTTCCTTGAGGGAGGCTTCCAGTCCCTTCAGGTCGACCTTGTGAAGGGCTGCCGGATTATACTGATCAACCGCGATCACGGCGGTCTCCGTGTTCGTCCCGTGAAAGAAAACCCTCCATGACTCACCGTCACAAGGTGCTTGAAGACGCTGAAGTAAGCCGCCGCCGCGTCGCCCTCGATACCCCGAAGGCTATCCAATGACTCGGTTCTTAATGTCATCGCCAAGCGGTGATCGAGAAAGTCCGATGCTGTTAGCAGGGCCGTCGTGCCAACGGGATCCTTGTCTCCATGATCGCGGGCTGCCCGGAGAAGCACGGTCCGGGAATTGGCGATCTTCGCAGCAATGATATTCCTCGCCAGATTTGCGGAGGCCTTTTCATCATCAGCCCTACGGTATTGTTCCCTGCGAAGAAGGATGTTTCCCGAGGTGAATCCCCGGGTTGCGGCGAGGAATTTCCCGGTTGGTGAATGAAAGGAAAGAGATACCCCGGCCTCGGAGCATCCTGCCATTAGGGAGACGCTTGCGGAGATATCGTATCCGAAGCAGACAATGCCCTCAAGATTATGTAGCGGAACCCGGAGTTTGGATTCCCCCTCGTGGCGCACCTCGACAGCAGCACCATCCTTACGGAGATAGGAGCCTTCCAGAGTCACAAAAAGGGTGTTGAGATGTGTTTTCATTGGCGCATTGATAGAGCCTGCTTTTCAAACCACTCCTGAGTCGAACTCTTGGGTGAGCAGGCTTCAGGATTACAGATCTCATTGAGTGAACAGGCATCGCATTTATCGGGGGTATAGATAGGGGCTGGCGTCCTACGGGAGGCGATCATCGAGTGCAGAGCAACCGACGTGTTGAAGGTGAGAGCCCGAAGCTCCTCATCAAAGATCACAGCGTGGCGCCTCCTGTGCTTTCCGTAGAAAATCCTACCTTCCCTGATCCCGTATTCAGAAAGTCCAAGCATCTCCTCGAGGGCAATAGCCTGGGCACAGAGTTGGATCTCATCTGCCTCATGAGCCTTGGGTGATCCCCTCTTGTATTCCACCGGGACGACAGTTCCATCCATATGAAACTCCACCACGTCACATTGGCCGGAGAGTCCCAGTAGGTAAGAAGAGACTGCCATGCCACGCGTGATCCGGATTCCGGGTCTCGACTCGTCGGGCCCGTCATGTGCCTTCTTATGAAGAACCCTTCCCTCCGCAGTAAGGCGATTTTCACGCCACTCCTGCTCCAGATGAATCAGTGCACACTGACGTGGGCAGAAGAGGTAATGCTGGAGCGCGGAGATGGGGAGAAGATCCATGATGGGTTCATTCCTACTCCCCGACAAACCGCCCCTCCCAGACCTTCATCAAAGGACGCCAGTCGTGCACATCAGCAGCCTCAAGCGCCGCAAAGTAACACTGCCGGACCTCCTCCCCCTCGGGAGCCAAGGAGACCATCGGCAAATCTAACCTTCTCAGTAATTCAGTGAGCAGCAGTCGGATCGTTCGCCCGTTGAAATCCTGAAACGGATGGATTGTGAGGAACCTTCCCTCGGCGAAAGCAAGACACTCCAAAAGCGCTGTCTCATCACCTCCGGTCGCCCCATCCAACCGGGCGCGAAGATCGAGCGTATAATCGCGCATCAACATCGGAAGAAGGAAGGACTGGGCTGGATGCAGGTTTCCGACCCTCACCTCGACGGAACGCCAGCGCCCCGCCCAGTCGGGAACCAGATCCATGCAGATGCGATGGTGAATCGCTAGAATCAGATTCTCGTCGAGAAAGCATTCGGAGAATTCCCCCGAGTAAATTGCCGCCTCCGCCAGGGTCACCCGCTCCGCCAGCAGGGGAGCCAGTTCCTGATAACTCAGGATTCCCCGCGTGGTCTCAACAAAGCGGGTGGCTCGATCAGGGCGAGTCGTTCGCGGATCCTCTCCAGCGGCACCGGTTCCCCCTCGAAGGCCATGCTCTGAGCCACATCCTGCGGAATCGCCTCCCAGCGGCGACGCAGCTTCTCCTCCGGAGTCAGCTGACGCCAGCGGGCGAAATTTTCCTTCAGAGTCATGAGTCATAGCCTAGTAGATTTCGGATAAATCATCCAATTCTATTCCTCCTCATCATAGTCAGGATACTGAATAGGAGCAGTTCCATTTTGGGAGATGAACTGCCGGGATCTCCGTTTTGCCACGGAATCCTCGATGGCCGTACAGGTGACTGGGAAATGCCAGTCATCTCCATAATCGAAATAAAACAGCATCTTCTTGCCGACCGAAAAGACCGAGGAGAGAAGCGTCTTCTTGACACCGGGATCATCCGCTTCCTCACCCATGTCGGCAAAGAGAGTGTACCGTTCCTTGCTTTGAGTGCGGCGGGAGAGATTGTCGCGAAACTCAAAGCAATGATCGAAATCAAATCCAACCGCATCGATCAAAGACTCAGCCAGATCATAAAGAGACCATTCGCCAATCAGGCAAATGGTCGCCTCGAAATCCTCATATTCGATGATGAAGTGATATGCTTTCATGAGGATTAAGGAAGAAGAATACCTTGCCTCTTCGAAGAAAGACGAACAAGGCATCCTGATGAGATGGGGATTGATTAGATGCGACGGATGAGGGTTAGAGAAAGAAACCTCCGGGTATTGCTGCCTTAGATTGTTTAACAATTTCAGCCATATACCCTAAAAAATCCGGATCATAGTTCCATGATTCGGGCAGATAGAACAGATCAGATTCGCTAGTCACTGGGCTAAGACCGAATTTCTCAATTTTGGCATTAAACATCTGCACGCTATGCCGAACGACTTCGATCGATGGAACTCGCTCATACGCTTTCAGGCGCGCGATGATGGAAGGATCGACAATGACAGTTCTAGTTTCAGTTTGAATCACTCGACATTCCTGCGAAACCTTGGGGTAATCGCATTCTCTTTCAGGCCATAATCGGAATTTATATCGATCGGTGTATTGCCGCAACTTATCTATCTCCGATCAGGATTCTTATTCTCATTCAATACTGAATCACAGAACCAGCGGCATGAACTTCACACTCACGGCTTTCTCGTCGGCCTTCGGGGCATCATTCACGGTGACAAGGAGGTATCCGTAGGTGTTCTGCCGGTGGTCGAGTCGCACGAGTTCGTACCCGTCGTGCCCTCCAAAGTAGGTCTTGTCAGGATAGAAGGGTGCGCCAGCCGTGCCGGCAACAATCTGATTGAGCGCGTAATCGGAGGGCCAACGCCAGTTCTTGATCTCCATCCAATCGTAGAAGTGGTCATGGCCGACAAAGAAGTACTCACATCCGTACTCGCGAAGTAGTTCCAGGAACTTGTCACGATCCGTCGGATGGGCGGCCATGTTGTCAGCGTCGGGATGGCAACCTGCGGTGAATGCCTCCTCGTGGGCGAAGACAAAGATATTCTTCACTCCCTTGGCCTTGAGTTCCTTGAGGGAGGCTTCCAGTCCCTTCAGGTCGACCTTGTGAAGGGCTGCCGGATTATACTGATCAACCGCGATCACGGCGGTCTCGGGATGATCGGGGGCGATGTAGGAGTAGCTGAATCCTTTCTGCCCAGGAAAGTAGCTGACGTTGTTGGAGGTCATCCCGGGCTCGAAGGCCTGGAGCCATGCCACCCCCTCGGGATCCCCGTTGGTTTCATGGTTGCCACGCACCGGGAGGATCGTGAGCCCGGGAGCATTGCTGGCGGTCAGCTTCTTCCACTCGGCGAACTGTTCCGCGATTTTCTGCGGGATCCGCATGTTGTCGCCATAGACAAGGTCACCTGTGAAGAGAAGGAAGGCGGGCTTAGCTGCCGAGACCGATTGCATCAGCTTGGCAAGGATTTCGGTATGGATCCCTGTGGGATCGACCTGCGTCGCACGCACATCAGTGCGGTCATCACCGGCAACGGCAAACGTCCATGTGGCTGCATGGGATGTTGAAAGAATCAACTGAAGGCCAAACACGCCAAGGAGTGAGAAAAAGCGTTTCATGACACCTTCTATGGCACAGCGAGCACGATCAGGGAAAGCCTCAAGCACGAAGATCGACCACAATGACAAACTTGTCACAGAAGCTGACCCCGAGAATGGGGAATGGGTTAAAAAGTTAGAATCGTTACAAGGTTGAAATCGTTACAAGGTTGAAAGGTTGAAAGGTTGAAAAGGTTGAAAAGGTTGAAAAGGTTGAAAAGGTTGAAAAGGGTAAGACCCGCGAAGAGGCGCTCTCTTAGGCACTTCCCACTTTTTAACATTCTAACGCTTTCACGTTTTTAACTCGGTAGAGCCCACCGTTCTGCTGAGGGAATCGAATCTATTTGCACACCACTATCGCAAAACCTGGATTCGATCCCGATGACAAACTCGTCACAGAAGCAGTTGGCCGATTACCGCCGCGAGAATGACCACGATCCAAGGAGGCACCCTCAGCGGGGAGAGCAGCACAAAGACTCCTATGGCGACAAAGACATCCAGGAGCGAGGAGATGCTTTCCTTCCAGAGAGGGTTATAAATGGCTGCTAGAAGAATCCCGACAACTGCGGCATTAACTCCAAACATCGAAGCTTTCGACCATCGTTTGCTCCGCAGTTGATCCCAGTAGGGAAGTGTTCCCGCCACAAGAAGCCATGAAGGGAGAAAGAGGGCCAGGAGACACCAGACCCCTCCGACCCACGCCCACGAGCCTCCCGTAATGACGGCACCAAGGTATGCGGCAAAGGTGAACAAAGGACCGGGCACAGCCTGAACAGCACCATAGCCCGCCAGGAAGGCGTCGTTGCCGATCCATCCGTGACCAACGAGTTGGGAGCGAAGGAGAGGCAGGACCACATGACCTCCTCCGAAGACCAGGGAGCCGGCATGATAAAACCCGTTAAAGAGCTGCAACCAGAGCCCGCTCCCGGAGGCAATCAGCGGAAGAATCAAAAGCAGTAAGAGGAAGAGAATGAGGAGTCCGACGGCGAACAGATGATTCTGCTGCAAGGCCGAGGGTATCCTTGCTGTGTCGTCGAAGGTTGAGACGGGTCTTCCGCGGTAGATTATCCAACCGATCACTCCCCCAGCGATCAGGATGCCGATCTGGCCAAATGATCCCGGGATCAACAGGGTGATCGCTGCAGCCGCTAAAGCCGTGCAGATTCTAGTCGCATCAGGGCATAGCGTTCGTCCCATTCCCCAGACGGCTTGAGCAACGACGGCAACGGCTGCCAACTTAAGGCCGTGGAGCAAGCCTGCATGGTGAAGATTTCCTGCCGCACTCACGCCGTATCCGAAAAGAATCATCAGCACCGTCGAGGGGAGCGTGAAACAAATCGAGGCTAGCAGCCCTCCGAAAAGTCCCGCCCGTAGCATCCCAAGCGCGAAGACCATCTGACTGCTGGTGGCACCGGGAAGGAACTGGCAGAGAGCGATGAAATCCGAGTAGGTCTCATCGTCGAGCCAGTGCCGCTTGGTCACAAACTCCTCCCTCAAGTAGCCTAGATGAGCTACCGGACCTCCGAAGGAGATGCACCCCAGTCGCAGGAACGAGACCGCGATGTCCCGGAGGGTGCCGCGACTAGGCGGCTCCCCGGTATTGATTGAGGCGGGCGGGGGCATGGATTGTGGAATTCCCCGTATCTCCCGGGCCACCCCCCGTTCCCTCAGGCTACTCCTCTCCCTTGCTGAGTTTGGTAAGAACGCTCAGATCCTCAAGAGTGGAGGTGTCACCGGTCAGGGACTGACCACCGGCCACCTGCTTGAGGAGTCGTCGCATGATCTTTCCGGAGCGTGTCTTCGGCAGCATTTCGGCAAAGCGGACTTCATCGGGCTTCGCGATGGGACCAATCGAGTTGCCGACATGGTTGCGAAGTTCGTCCTTGAGAGCCTTGCTCGGCTTGTGCCCCTTACGCAGGGTGACAAAGGCGACGATTCCCTGGCCCTTGATCTCATCAGGACGACCCACCACCGCCGCCTCGGCCACGGCATGGTGGCTGACAAGGGCGCTCTCGAGCTCCGCTGTACCAAGGCGGTGTCCGGCGACGTTAAGCACGTCGTCAATACGACCGACGATCCAGAAGTTACCCTGCTTGTCACGGCGGGCTCCATCACCGGTAAAGTAGGCTCCCTTGATCTCGCTCCAGTACTGCTGGCGGTAGCGGGTCTTGTCACCCCAGATGCCGCGGAGCATGGAGGGCCATGGCTTGCGGATAACGAGCTTACCTCCCTGTCCGTGGGGGACTTCCTTGCCGTCGTCGTCAACGATGGCGGCATCGATGCCGAAGAAAGGAAGCGTGGCGGTGCCTGGCTTGCAGGGCGTGGCGCCCGGAAGGGGGGTGATCATGTGGGCCCCGGTCTCGGTCTGCCACCAGGTGTCGACGATCGGGCACTTCTCATGGCCGATGTGCTTGTTGAACCACATCCAGGCCTCGGGATTGATCGGTTCGCCGACCGTGCCGAGCAGACGCAGGGAGGAGAGGTCGTGCTTGGCGGGGTGCTCGTCACCCCACTTCATGAAGGCACGGATGGCCGTCGGGGCGGTATAGAAAATGGTGACTCCATATTCGGCGATGAGCTTCCAGAAACGATCGGGCTCGGGCCAGTTCGGCGCCCCCTCGTACATGAAGCAGGTGGCCCCGTTGGAAAGAGGGCCGTAGACGAGGTAGCTGTGACCGGTAATCCAGCCGACGTCGGCAGTGCACCAGTAGACGTCATCCTCACGAAGGTCGAAGACATACTTGGTGGTGGCGTAGGTGCCGACAAGGTAGCCACCGGTGGTGTGAAGGATCCCCTTCGGTTTGCCGGTCGAACCGCTGGTGTAGAGGATGAAGAGCGGGTGCTCGCTGTCGAGATGCTCGGCGGGGCAATGGGCGGAGACATACTCCATCTCGCGGTGCCACCAGACATCGCGTCCCTCCTCGATGTGGATGTCGCTATTGGCGCGGCGGAAGACGATGACCTTCTTGACCTCGGTGTCCCCCTTGAGCGCATGGTCGACATTCTGCTTCAGGGTGACGAACTGGCCGCGGCGGTAGCCTCCATCGGCGGTGACGATGACCTTAGCTCCGGAGTCGGCAAGGCGATCCTTGATGCTATCGGCGCTGAAGCCGCCGAAGACGACACAGTGGACCGCTCCAATACGGGCGCAGGCAAGCATCGCGATGGTGGCCTCGGGAATCAGCGGCATGTAGATGAGCACACGGTCCCCCTTCTTCACGCCATTGCGCTTGAGCACGTTGGCGAACTTGCAAACCTCACGGTGAAGCTGACGGTAAGTGAGAACCTTGGTCTCACCGGGCTCACCTTCCCAAATGATCGCGGCTTTGTTGGCGCGTGGGGTGTCGAGGTGACGATCAAGGCAGTTCTGGGAGGCATTCAGCTTCGCTCCAACAAACCATTTGGCGTAGGGGAGCTTCCAGTCGAGGACCTTGGTCCATTTCTTGAGCCAGTGGAGTTCCTTGGCCTCGCGACCCCAGAACTTGTCGGGGCTCTTCACCGACTCGGCATGCAGCTTCCTGTACTCGGCCATGCTCTTGACGCGGGCCTTTTTGGAGAATTCGGCGGAGGGTTTGAAGACGCGGTTCTCGACAAGATGGGACTCGATATTCTGTGACATTCTCTGGGTGGGGTTAAGATTTTACGTGGAAAGAGGCCTTCTTTTTCATCAGAAAGTGACAAAAAGAAAAAGCATAACCTCTTTGCCATTGTTACTCCCCGATTTCGATCACCTGAAAACGGAAGCGATTGTCATAGGCACCACCACTGTGGGTTCGACAGCAGGCCAGGCAGGCAATCCGTCTTCGAGGCCTGCGGACGCGGGTGTGGCTCTCTCCACAACCCGGGCAGCGGAGCTGATACCGACGCCTCATGCGCCGACCGACAAAGGGCAGCTGATGGGTGCGCTTCTCATCAGGAATCCCAAGATCACGACAAGACTCGCGCCACTCCCTGCCGTGAGGAGAGAGTCTGCGACGACCATGGCGATGCTGTGCGAGCAGGTGGGCCAACTCATGGAGCAGTGTCTTCTCGACCTCAGCCTCAGAGATTTCTTTCAAGGCCGGATTCAGCCAGACCTCCCATCGTGCGGCAATGGCCACCCCTGCGGTGGTCCTCATCCGTGAATTCCAGCCCACACTGACCAAGGGGGCGAGCTTCGGTGCAAGCGGATGAAGAAGTCCGCGCGCCCGCTCCTCGAGGAGGAGATCACGCTTTTTGGAGTTCCCATTTCTCCGGGGCTTCCGGGATGCTGGAAGCAACCCACCCGTCATGGAAGAAACGGGAAGGCCGAAGAGGAGCTTCAACTGACCCGTCAGCTGGCCTTTGAAATGACCGACGAGTGAGGTCATGCCTTCACGCCCACTGCTTTAGGCGAGCGGAACTGGCGTTCCAGAACACGGGAGAGAGCGGCAAGAGTGGCTTCGATTGACTCGGGAGTTGTATCCCGACCGAGAGAAAATCGGACGGTCGCTCGAGCCAGCTCCTCGGAGACTCCCATGGCAAGCAGGACATGCGAGGCCTGGATCGATCCGACCATGCAGGCAGATCCACTGGAGGCGGCGACTCCCTCAAGATCGAGTCCCATGAGCAGGGTCTCACCGTCGCAACCAGGGAAGCTGACATTGAGCGTGTTTGCCAGAGCATGAGTCTGGGCGGCGTTATGCACCGCCGTGGGATCAATCACGCTGATTCCACTCCAGAGACGATCCCTGAGAGAAGACTCCCTCACGGACTCTTCAGCGGCAGAAACCTCTCTCACGGCGACTTCAGCCGCAGCAGCCATTCCGGCGATGGCTGGGACGTTTTCTGTGCCGGGACGGCGTTCATTCTCATGGAAGCCACCATGCTGAATCGCCTCGATGGAGACTCCCGATCGGAGCCAGAGAAAACCGGCGCCGTGTGGCCCATAGAATTTGTGCGCTGTTGCCGAAAGTGCATCGACCCCCAACTCACGCGGGTTGCATGGGATCTTCCCAAACGCCTGGACAGCGTCGCTATGAAAAAGAATGCCTCTCTCCCGGCAGATGGCTGCGAGTTCGGAGATCGGCTGAATCACACCCGTCTCGTTGTTGGCGATCATCACGGAAGCTAGGATGGTCTCGGGACGTAGCGCCGCGGCAAAAGCCCCAGGGTCGATGACTCCCTGCTCATTAACAGGCAGCTCGGTCAATTCGAACCCCTCCCGTTCAGCCAGCGCTCGCATGGCGTGGAGCACGGCATGATGTTCCGTGGAGGCCGTGACAAGATGGTTTTTTGCTGGAGAGCGGTGTCGCCGTGCAAGCCCCAGGATCGCCAGATTGCAGCTCTCGGTACCGCCGGAGGTGAAGATGATTTCGTGGGATTTGGCACCGAGTAGTGCCGCGATCCGGTCACGCGCATCGTCGACGGCAGCCCGGGCAATCCGCGCGGAGGCATGGATGCCGGAGGGATTGCCAAGAAGATCTCCAAGGAGTGGCAGCATGGCTTCCCGGGCTTCAGGACAGAGCGGCGTGGTTGCGTTGTGATCGAGATAGATCATGGGGAATGAATTAGGTGAATGTTTCCCCAATCGGATCTTCTCGGCAATGACTCAAAAACTTGCCGGCATGGATTTCCTTTGGGGATCCCCCGGATCGACTGGTGATGCTCTCCTTGCCAAGACTTCCCCACTCCAGCAACATCGACACCCTCATGACCGCCGATTCCATTCTTCCAGACCTTCAGGCCGCAATCCTTTGTGAAGATGTCCGAGCGGAAATCAGCGGACAGCAGACACTCATCGGGGTCATCGGTGCAATCCCCACACCGACGCTGCCGATTGCATTCTTCAAACTTTGTCTCTGGACACGCTGGTGCGGCGGGAGTGGAGATTTTGTTCAAAAGTGCCTCATCTATGATCCCGAGGAGGATCAGCCGATTGCACAGGCGGAGATACCCTTCAGCCTGACCGATTTGAACGCCCATGCAACCAACGTTCATTTCTTCGGAGGAGTGCAGTTCCAAAAATATGGAACCTATCATGTCGAGATCCTCATTGATGATGAGATCCGGCTCAGGATTCCCCTCCCTGTGATCGAGATGGAAATACCGCCTCATCCTGGCGACCGTTAAACCCGGATTAGGCGATAGCGTGCTGGCAACAGGTTTGGGTGCTTCACCTGGTTGGTGATCTAGGCGATCGTTAAAATTTTTACACCGTTAAAAGGGTTAAAAAGGACTGAACCCTATCATCATGAATCGGGAATGCCTCCTCTTATGCCGTTCATCTAGCGTCCACCTGCCTTCGTTGGTCCGATGTAGCCCCCTCTCCATGTTGTAACGTTTCAACTTTTTTAACGATTTTAACTCCGCCGCATCGCTGCTGGATGGTTGCTAATGCAAATTTTGGTTTAAACAAACACGAGGCTAAAAATCGAGGATCTCCCCATCCTCGGGTATGAAAATATCGGCGATCTTGGGAAGAAGCTCCTCCATCTTCACGCGAAGTTCCGTCGCCTCATTGGCTAAATCCTCCGAGAGGTGGATTAGGCAGAGAGCCTGTATGTCGGCCTCATGGAGAACCGTTGCCAGCTCCTTGGGGCCCACATGGGAGAGTTCACTGACAAGAACATTCGCAGGCGTGGCCACCAATTCAGCAAGATCATCAGCCGAGGAGAGGTCACCGCTGAAGATGGCCCTGAAATCATCCGCAATAATCTCGAGGGAGTAGGAATTGCACGGATGCACGGCATCCGAGGTGTGAAGGGAACGGTAGCACACCTCGAGATGACGATTGGAAAACGGCTTCGCAAAGAGAGCCCCGTCACCCAGCGACAAGGACTCACGATCATGCCACGCTAACCAAGCGATCGAAAACCCAAGTCCCTCCTCAGTGAGGTAGAGTGCTCTGATCCATGCTCGGATCGGGGAAATCATTTCCTCAGGAAGAGCGATCTCCAGGGGCTTCTTTCGTCCCAAGAGCATTGCTCCCTGCAAGAGGGCGGGAAGGCCTCCTATGTGATCGACATGCCCATGCGTGATGAGGATGGCATCAAGATCTCGAATCAAGGTCCCCCGGTCACGCAGGGAATGGACACACGGCTCCCCCGCATCGATGAGCAGATGCTTCTCCTTCAAGAGCAGGAGTGAACTGGCAAAGAAGCGGTCGGCATTCGGGAAGCCGGAACCTGTTCCGAGAAAGCTGATTGATGGCATGATGAATCAAGGATGCCTGAGGCGACCGAAAAACGAATGAAAAAGGGGCGCCTCTAAAAAAACACTTTTACTCTTTGACACCCGCAGCGTCTCTCCCTACTCTTTACCTCCTTTCCCGAAATCCGAATGAAGACTTTTTCCGCTAAAGCTCCCGAGGTCAAACGCCAATGGTGGGTGATCGATGCCAAAAACCAATACCTCGGCCATGTCGCCGTCCAAGCCGCCAACTTGCTTCGCGGCAAGCACAAGGCGATCTTCACACCCCATGTTGATACCGGCGATTTCGTCGTCGTGATCAACGCGGCTGAAGTCCAGATCGGCGGCAAAAAAGAGACCCAGAAGAGCTACATGAGCTTCTCCGGATTCGTCGGAGGCCACAAGTCCGAGACCTTCCGCCAGCGCCGCGAGCGCCGTCCCGAACTCCTCATCGAGCGCGCGGTCAAGGGAATGATCCCTCACAATCGTCTTGGAAGCACGGTCTACCGCAAGCTGAAGGTTTACAAGGGTTCCGAGCATCCCCACACCGCGCAGAATCCACAGCCTGCCAAGTGATTTCATTTTCCTAAACTCGAAACTGCAAAGATTCTTTAAAACTACTCATGGCCACCGCTAAATCCGCCACCACAGGACGCCGCAAGACGGCAGTCGCCCGTATCCAAATCGCTCCGGGTTCCGGAAAGATCAGCGTCAACGGCAAGAACTTCGAGGATTACTTTACCACGATCTCGATGCAGAATACCGTCCTCAAGCCTCTTGAGGTCGTAAACGCCATCAAGTCCTATGATGTCGAGGCGAAGACTTCCGGTGGCGGCCTTCAAGGCCAGGCTGGAGCACTCAGCCTCGCTATCGCTCGTGCTCTCAACGAATTCAACGAAGCCGATCGTCCTCTTCTGAAGGCAGACGGTCTCCTGACCCGCGATCCCCGCCGGCGTGAGCGTAAGAAGCCAGGTCGCCCAGGCGCCCGTAAACGCTTCCAGTTCTCCAAGCGTTAATCGCACAATTCAACTTTCGGCACGATTCTTTGTGCCACTGTTCTCGAAGAGCTTCCTGCAAAGGAAGCTCTTCTTCTTTATAGCCGTGGCCTAGAAAGTAATTCCAAAGACATGAAGAATCTTCATAAGCAGGTGATCCATGCAGCCTGGTTGGAATCCTTGAGGGCGCTCCGGGCCAATTTGATCCCGGGGTTACTCCTTCAGTTCCTCATGGCCTTCATGGCCGCGGCCTACTTTCTGAGTCCCGGAGCCAGGGTCGCCTTTGAAAAACTGGCCATTCTTCGCAGCCACTGGGGGTTTCTCTTTTCCTTTATCGGCACCTCCGCAGCATCGGCGATCCTACCCGAGTTCCTTCGACTCCTGATTGCGCGCCAAACCGCCGTCAACTCACCCACCCTGGGACAACGACTCCTCTTTGCCATTCCTTTCTGGGGACTCATCGGGATGCAGGTCGATCTTTTTTATCGTCTGCAATATGCACTTTTCGGTCCCTCGGATTCGTCTCTGGTCATTATGAAGAAGGTTCTCGTCGATGCCTTCCTCTATTGTCCTCTGCTGGCAATGCCACAGGCTGTCTGCGTCTTCATCTGGAGGGATCACGGCTTCACCCTGCATGGATTCAGAGGCCATCATCCAGTCACTTTTTACGCATTGAGGATTTTTCCCGTGCTGATGGCTAACTGGATGGTCTGGATTCCGCTTGTCTCGATCATCTACTCGCTTCCGACGGCGCTCGGGGTGCCATTTTTTATTGTGGCCCAATCATTCTGGGTCATGGTCTTCACCACGCTCTCCCAGAGAAAAAAATAAGTCTTCAGGTGGTTGCCAATCTCTGGAGATATCCCTTTAGTTCCCTCCGATACTCACACAAGCACTCATTCCTATCTTTCAACTTATACTTAAAAACATGGAACCCAACCTGCTTCAGATTCTATTTCTAGGCCTTGTCCAAGGGGCTGCCGAACTTCTTCCCGTCTCCAGTTCAGCACACGTTATCGTGGCTGAAAAACTGATCGGCCTCGATCCGGCCACTCCGGCCATGACCTTCCTTCTGGTCATGCTTCATACCGGAACGATGATCGCCGTCATCGCCTATTTCTGGAAAGCCTGGCGCAGGACATTCTTCGCGAGTGCCGCAAGTTTCAAACAAACTGTCGTCCATGTCGGAGTTGCCACCGTTGCCACGCTGGTTGTCTTCGGAATTCTCAAGCTCCTGATCGAGAAAATCTTCATGCGCGGCACCTCCCATGACGAGATCGAGGATCTCTTCGGTCATCTTCCGCTAATCGGATGCGCCCTGCTTGTGGTCGGCATCCTGATCCTACTCACGGGCCTCCTCCGGAAGATTGATGGCACCCGTGCGATCACCCCTCTCTCCTCCTTCTGGATCGGAGTCTCACAGGGAATCTGCCTCCCGTTCCGCGGCCTCTCCCGCTCGGGAACAACCATCTCGACCGGCGTCCTGCTCGGGATCACGAGACAGCGTGTCGAGGAGTTCAGCTTTGCCCTTGCGGTGATTATCACGCCTCCAGCTATCGCCAAGGAACTCCTGCGCCTGCTCAAAGCCCACACTGAGGCAGCCTCTCCTCATCATCTACTGCATCTGCTGGGCCCTGGATTCTTCGGCATGATCGGGGCGTTCGCGGCGGGTCTGTTGGCACTAAAACTTCTCTCCTCATGGCTGGAAAAAGGTCACTGGGCCTGGTTCGGATATTACTGCATCGCCTTCTCAGGCTTTGTTTTCTTTCTCGCCTCCCGCGGATACTAACGATACATAAAACGCATGAAGTCCTTCACCCTTCCACTAGTATTAGCAGCTCTCGTTCTGTCAGGTTGCTCCTCGGGTCAAAACAAGGAGACCCTGCTGAGTGCCGCAGGATTCCGCACAATTGTGCCGACCACGACGAAGCAGATCGCCAAAGTCAAATCACTCCCTCAACTCAGGGTGCTTCCAATCAACAAGAAGGGGCAGACCTACTTCATCTTTGCTGATGCCTCACGCAACATGCTTCTGATCGGAAACCAGAAGCAGTACACCCAGTACCAGCAGTACGCTCTCCAGTATAAGATTCAGCAGGATCAAGTCGAAGCCGCCTCTCTCAACGCCGATGCCTCTGAATGGGGTGGTTATGGCGGATTCGGCGACGGCTTCTGGGGCCCTGGTTTCTATTAATCGTACCATCAACTTAACGGAGAAGGGGCGCATCCTTACGGATGCGCCCCTTTTCTTTTGTATACATTCACTAACCGATTAAACTCTAAATTTGCATTAGAGGACGACGCTCGGAATGGAAAATGGGTTAAAAGGTTAAAATCGTTACAAGGTTAAAAAGTGGATCTACGACCGCCTTTCTAGAGCCTCACTGACCGCCCGATAATCAAGTGAGATAACCAAGCCTGTGAGAAATTTACCATGGAGAGCATGAAGCGTATGGAGGAATGGCTTTTTTGCAGACCATTTTAACGTTCTAACAAATTCACATTTTAACTCGGCAGAGACGCACCTTTCAGGCGAGAGATTCAATTCTGTTAAGCCGCCGCTATCGCAAAATCTGGGTTAAAAGCCTCTGGAAGTTTTCACCCAAGGCATCCCAGGAGGAAACCAACAGTCTACTCGCTTGGAGTGTAACGCGTGATCTTGGTACCCTGTAGTCCCAATCCCCCCATCAAGCCTTTCTGTCCCCAGATGAAAGCGGCAATACCGTGCTGGAAGGAGGCAACCGACATGCTTCCTGAAAAGCCTTGGTCGCCCATCACGAGACCGGGAGCCGAGCCAATGTCGAAACCATCGCTCTTTTTCAGATACTTGAGAGAGTTTTCATCCATGAACAGGAGGGCATACGAGAGTTCTTGGATGCCGGCCTGGATCCCGTACCCGGCCGAGGTCATATTGTAATATCCCGCAACTTCACCATTCTTGAACAGAACGCCATCACCTCGCTGGGCGGCCACCATGAATCCCGCCTTGATGACTTTGGGGAAAACAAGAACCGCAACCGCCCTCTCTCCAAGCGTTGCCGCCTTAGGGTTGTTTTCGTAAAGGCGATGAAGAGCTTTTTCGGATTGGCGCCTAAGTTCGGAGGCAGATTCAGCATTGGCTTGCGGAATCAACAGCAGAGCAGCGATGGTGGCAATGATGGACAGGTGCAGGGTTTTCATGGAGTTGGGTTGGCAGTTAAAACTCAGTGGATTTGGATTGATTAGCGGCGAAGCTGGAGTTGGACATCGGCATTGTTCAGCGAGAGATCCAGAACGCGCTGACCCGGAAGCGGCTTCGTGCTGAGGCAATCAAGGTTTCCGTCACGCCCGATTACGGCAATCGCGAATCCCTTGGAGATATCATAAGAGGAGGCCACGGAGACCGGGTCATCGACAAGAATGAACGGGATATTGGAAGGGATACGTCCTCCCTCTGAAGTAAAGGCGGCAAAGAACAGCATTCCTTGAGAAGCCATGCGCTCGTAGAGTCCACGGAACTCACTCATCTGAGCGTGGAAGGCACGATCTTTTGGAGATGGGGCCATGACGAGGACGACAGGTTTTCCCTTAAGTGATGCGAGGGTAATCTTGCGACCGGCCGAGGCACCACCGGTAAAGCCGGGCGCCGCATTGACCACAAGCGAATCCTTCGCGAGCAGTCTCCCTCCCTCAACTCCCGGTACAAGCACCGTGAGAAGGAAGAGAGCGACACTTCTAAACCGGGTGATGCTATTCATGAAGGATCGGCGGCAGGGAGAGTAAAAGTACAATCAGGAATCCCTAGACGGTCATGAGCTCGGCTTCCTTGTGGGAGACGTGCTTATCAATGGACTCGACCTGCTTGTCGGTCAGCTTCTGAATCTCTTTCTCTGTGCGCTCGAGGTCATCCTCGGTAATGACTCCTTCTTTCTGAAGTTTTTTAGCCCCTTCCATCGCCTCACGCCGGCAGGCACGCACACGAACACGGGTCTCCTCAGCGATCTTGTTGATGGTCTTCACGAGATCCTTGCGTCTCTCTTCGGAAAGTTCGGGAATACGAAGTCGAATGAGCTTGCCGTCGACTGCGGGATTAATACCGATCTTGCTTTCCTGAATGGCGCGCTCGATATCCTGAACAGTTCCGGCGTCGAAGGGCTGGATCACCAGCAGGCGGGGCTCTGGAGAGGTGATGAGGGCGAGCTGCTTCAGCTTCATGCTGCTGCCGTAGGCGATGACGTCGATATTCTCGACAAGGGCTGGGGAGGCTTTTCCGGTACGGATGGCATTGAACTCATGCATCATGAATTCACCGGCTTTCTCCATGCCGGCTTCGGCTTCAAAAAGGACTTCTTCTGCGCTCATGGTCTGTGATGTGTTTTAGGGATGTATTAAAGGGCGGGCTTGGTATCCGACACGAGGGTTCCGACGGTTTCGCCGCGTACAGCACGCAGGATATTCGCGGGATCGGACATGTCAAAAACGATGATCGGCATGGCATTGTCCATGCAGAGGGAAAAGGCCGTTGAATCCATGACTTCAAGGCGTCGGGTCAGGGCATCCGTGTAGGTCAGGGTATCAAAGCGCTTTGCGTCCGGATTCTTCTTCGGATCGGAGTCGTAGATCCCGTCAACCTTGGTTGCCTTGAGGATGACCTCGGCACCGATCTCATTGGCGCGGAGGGCGGCGGTCGTGTCGGTCGAGAAGAAGGGGTTACCTGTACCCGCGACGAAAATCACGATGTGTCCGTTCTCCAGATGACGGATGGCACGACGAACAATGAAGGGTTCCGCAACGTTATTCATCTGGATTGCTGTCTGGACGCGTGTGGAATGCCCAAGATCCTCAAGAGCGCTCATCAGGGCCATCCCGTTGATCACGGTGGCCAGCATCCCCATGTAGTCGGCGGTGGCACGATTCATTCCACGATGACTCGCAGCGAGCCCACGCCAGATGTTCCCCCCCCCGACGACGACAGCGACTTCAACTCCCATTTTGCTGACCTCGGCAATTGAGGCGGCCACTTTCTGAACGATTTGAGGGGAAACGCTGTCGGAACTCCCCTTCTCCTTCAATGCCTCACCACTGATTTTGAGGACGATGCGGCTATATTTTGGCGCGGGAGACAAAGTATCGGACATGGGTTCAAATCAAATCGCAGGAGAGGCTTTAGGCAAAGTCAAATCGGCAACAGCTCAATGCCAATCCCGAATCTCAAGTTATGATCTTCAGCGCTCGGCCACGGGCGAAGGCGGAGGAGTGCATCCGGGCCTTCCCCTCGGGCTGGATCATTCCAAGCAAAAGCCCTCCTTCCCCGCAGGCGACCAGCACTCCCCTCTGGTCGATTCTAAGAATGCTGCCGGGTTGTCCCGTAGCTTTCCGGGCGATGATTGCGGAATGGATTTTGAGTGAAATCAACTCTCCCGAGGCTGCCTCAAGGGAAGCAACCGCAGCAGGACGAGGCTGGAGGGAGCGGATCTTCCGCTCCAACACGGCAGCGGACTCGCTCCAGTCAATCAATGATTCCTCTCTTCCAATTTTGCCCGTGACGGTTGCCTGCGCGTGATCCTGCACAAAACGCGGGGCATTTCCGCAAGAAAGAAGATCCATTGCCTCGGAGAGGGCAAGCGGTGCCAGATCTGCAAGCTTTTCGGAAAGTGAACCTGCGGTCTCCCGCCTCCCGAGAGGGATTCTTTTTTCAAGAACCATATCCCCGGTATCGAGTCCCTCCGCCATGTGCATGATGGTCACACCGCTCGTCGTGTCGCCCGAGGCAATGACTGACTGAATCGGGGAGGCTCCACGATGGCGCGGAAGCAGAGATGCATGGATGTTCAGGCATGCAAGAGAAGGAGCCTCGAGAAGCTCCTTCGGAAGGATCCTTCCATAAGCCATCGTCACCATGACTTCGGGGGCAAGTTGCCGCACCCAGGAGACGACTTCGGGAAGCCGTGGGGATTCCGGTTGGAGCATCGGGACATCGGGAGCCAAGCAGCGTAATTCTTCCTTGATCGCGGGGGCTTTCAGTTCGCGATGACGACCGGCAGGACGATCAGGCTGTGTCAGGACGCCCACCAACTCATGATGTGCTTTGAGATAGCGGAGTGTCGGAATTCCGATATCCCCTGTGCCGGCAAAAAGAACACGCATTCGCAGGAGGGAATCAGGCCTCAATACCCAAAGGATGAAGGGATGCCTGATGGTCGACGGCGCGTCATTGCTGCCTGCGCCACTCTCAAATCTCCGGCGCTTACTTCACGACTCCCAAGCGATGAGGAGCAACCGGTGCAGAGATAGTCGTAGATTTCCTTATCGGGCAGAACCAGCAAGAGTGTCTCCCTCACGGGCATCGGCTTTGCGCATTTATTGCAGTAGAGCGAGGAGGCCCGCAGGTTCTCAAACTGGCTCATGGAACGTCAATAGGTGAAGGCACCGGACGACTCAAAACTTCCGCTTACCGGGAAACCCCGGCGGATGTCTCCTCAAGAAGTCCCTCCAATATTTTATGAAGAACTTCGAGCGGAGTCATCGAGGCATCAATATCATGACGCTTGACGGAGGAAAAGTGGCTCAACATCGGCTTGGACTCCGAATCATAGGTGCCCAACCGGTGGCGGATGACCTCCTCATTGGCGTCATCGAGGCGATTATCACGCAAGGCACGCTTCTTAAGACGAGCCACCAACTTGTCACGGTCGGGACAGGAAAGATGAAAAACCCGACGCACCTCGATATGGGTCTCCATGAGCACGGCTTGGGCGACATTGCGTGGAATTCCGTCCAGAATGAGGTAATCACGCTCGGGCTTGAACTTGCCGGACTCCTCGGTCTTGCGGATCGACTCATGCCAAAGCCTGACGGTCATTTCGTCGGGAACGAGTTCCCCCTTGCTGGAGTACTCGAGGAATTGTGAGCCGAGTTCGCTGGCAGGATCAAGGGAGCGGAAAACATCACCGCAAGCGCAGTGGTAGAAGCCCGGGATCTTGCCCAGAATCTTGCCTTGGGTTCCCTTGCCGCTTCCAGGAGCGCCGAAAATCAGGATTGTGCGGTAGCGTGACATAAAGCTTATCTGAAAACATTTAGGGCAGGCTCCGTGGAAAATCAACGGCCCAATGCATGGAGAGCGCGTTGACAAAGAAAAAAAGGGAGAGATGATATGCCTCCTCCCTCAATTAGCCCCCTCAATGCCCGCCAACGACGAATACGTAATCGAGATCCTGAAGGACGTGGGTCTCATGTCCCAGGAACAGGCTGACGAACTCGCTGGCAGAACGGGTGGTCTCCACATGGTGGAGACGCTGATCAAGGAGGGAACGGTCAGTGCCGAAGATGTTGCGAGAACACTCGCGTCTCAGAACGGAATGGATTTCGTCGACCTCTCCCTGGTCACTCCCAGCCCCGAGCTTGTTGGCCTCCTTTCGCCCGAGAACGCACGTCGTTACAAAACGGTGCCGGTCTCCGAGCATGATGGTTCCCTTGTGCTCGCGATCGCTGATCCGATGGATTTCGAGGCATTCGACAGCATCGGATTCCTGCTGAAGCGCCCCGTGGAATTTGTCTGCGCCGTTCCAGCCCAGATCAACGATAAGCTCGACCGCCTTTATCCCCAGGGACTCGAGGAACTCGGCAAGGCAGTCGTTACCGAGGAAGAGGAAAATTACAACGGCGACGATGATGCACCGATCATCCGCTTGGTATCCAACCTTCTCATCGAGGCCCAGAACAACAGGGCCAGCGACATTCACATCGAGCCGATGGAAAAGCGCCTGAGGATCCGCTACCGCATCGACGGAAATCTTCAGGAGATGCAGAGCCCCCCGAAAAAGCTTCAGGGCGCCATTATCAGCCGCCTGAAGATCATGACAGCCTCGATGAATATCGCTGAAAAGCGTGTTCCTCAGGATGGACGTATCCAGGTGAAGGTGGGTGAAAAGACGATCGATCTGCGTGTCAGCAGTGTGCCCACCGTGCACGGGGAAAGCATCGTTATGCGTATTCTCGACAAATCCTCGCTGATGCTTGGATTGCCGGAGCTCGGCTTCATGAGCGATGACCAGGCAACCTTTGAGCGCTTGGTGGCCATGCCTGATGGCATCATTCTCGTTACCGGTCCGACGGGGTCTGGAAAAACAACCACCCTCTACGGTTGCCTCAATTACATGAATCGTCCCGATCGCAAGATCATCACGGTCGAGGAACCCGTCGAATACCAGATGACGGGCATCAATCAGGTTCAGGTAAATGCGGAGGTCGGAATGACTTTTGCGGCAGCGCTCCGAGCCATGCTGCGTCAGGCACCGAATATCGTCATGTTGGGAGAAATTCGAGATAAGGAGACCGCGGAGATCGCCATCAATGCCTCCCTGACCGGACACCTTGTGCTCTCCACACTGCACACAAACGATGCACCGGCAGCCGTTGCCCGTCTTGTGGACATCGGAGTCCAGCCTTTCCTCGTCTCGAGCGCTGTGCGAGGCATCATGGCCCAGCGTCTTGTGAGAAAACTTTGCGCTAACTGCAAGGTGCCCGGCGAAATGAGCGAGTACGAGGCAAGGGTACTGAACCTGGACTCCTCACAACTCTCCAAGGCAACCGTCATGCGTGCGGTGGGATGCGAAAAATGCCGAGGCAAGGGCTTCCGTGGACGAATGGGTATTTTCGAGATCTTTGTGGCCGACGACGAGGTTCGCCAGATGATCAACCGCAGTGCGACCACCCTCCAACTCCGCCACCGAACCAGGGAAATGGGAATGAGAACACTGCGCGAGGATGGCATCCGCAAGGTCCTTGCCGGTCTCACGACCCCGGAAGAGGTCATTTCCAGCACCATGGGAGATGATCACTAAAACCCCATGAATCCCCATCAAGTCATCGATATTTTCAAGCGGGCCGGAGTTCTCAATGAGATCACCGGCGAGGAACTCCTGGTGGAGGCTCTGAATTCCGGGCGTCCCATTGAGGATATCCTGGTGGATCAGAGCTTCGTCACCGAGGAGTCTTTTGCCCAGACCATCGCGGCGGAGTTGGGTGTCGATGCAGTCGACCTTACCGGTTTCGAACCACTTCCAGCCCTCCTCCATCTTGTCCCAGCAGGCATGGCCCGACTTCATGAGGTGATTCCCGTGACGGCCTCCGGGAATGTGCTGACCGTCGCGCTGGGGAATCCCCTCGATTCCCAGGCCCTGGAGGATCTCCGCTTCACTCTCAACCGGGATATCGTCCAGGTAGTCGCCCCGTGCCATCAGGTCAAGAACCTCATTGTCACGCATTACGGCTCCGAGGAGACCTCCATGGAGGATGTTCTCAAGCAACTTACCGCCACGGAAGTCACGGAGCTTGAAAACGAAGAAGAGGAATTCAACGCGGCGGCGGCAGCGGCCGAGGCCAATGCAACTCCCATCATCCGCTATGTCGATCTGATCCTCGATCGTGCCGTGCAGGCTCAGGCAAGTGACATTCATTTCGAGCCGTTCGAGAAAGAGTTCAAGATCCGCTACCGCGTTGACGGAGCCCTCTATGAGATGGAGCCTCCGCCACGCCATTTGGCGATTCCCGTCACCTCCCGTCTCAAGGTCATGGCCAACCTTAACATCGCCGAACGGCGCGTGCCCCAGGATGGCCGTATCCAGCGGAAGATCGGTGACAAGACGGTCGACCTTCGTGTTTCCTGCCTCCCCACACAATTCGGTGAAAGCGTCGTGCTCCGTGTGCTCGACAGAAGCGCTGTAAAACTCGATCTGGAGACTCTCCAGATGCCTCAGGACATCTACGAGTACATCATCGAGGTCATTGAGAAACCGAATGGTATCTTCATCGTCTGCGGTCCCACGGGATCAGGAAAGACCACGACCCTCTACGCCTGCCTGAACAAGATCAACACCGTTGATTCCAAACTCCTCACCGCGGAGGATCCGGTGGAATACGAAATCGACGGAATCCTGCAGGTGCCGATCAATGAGGCGGCGGGACTAGACTTTGCCAGAGTCCTCAGGGCCTTCCTCCGTCAGGATCCCGACCGCATCATGATCGGGGAAACCCGTGATCTGGAAACTGCCCAGATCGCCATTCAGGCATCGCTCACGGGACACTTGGTCTTCACCACCCTTCACGCCAATGACTCGACCGGCGTTGTTTCCCGTCTCGTCGATATGGGTGTCGAACCGTTCATGCTCTCGGCCTCGCTGGAGGGTGTGCTGGCCCAGCGCCTCGTGCGGCGCATCTGCTCCCGCTGCAAAACCGCCTACGAACCCGATGAGGCACTCCTCTCCCAACTTGGACTCTCCCCCTACGATATCGGCGACAAGACCTTCTACTTCGGCAAAGGATGCTCCGAATGCAACCAGACGGGCTATAAGGGCCGTAAAGGTCTCTATGAACTGCTCAAGGTGACTGATCCGATCCGCGCCATGATCAACGAAAAAGCGCCGGGCGTCGTGATTAGACAGAAAGCCATGGAACTTGGTATGGCGACACTTCGAGCTGACGGACTCCGCTGTATCTTCGACGGAGTTACAACGATCGAAGAAGTGCTGAAGTACACCTGATCCTTCGTATTAAGAAATCCTGTATCCCATGATAATTGGGAATGGAGTTTTACCATTCCCTCACTTGAGACCCGAGACCGGCTGTTTCCTCTATCGCGGAATTCCTGCGGCAGGCAAACTCGTGTGAGCAGAGGATGAGGTAGGGAGACTTGGAGTCGGGGCTCCGACCACCGGAAGGGAAGCCTGAGGTGCAGGTGTTGGCGTCGGGCGGACACCCGAAACTGGAGGGATCCAGAGACTCTCGGCTATCAGTTTCTTATCGATCGGCGAGATGATGCTGTAGCCACCTTTTCCATCGGGAAGCATCGGCGTTCCCCAGCGGTCACGGCAAACCACCTCACGGGCCGGGATCTTCTCACCAGCCAGAGTGTGGTTTAGCAGATCGACATTGGGAGGAAGATCCAGGGTGCCCAGAAAGGAAGCTCCGCCTGCGATGAGAAATTTGGGAAGAAGAAGGAACGTCATGGGGGTAAAAACTATAGAAGACTGATAATCAACCTAGGAGCGGAAAACAAGGCCAACCCGAGGGATGATCCCTCTATTTCCCTCCGGGATAGTTCCAAAAAGCTTTGAGTTCCTTCCAGCAGGTCGAGCCGATCCGCGCTGGCAGCGGCCGAGAATCAGCGGGCTTAGGGGTAGGATCTGGCTTCGGTTCTTTCTGCGGAGCATTTTTCAAGACCTCTTCGCTCAGCGAGAGGGAGAGATTGACCATACGCGCAAGCTCACGAGATGTTAGCTTCTGAGGTTCCCCGTTGAGTGAAACATGGAGAGAGAGAGAAGCCGTCTGGACCTGAGCCTGGTTTGAGGTATCAGTCACCGTGAGCGAAGGGATCTCAAAATCACCGGTTTCCGTCGGAATGATCTGGTATCGGAAAAGCCAGACATCCCCCTCCTCGGTCTTGAGTAACCGAGGCTGACGGAGCGTCCTCATGCGGAATGAAGGTGGCCTCTCCACCGATGCGATCACAGGATGAAGAGCATTACGGACAGTCACGACCAGTTCCACATGTTGGCCGGGCTTGGCCCCTCGGCATGAGAGCGTTGCCATAGCCGAAAGTCTTGGGACCACGGGATGGGTTGATGCGTTGAGCCCTGAGAGAAGGACCTGGGAAGTCACTAGAAAAAGAATAGCTCCAATACAGGGGGTCTGGATTCGTTTCATGTACGGATCAGAGTGGAGGTGTTTTTTTAGAAATCCAAGCCCGGGAGCGTTACAAATTCGGAAAAAACCCGCAAAAGTACGGACTCAAATACGAAAACACCACTTCCCAGTCACAAGCCAACTCATAACTCTCAACCCTACCAATCTCCGAACAGGTCAACTTGGACAGCCTGCCCCGGAAGTGGAACTGCTGGTGGCTTGGACTTCCTCGCCTTGGGTGATTTCTTCTTGGGTGGCTCAAAGGTTTGCTTCCATTGTTTCTGGACATCTTTAATGACCACATTGGCGCGCTTGAAATGATTTTTCCGCCGATTTGTAGCGATGGAGGGAGTCAATCGGAGCACCTTTCTAGCCCTCTGAACCCGCGCTTCGGTGATTTTCCCACGAAGACGCCAGTGGCCCCCTTTCGTTGTGTACACACCCACGATTTTCCCCTCCTCGGCATAGCGCCGAAGCTGACGATCCGAAATTCCCAAGAGAGAGGCTAGTTGCTTGAAAGTGGACATAAAAAACTTTGCAAAGCTTATGCCATCTCCCTAAGAATTCAAGCACAAGAAACTTTCTGAACCGGACATCATCTGTCCAGTTTAGAAAACTCCTTTGCCAGATCCCGCTTTGATTTTTGCAAGAAGTTCGGGGCGAAAAGCCAATTCGTGACAGAGGGCTTCGATGGCTTCCAGTGAGGCAGGGCTGAGATGATGTTCCATACCCTCGACATCCCTCTCAACCGCCTCTTTGGAAACGCCCAGCTGGCTTAAAAAATCTGTCAGGATACGGTGTCTGCGTGCGATCTCCTTGGCAATGCGCTCACCCTCCGGGGTTAGGACCAATCCTCTGTATTTCTCATAGAGGACAAAACCCTCGGCATCCAGACGCTTGACCATGTTGGTGACACTGGCCTGAGAGATCCCCAGGCTGGCCGCAATATCAACGACTCTGGCATAACCCTTAGCCTCGATGAGTTCCTGGATACGCTCCAGATAATCCTCAGCGGCCGATGATGACCTGTTTGCAGTTTTGATCATGAGGTGATTTTAGGGAAGTTCATCATCTGCTTTTTCCCTTTGCAGTGAACTCATAGCATCGTATAAATAAATTAGCCAAGGCTAATTTTAATGACGCAACCCGTTTCAGCAACCCTCCCCGAGGTACATCGCACCATGCATGTGCCCACTCAGAAGGGCTTTTGGCGAAAACTCCTGGCTTTTGTGGGCCCGGGATATCTCGTGGCTGTCGGTTATATGGACCCTGGAAACTGGGCAACCGATCTGGCCGGAGGATCGAAATACAACTACTCCCTCCTTTCCGTCATCCTCCTGTCGAGTCTGATGGCCATGTTCCTCCAATACCTTGCCCTGAAGCTTGGTATCGCCACCGGGGCTGATCTTGCACAACTCTGCCGCAGACACTACGGGAAGAAAGCTTCCGTGTTTCTCTGGATCTTTGCGGAAATCGCCATCGCTGCTTGTGATCTGGCCGAGGTACTCGGCTCAGCCATCGCGCTTAACCTTCTCTTTCACCTGCCGCTACTCATCGGCGTTGTCATCACCACACTGGATGTCCTGCTTCTTCTTTTGCTGCAGCAAAAAGGATTCCGTTATATCGAGGCGATTGTGATCACGCTGATCGCAACGATCGCGGGATGCTTTGCTCTGGAGCTCTTTTTTTCCAAACCGGAGATCCTGCCGATCCTGCATGGCTTCTTTCCCACGGCATCGATTGTTTCCGATCCTGAAAAACTCTTTATCGCCATTGGTATTATCGGAGCCACGGTGATGCCGCATAATCTCTATCTGCATTCCTCCATAGTTCAGACCCGGCGCTACCCCCTTGATTCGGTGGGCAAGAAAGAGGCCATTCGCTTCGCGACGATCGATTCCAATATCGCTCTGACACTGGCCCTTGCGATTAATGCGGCCATCCTGATCCTGGCAGCCGCCACATTCTACAGATCAGGCAGGACCGATGTGGCCGAAATTCAGGATGCCTTCAAGCTACTGACCCCCATGCTTGGAGTCGCCGGTGCGGGGACTCTCTTTGCCGTGGCTCTCCTTGCCTCAGGTCAGAATAGCACGCTGACAGGTACCCTTGCCGGACAGATCATCATGGAGGGATTCGTTCATATCCGGATCCCCCCCTGGATACGGCGTCTGATCACCAGGTTGCTCGCGATTATTCCCGCGGTCATCGTGCTTGCAATCGCGGGAGATGGAGCCACCACTCGCCTTCTCCTGATCAGCCAGGTAGTACTCAGCATGCAACTCAGCTTTGCCGTGGTTCCTCTGGTGCAGTTCACGGGGAATGCCTCGATCATGGGAGAGTTCGTCAATGCCTCCTGGGTGCGATTCACCGGATGGGTGATGGCCACCGTGATTGCGGGTCTCAATCTCTGGCTTCTGATCGTCCAGTTCCGGACGGGATTTTAGTGATGCCTCATCCTCAAGAATGGCGCGGCTACGAACTCCAGGCTTCCGGCGACGGCCAGCGCCTGGAGCGATGGAACGGCAGGGTGGTTCTCCGTCCCGAGTCTAGCGCACTCTGGCCCTGGAAAGAGAGTTCATCACTGCCGGCCTGGGAAGGGCGCTACTCGGGGGACCGCGCCACGGGAGGCACCTGGAAGTGGCGCCAACCTCTCCCTGATCCCTGCATTGTTAGCTACGGAGACCTCTCGTTCCTGATCCGCCCCACGAACTCAAAACACCTCGGACTCTTTCCCGAACAGTCAGCGAACTGGAATTGGATCCGGGAGCGTATCAAGACCCGCAAGAGCGGAAGCTCGGAAACCAAGGTGCTTAATCTCTTCGGGTACACTGGCGGGGCAAGCCTCGCCGCGGCTGCTGCCGGAGCCTCTGTCACCCATGTCGATTCCGCCAAGGCCATGGTCGGCTGGTGTTCCGAGAATGCACGGATTTCGAGGCTCTCCGAGGCCCCCATTCGCTACATCGTCGAGGATGCCCTCACCTTCCTGCAGCGGGAGATCCGCCGAGGGAACCGCTACGACGGAATCATCATGGATCCCCCATCTTTCGGACGCGGAAAAGGTGGGGAGCTTTGGAGACTCTCCGAACATCTTCCCTTCCTGCTCGACACGGCTCAGGAGGCTCTCTCCGATCATCCCCTCTTTCTTCTTCTCACTACCTACAGCGACTCCCTGGACGACATTGCCCAATCCATGATTTCCAAACGCCTTTCATGCCTGGGCGGATCCATGGAGACCGTGCAGCTCTCCTTAACTGGAACTCACGATCACCAAACGCTCCCTTGCGGACTCTCCCACAGATGGAGTGGAACACCTTGATGTCGCCTTGCCAACCAGCCGACTTCTGCGATTCTTAAATCGTACTCTTTACTCGAATTCAACCTCTCACCCTTATGTCCGACTCACAAAACAATCCCTCCGCCTCCGAAAAGCTCGAAAGCAGCCAAGCTCATGCCAAGAAAGCACTGGAGACCACGGCCGCAGCCGCACGCTCCGCTTATGCCGCGGGACGTGAGGAGCTGGGTGCCGCAGCCCAGGATTTGAAGGACGCCGCGCGCTCCACCTACGCCGATCTTTCCAAGACAGCCAAGGCCAAGTACGGAGATCTCTCCCAACAGGCGATCGATCGTTACGGGATCGTGGCGGATCGCGCTGGAGAAACAGCGGCTCAATACCGCGACCAGTTCGAGGAGCTCACCGAACAGGCCGAGGATTACGTCCGGGACAATCCCTTCCGCGCCGTCGGCATCACCTTTGCAGCCGGAATCGTTTTGGGACTGCTTCTCCGTCGTCGCTAAAGGGTAGAGCACTTCCGCTCATCCCCCGTTTCCAAATCACCCGGCCCAATCAGAATCACCTACCACCTCTTAGGATGAATTCCCAGCATCTCCCGGGCGGCATTCCCTCCAGAATCACGGGACTCACGGCTGGCCTACTGCGTCACCTGCTCTCATTAGGCTCTCTGGCGGCTTTGGAAGGCCGCCTCTTGATCCGTCAAAGCATCGCCGGTCTCATCCTTCTGCTGGCGATTGTGGTGGTGGCCATGATTGCCTATGTGGCCCTGATCGGAGCTGTCGTTGCCTTGCTGGCCACGTCCCTCAAGTGGGGTTGGCCTGTCTCGCTAGCCGCAGCCGGGTTACTCCATCTCGGAATCCTCGGGATCCTCTACCAGGCATTGCGTGCTCGGATCATCACCCCGCGTCCCTTTGAGGCAACAACTGCCGAACTACGCCGCGATATCGATGCCTTGGGAAGCTTCACGGGTGTCGATGTGTCCGCTGCCTCAGGGACAGCAAATTATACAACGCGATGAATGCCTCGGAAGCCGAACTTGCCAAACTCCAGCAATCCATCAGGGAGAGTCGGATTGCCATCTCCCGACAATACACGGGACTCGTCTCCGATCTGGACATTCAGAAACGCTTCACTGAATCCGTTCGTCATCATCCCTTGCGCTGGGTCGGTGGTGCTGCTGCTGCTGGCCTGATTGCCACGATTTTTGGTGGGCGCGGTGGTAGTGCACGAAGTCAGGGCAAATCATCCCAAGCACCTAAAAAGGTCTCCGAGACGATCGGCACCGCCTCGGTTCAGGCTGTCGGCGCTCTCTCCAAAGCCGGATGGGTCGCAGGAGCCTTGGAAGTCGGGAAAGTATTGTATCCCATTCTACGGCCACTCGTCGTGGAGCTTGCCACGAATGCGGCTAAGGCGGGACTTGCTAAACGGGGACGTCCTTAGTTAGGAATTCTCCCCTGTTTTTTTCTCCCCCATGAGTTCACTCTCCGATCCCACGCTGCCGACTCATGTCGATGATTACCTGAATCTCGGCAAGGAGGCTGACGCCTCCGACATCCATCTGAGCGTTTCCAGTCCCCCGACCTGCCGTCGATACGGGACACTCCTACCCATGTGGGAAAACGCTCCCAAATTCACGGCCGAGGATACCGAGGCGCTTGTGAAGGGATTTTTGGACGAGCAGCAATGGCAGCGTCTTGTCGATCAGGGCGACGTCGACTTCGCTTACAACAACGCCACTGGCCGCTACCGCACCAGCGTGGTGCGCCAGCGACTCGGCTACGATCTGGCATTCCGTATCATCACCAGCAACCTCAGGACGCTTGATGAACTGGGGATGCCGAATCAACTCAAGCTGCTTACCCAGTACCATAACGGACTCGTCCTTGTCACCGGCCCGATGGGTAGCGGAAAGACCACGACACTTGCCGCGCTCGTCCAAGAGATCAACCTCCACCGCGGCGATCACATCATCACCCTGGAGGAGCCGATCGAATACATCATTCCCTCGGCCCACTGCCAGGTGACCCAACGCGAGGTTCACACGCATACCAAGTCCTTTGCCGCCGCCCTCCGTGGCGCCCTCCGTGAAGATCCCGATGTCATCATGGTCGGTGAAATGCGTGACCTCGAGACCATCCAGTTGGCTATCTCCGCCTCGGAGACCGGACACTTGGTTCTTGGAACCCTTCACACGAGCAACGCTCCCCGTACACTCGATCGTCTGCTCGACGTCTTCCCTGCGGACCAGCGTGACCAGATCCGCATGATGGTGAGTGAATCGCTCCGCGGCATTGTCAGCCAGCAACTCATCCCAAGGGCCGATGGCATGGGCCGTGCCGTCGCCATGGAAATCATGCTGAATTCTCCCGCCATTGGTAACGTTATCCGCGAAGCAAAGACCTTCATGCTTCCCGGCATCATCCAGACGGGCAAGAAAGCGGGCATGATCCTGATGGACGAGTCCGTGGCCGAGCTCTACCGCCAGGGCATCATCACCGCCGAGGAGGCCCTCTACCGAGCCGAGAACAAGACCGAGATGAGGAACGTGATCGGAATCTGAACCTAATTAGCGACCATGGCATACATCGACGAACTCTTCCAGGCACTCATCGAGAACGGTGCCTCCGATCTTCATCTCTCCGAGGGACAACCACCGAAGATCCGCAAGCACGGCGAGATCGTGCCGATCTGGGCCGAGTCACCTCCCCTTACCCGGGAGCAGATGGCCTACATGCTCAGCGAAATCTGCACACCCGAGAAGTGGCAGAAGTACGAGGAGTGCGGCGATCTCGATTTCGCCTACCAAATGGATGAGAACAGCCGTTTCCGTTGCAACTACCTCAAGCAGGCGCACGGCTACGGAGCGGTCTTCCGTATCATTCCGACCAAGATCCTCACCCTGGAGCAGCTCAACGTACCTGAGGTCATCAAGGAATTCGGCGACATGCGCGGAGGCATCGTCCTAGTGACTGGTCCCACCGGTTCCGGCAAGAGTACCACCCTTGCGGCCCTGATCGATTACATCAATACCAACTACGGCCGTCACATCGTGACCATTGAGGAGCCGATCGAATTCGTTCATCGCAACAAGAAGAGCATTATCACCCAACGCGAGGTTCCCGAGCATGCCCCCTCGTTTGCTGCCGGCCTGAAGGCTGCACTGCGCGAGGATGCGGACATCGTTCTCGTCGGTGAGATGCGAGATCTCGAAACCATTTCCCTGGCACTGACAGCCGCGGAAACGGGCCTCCTCGTCTTCGGCACGCTCCACACCAATAACGCCCGAAAGACGGTCGATCGTATGATTGACGCCTTCCCCGCTGATCAGCAGGCCCAGGTTCGCACCATGCTCTCCTCCTCACTCCGAGGCGTTGTGGCCCAACTTCTCTTCAAGAAAGCGGACGGCAAGGGACGCGTTGCCATCAACGAGATCCTCAAGGTGAACAACGCCGTCTCTGCCATCATCCGTGAAGGAGCCACCCAGAAACTTCAGGACGTCATCGTGGCTGGTAAATCCGAGGGGATGCAATTCATGGACGATGCCATCTGGGAGAAGATGCTGGATGGAACGATCAGTCCTCATGAGGCCTACATGAAGGCGATCGACAAAAAACGCTTCCAAGGAGCCCTTCCCCCAGAGGAGGCGGACCTTGTGAATGCCGGCGGATAATTGTTTGCTCAGTAGAGCGGCACTGATGAAACAGAAGTACCTGCTGATCGACATCAGCAACTCCTTCACCAAGATCGCCGTCGCGACCGGAGGAAAAATCGGTCGAGTCACCAAAATCGCAACCCCTCAGCTGACTCCGCAACTCTTCAATAGATTGAAGGCCTCCCTGGCCGTCATCTCCTCCGTTGTTCCCGAGGCAAGCAGGATTCTTGCCACATCCCTCCCGTGCCCTCCGCTCTGGGTGGATCATCGCGTCCCGGGCGGAGTGCGTGTCTTGTATCCGAATCCCCGAACGATCGGAGCGGACCGTCTGGCCAATGCAGCGGCTGCGGTGAAGCTTGGAAAACTTCCAGCACTTGTTGTCGATTTCGGAACGGCGGTGACCTTCGATGTGATCGATGCCAAGGGAAACTATCTTGGGGGGATCATCGCCCCTGGCCTCCCCATCGCCGCCAAGGCCCTCCACGAGAGGACGGCTCTCCTCCCACTAACCAAGATTCAAAAGATCACCTCGAGCGTCGGAAAAAGCACGGAGGAGGCGATCAGGATCGGTCTCTTGCTTGGCGCTGTCGGCCTCGTTCGGGAGGCGGTGACACGGATCACCATCGAGACTTTCCAAGGAAAGAAGCCCTATGTCATCGCCACGGGAGGCGATGCGGAACTGGTTGCACGCCTCTCCGTCCAGAAAGGGGATGCCAAGGGAAATGCTCTCATCGATCTTGTCGACCCGCTGCTGACCCTTCGGGGATTGCTCGAGATTGCGGAAAAAAACGGCTGAACCATGGCTTTTTTTCGGAGGGGTCTTTTCACTTGCCCTCTTGCCCGTCTTCACTGCCATCCATAATCTCTTGGAATGTCCCAGACCCCGTTCGTACACCTCCACGTTCATAGCGAGTACTCGCTGCTGGATGGCGCGATCCGGATGAATCAACTCGTCAAGAAAGCTGCCGAACTCGGCATGCCGGCCATCGCGTTGACAGACCATGGAAATCTTTTCGGGACGGTCGAGTTCTACCAAGCGGCCGAGAAGGCCAAGGTGAAGCCGATCATCGGCTGTGAGATCTATGTCGCCCCCGGGTCGATGCATGAGAAGAAGACGAGCAACGGGGGCAAGGATGCGGCGTTCCATATGACCCTTCTCGCCTCCAACGACGCAGGATACCGGAACCTGGTGAAGCTCAGTACGGCCGCCCACCTAGACGGCTTCTACTACAAGCCACGCGTCGATCGTGAACTCTTGGCCAAGCACAGCGAGGGACTCATTGCCCTGAGTGGTTGCCTCAAGGGTGAGGTCAACATGGCCCTGAGCGAGGGACAGAACGCCAAGGCACTGGAAACGGCCGCTACCTACAGGGATCTTTTCGGAAAGGAGAATTTCTTCATCGAGCTCGCCGATCACGGCATCGAGCAGCAACGGCGCAATCGCGGCGGCCTGATTGATATCGCCCGCGATCTCGACCTTGGCTTGGTCGCCACCAACGACGTCCATTTCTTAGAGCGCTCCCATCATGAGGCTCACGACGTGATGATCTGCATCGGCACAGGGGCGATGATTCATGACGAGAAGCGGATGCGCTATGTCCCCGAGCTCTACTTCAAGAGCGGTGATGAAATGGCGGCTCTTTTTGCGGATCAACCCAGCGCCATCACGAACACCCTCGCCATCGCGGAGCGGTGCAACGCGACGCTCGAATTTGGAAAGTCGAAGTACCCCGACTACCTCCCTCCCGAGGGGAAGACCCGCGAGGGCTATCTGCGTGAACTCTGCGAGGAGGGCCTGCGTAAGCGCTACGGCGAGCGTGCCATGGAGGATCAGGCCATCAGCGAACGCTTCGAGTTCGAGCTATCGGTGCTCTACAAGACCGGTTTCACGAGCTACTTCCTCATCGTCTGGGACTTCATCAACTATGCGAAGAGCCAGGGAATCCCCGTCGGTCCCGGCCGTGGTTCGGCAGCCGGTTCACTGATCGCGTACGTCCTCGGGATCACCGATCTCGATCCCTTGCGGTACGGGCTTCTCTTTGAGCGCTTCCTGAATCCAGACCGTATCAGCCCCCCCGATATCGACGTCGATTTCTGCCAGAACAGACGCGGAGAGGTCATCGAGTATGTCCGTAAAAAATATGGAACCATGGCCGTTTCCCAAATCATCACGTTCGGCACCTTGGGGGCAAAGAGCGTCATCCGCGATGTTGGGCGCGTTCTTGGTTGGAACTACGGCGATGCCGACCGCATCTCGCGGATGATTCCCAACGAGCTCGACATCACCCTCAACAGCACCGAGAAGAAAGGGGAAAAGAAACCGGGTGCGATTGACAAGAACCCCGAGCTAAAGAAGGCCGTCGAGGAAGAACCCTCCACAGCACAACTCTGGGGCTACGCGAGCATTCTCGAAGGACTCTCCCGCAATAGCGGCGTCCATGCAGCGGGCGTCGTCATCGCCGACCGAGACCTCTCCGAGTATATCCCCCTGACCCGGGCCAATGACGGCAACATCGTCAGCCAGTACTCCATGGCCCCCCTCACCGACTTGGGCCTGCTGAAGATGGACTTCCTGGGTCTGAAGACGCTCACCGTCATCGATGATGCCGTAAAGCTGATCCACCGGCACTCACCCGACTTCGACATCTCGAAGATCCCGATGGATAACCAGGCCTCCTTCGACCTGCTCAACCGGGGCGAGTCGATCGGTGTCTTCCAGTTGGAGTCCGGTGGCATGGTCGCGACGGCCAAGCGCTTCCAGATCGAGCACTTCACCGATATCATCGCGCTGATCGCACTCTACCGTCCGGGTCCGATGCAGTTTATCGACGACTACATCGAGCGTAAGAAGGGCCGGAAGAAAATCGAGTACGCCCATCCCCTGCTGGAGAAGATCTGCTCGGAGACCTACGGTATTATCGTCTATCAGGAGCAGGTTCAGCAGGCAGCAAGTGCTCTGGCCGGCTACACGCTCGGTCAGGCCGATCTTTTGCGACGCGCCATGGGTAAGAAGGATACCGAGAAAATGGCCAAGGAGCGCGAGGTCTTCGTCGAGGGCTGCGCCAAGGTGAACCAGATCCCTGCCAAGCAGGCCAACGCAATCTTCGACTTCTTGGAGAAGTTCGCACAGTACGGATTCAACAAGAGTCACAGCGCCGCCTATGGACTCCTCTCCTACCAGACTGCCTATCTGAAGGCGAATCACCCGGTCGAGTTCATGGCCGGCCTGCTCGGCAACGAAATCAATAATACCGACAAGATCGCCACCTTCGTCAGCGAGTGCGCCCGCATGGGGATCGCGATCCTTCCCCCGGATGTCAACCGAAGCGCCCTCACCTTCCTTCCGGAGGAAATCCCTGGAGCAAAAGCCATCCGCTTTGGCCTCGCGGCGATCAAGAACGTCGGAGAAGCTGCCATGGAAACCGCCATCGCCGACCGCGAGGAGAATGGTCCATTCAAGTCGATGGAGGACTTCTGCTCGCGGCTCGATTCCCGCACGGTGAACAAGAAGATCCTCGAGAGCCTTGTGAAGTGCGGGGCCTTCGATTGGGATGGCCGTCATCGTGCCGCACTCGATGCCGCGATCGAGGTGGCCATGGGTGCCGCCGCCTCCGTCCAGAAAGACCGCGCCAGTGGTCAGGTCTCCCTCTTTGATTCCTTTGCCGACCTTGCACCGGCTCCCTCCAAAGCCGCGGGCAAGGGAACTGAGACAACCGTGGTGCGCTGGACCCGCTCCGAGATGCTTGGTCACGAGAAGGAGTTGCTGGGATTCTATGTCACCGGTCACCCTCTCGACGACTACCGGGGTAATCTTGAGTCGGGCTCATACGGAACGATCGCTGATGCTCTCGCCATGACGGAGGCAGGTAGCGTCAAACTGGCGGGTCTCCTCTCCACTATCGAAAAGCGCTTCTCCAAGAAGGATGGCCGTCCTTTCGGCATCCTGACGATCGAGGATGACTCCGGAACGCTGGAGTTGATGGCTTGGGATGAATCCTTCAGCAAGAACGAGGAACTCCTGAAGCCCGGAACGGTTCTCTCCTGCAATGCCCGCATCACCCCTCGGGATGGAAGCGTCAGGGCCATGGGAAGCGACTTCAAGGCGCTCACTCCCAAGGCCTCCAAGAGACCGCTCCGCCTCCGGATGGATCGTAGTCGCTTGATTGTGGACGACCTTCATGCCATCCACGCCGCCATCAAAAAACACCCGGGTAAGCGCACCCTGATCCTCGAGATTGGAACCCTATCCGGTGCCATTGTCCCCCTTCAACTCGGCGAGGAATTCACCGTGGGAGATGAGATGGCGCTGCGCGCGGAACTGGCCCCCTGGCTAGCCAAGGCCTAATAGGAGGCTTTGGATTCTGGCGTTGCAGGGCGTTCGCCTGCTCTCGCAGTATATTTTATACAGCTTCGTTTGGCGGCCTTCTGCTGTATCCAAACTTCCAAGCCTTCAAAACCTCAAAAACTCCCTTAAACCCAAAATTTGCATCAGAAGCTGACCCCGAGAATAGGAAATGGGTTAAAAGGTTAAAATCGTTACAAGGTTAAAAAGTAGATCTACGACCGCCTCTCAAGAGCCTCACTGACCGCCCTATAGCCAAGGCTGTAAGAAATTTACCATGGAGAGCATGAAGCGCTTGGAGGAATGGCTTTCTTGCAGTCCATTTTAATGTTCTAACTATTTCACATTTTAACTCGGCTAAGACTCACCTTTCAGATGAGAGATTCTAATCTGTTAACCCGCCGCTATCGCAAAATCTGGGTTAATATCTCAATGGATCAGGGCGAGTAAAAGCGCTCTCGATCACGCGGATCTCGATGGGATCCGTAGCCAGCACCTCGATCACATCGAACCGGAAGGTGAGGTCTGGCATGTTGAGCAGACGAAGCCAATGGATCGCTCCTCTACGGATGAGTTGCTGTTTCTTCCTATCGACGGCATCCAGAGGTCTGCCCATCTCTTCGGAGCGGCGGGTCTTTACCTCAGCAAAGACCAGGGTGTCACCATCCCTGCAGACAAGATCGACCTCTCCTCCCCCAGGAGCGCGGAAGTTCCGTCGCAAGATTTTCCACCCTAGACGCTTCAGGTATCGTGCCGCCTGATCTTCCCCCCATGTTCCGAGGGCAAGATGAGCGTTGCGATCAGAAGCCGAAGGTAGGCTGGTCGACCGGCGCAAAACCACGTCGATGATGCGGGCAAGGT
>CAIPWR010000032.1 GCA_903868795.1 uncultured Spartobacteria bacterium | reverse complement strand
GGCCATCATTTCCCTAAGATTGACAGCGATTGCCTCCGCGATGTGTCTCTCCTCGGCACCGACGCCCGGATAAGCACCCGGTGTATCGATGAAACAAATGACAGGAAGCCGGAACTTTTCCGCAAGGCGCATGAGACGAAGGGCTTTGCGATAACCCTCAGGATGAGGGCTGCCAAAATTACGGAGCACATTCTCCTTCACATCGCGTCCCTTCTGCTGACCGATGATCACGCAACGGTGGCCTCCGATACGACCGATACCGGCTGGCATCGCCTTATCATCACCGAAAAACCTGTCCCCATGGAGTTCCACGAAGTCGGTCACGCAAGTATTGATATAATCGAGAAAATAAGGGCGCGTGGGATGACGGGCTATCTGGACGCGCTGCCACGGGGTCAGGTTCCCGTAGAGTGTTTTGCGCTCCTTCTCCAAATCTTCACGGGCAGCCACGAGAAGAGGGTCCTCGGAGTTGCGTTTCTCAGCCAGTTCGGCAACGCGGCGTTCGAGATCGGCTATCGGGAGTTCAAAGTCAAGGGGTTGTACATTCATGGGATGTGATGCGGGATGGCCTAGGCTATTTCTACTAAAAACTTATATGTCTCAGTGAATGATGACGGGAGTATTGCGCGAAACGAGCGGAAAGATCTCCAGGAGATCCTCCTTTGAGAGCACGTAGCCGGGAGGAAGGGGTGGGGGAGATGATGCGGATGTGGTGATTGAGGTATTCGTGGCGGATTGAGTGACCGGATTGGTTTGATTGAGGGGAGGATTGGGAGAGGATGGAATTTCAAATCCAACGATGGAGGCGTTTCCCGCAAGAAGAATGATCCGCTCGCTTTGAGGATAGGACTTGTCTCCGAAAGCGACCCTTTTGCTTCCTGCGGAGGCAATCTTGTCCAGGATCTTCGTGTTGATGGCAGGAACGGCCTTCGAGGGAGGAGTCGGCGAGGAGAGCAGCGTGTATTCCTTCACGAAGGCACCGTTATCAAGGAGTGTCAGGCTTTTGGCCGAGCGATCGAGTTCTAGGGAAGTCTTCAGTGAGGGGATGACAAGCTGCTGGCCAATCTGGAGATTAATTCCGGGAAGGCTATTGGCCTTCTGGATCAGTTCGGCATTCGACTTCTGCTTGGCAGCGATCTTGGCCAGCGAATCACCTTTGGCCACCGTGTAAGTGATGACCTCTGGATTTCCTGAGGGTTGGAACAGCAGGGTAAAGTTCGCGCTGCCCAGTTCTTGGCGTGCATCCTTCAGGAGGGGAGATTGAGGATGGGAGTTGATCCAAGCCTTCAGACCATCACGCGCACCGGCGTTGTCACCGCTGACCCGGAGAGATTTTAGGCGTTGGAGCTCATGGACACCCGGATCAGGAGTGGGTGTGGGAGTGGCAGAGGTTGCTGCAGCCTTCTCTTTTTTTTCCACCCGACCCGGCTTGATAAAGAGTTCATAGCCGAAATATCCAGCAGATCCGAAAATCAGAATGCCGAGGATAAGAAGGGTCAGGGTTTTGAAAGTGCGCATAAATTGAGTGATCGTATCAGAGGAGTCCGCGACGTTTCCATTCAGCTAGGTTCCCAGCTGCGGAATGCTGGATGAGATCCATGGTAAACTTCATCAGGCAGACTTCCCACCCCTCGTCGACCCCCTCGATGAGGGTATCCATGGGATCATCATCGCGTCGCAGTTGCTGAGTCAGCCTGTCAATGACGTCATCCTTGTGTTCCCTGAGGATATTCTCTGAGTAATCCGTTTTGCGAAGGGAAAACCCATAGCGAAGAAAATGGAGGTCTTTCTGTTCCTCCATCCATCCGGCGAAGTCACGGGCTTTGTCGCCGAATCCCTCCAGGATCATTTTGCTCACGTATTGAGGGGCAAGAATCCGGGGCCGTTCGGCATGGATCATCCCCTGACGGAGACGAACTGTCCCAACTTCGTCCATCGGCTCAGTGACAAGGCGAAAACGAAAGCTGGTTTGACCGTAAGTCTCAATCGCCATGCTCGGAGGCACGACAACCCGTGTATTCTCCATCGCGTAATTAAAATCATCTGACTTGATCATCAATAAGTCCCGATACCCTAGGGCTTCAGCGAAAAAAGGTCAAAAGAACGATGATCCAGACTGACACTCAGTCATCTCGTTGCATCCCGCTTCGTGAACTCCACGATTTGACACGTTCCAAATTTCCGGTATCCATGATGCGATGAAACGATTCGCCCCTTTCCTAATTCTGCCCCTTCTTCTGCTAGGTGGTTGCGCCGAGATGAATCAGCGCACCGTCTATGACAATCCGGCCTACAAACCGAAGGATCCCTCGAAAGTCGTGGTGAAGGTCTCGCTTTCGAAGCAGATGGTCTATGTCATGGAGGGCAATAAGCCGCTCCTGGTTACTGCCTGTTGTGTTGGCGTCCCGGCTCATCCGACCCCAAAGGGTAACTTCTGCGTTCAGAGCAAAAACCGGAACAAACGCTCCGGAGAATATGGCTTTGCCGTCCTCCGCGATGCCATCGTGCCGTGCGAAGTTTCGAAGGCCAACGGACACTATGTCGGCTATCCGATGCCTTACTGGGTTGAGTTCGCCCCTGGCTACGGATTCCATCAAGGATGGGTCTGGCCAATTCCCAAGAGCCACGGTTGCATCCGTATCCATGCCAATGATGCGGGGAAGTTCTTCGTCCTGGTTCACGAGGGGACTCCGGTCAAGATTGCCGATTCGCAGAACGAGGATGCAACCCTCGGCGCGACCCACAAGCGTCCCCAAGATTACAACGATCCTGATCTTCCCTCTGCCATCCTGACTGCCCAGAAGTATTTCGAGCAGCTGAAGCCTGAGTTCCTCCAGTAAGGGTGTAGGATTGAGCAATCCTCCCATTCCCGTTCCTGCTTCCAAGGTCAACCTCCGGACCCCGGAGGTCATGGCTCGGGTGCAGGAGCAGGTCGAGCATCACTACCACAGCACTCTCGTCGAGAGAGTGCGCGCCGAGGGATCAGTTCTCCACGTAGGGAAAACAACACTCTGCTTGGCTAAGCAGTTTGGCTTCTGCTACGGCGTTGAGCGCGCGATCGATCTTGCCTACGCAGCGCGCAAAGTATTTCCCCGAGCCCGTCTCTTTCTTATTGGGGAGATCATTCACAATCCCGAGGTGAATGCCCAAATCGCCGCCCTCGGGATCAGGAATCTGCTTGATGAATCGGGGCGTCCCCATGTCGAGGATCTGGGGCCGGAAGATGTCGTCATCGTTCCCGCTTTTGGCACGACGGTTCCCCTGGTCGAGGAAATCAAGCGTCATGGATGCCACATTGTCGACACCACCTGCGGGGATGTGATGAGCGTCTGGAAGCGCGTCCGGCAGAACGCATCCGAGGAGGTCACCTCCATCATTCATGGCAAGGCCTCTCACGAGGAGACACGCGCCACCGCCTCACGAGCCCTTGGCAATGGGAACGGGCGTTATCTGATCGTCCTGAACCTTGAGGAGACCGATCGAGTTTGCGACTACCTTCTGGGAAAGGCCAGCAGGGAGGAGTTTCTGCGTGAGTTCGACGGACGCTTCTCCGAGGGATTCGATCCGGATCTGCATCTTCAGCGTATCGGAGTCGCCAACCAGACCACCATGCTCCGAGAGGAGACCGAAGCCGTGCAGAGGAAACTGAAGGCTGCCATCACTCAGCGAGATGGGAGCCCCACGAACTTCCGGCTCTTTGATACCATTTGCGGAGCAACTCAGGAACGTCAGGATGCGCTGAAGGAACTCTTGAACCAACCTCTCGATCTCCTGCTTGTGGTCGGCGGTTATAACAGCTCCAACACCACCCATCTTGCCGAGATGGGTGAGCAGCGAGTGCCGACCTATTTCATCCGGAATCAGGATTGCCTTGAGAATAGCCGCTTGATCCGTCACTTCGATCTGCACGAGAAGAGCGAGATCTCATCCTCAGTCCCCTGGCTCCCCGAGCCAGGTGTGGAGGCCCGGATCGGTATCACAGCAGGTGCCTCCTGTCCGAATAACCTCATCGAGGAAGTCATGCTTCGGATTCTGGCACTTCGTGGAGAAACTCTTCCTACCGCCTGAATTTAAGAAGTTCCTCGCTGTTTTCAGTGGGTAAGAGAGAAGAAGCAGTAATAATATGGAACTCAAGAACTCAGAAAAAGAAACCAATGTGGAAATATGCCGCTGATTGCAATCATATGCTGAGTTAAGGTGGATCGATGGAAGCAGAGCAATCCCCCAAGAATGGAGAGGAAAAGTCCTCCCAGCCAATGCAACATGGATTATGAGAACTAATCATATCCCTACCTATGCAGCCCTTTCTTCCTGAGCTCCTGAGTTCCATATTCAAAATCCCTATTTGGTTCTTCTTCTTCCTATTCGAAACCAAAGGGGTAGTCGCTGAATGTTTTCGACCCAGCAGATTCACCCATTCCAAATAGCGGTGAGCCATTTAAGAAAGTCTCGCGCAGAGGCGCAGAGGCGCTGAGAATGAATCTTGTCATCAGTTTTCTGAATCACCGAAAAGGCATGGTCCCAATGAAAGGATTATCTCTATCCCCTCTGAGGTCTCTGCGTCTTCGCGCGAGTAATCTTTTTCACTTTGTATGATCTTCACGGCCTTTCAGATGAAAGCAGCGGAGGATGAGGCCTTCAGAAATGGAGCCACTCCTGAGGGGCTGATGGAAGTCGCCGGAGAGGGGATTGCCCGTTGCATCGGAGAGTTTTTTTCGGAGCCCGGCACCGCAGTACTTTTCTGTGGAAAGGGTCATAATGGTGGCGACGGCCTTGTCGTTGCGAAGCATCTTCTCACATGGGGCTGGAGAGTCCTGGTACGCCTTTCCTCACCCGAGTCGGAAATGGCTGAGCTCTCCCTACTGCACCTTCGCTCACTCCAGGGGGGGGAGATCGTCTCGTCCATACCATCGATCTCCGGACAACAGCTCCTCCTGATCGATGGCCTCCTGGGGATTGGTTCCGTTGGTGCTCCGCGTGGCGCGATCCAAGATCTGATCACTGAGATGAATGCTCTGAGAAAGAAATCCGGAGGCTTTACCGTGGCCGTGGATCTTCCTTCCGGATTGGATGCCTCAACTGGGGAGATTCCCGGAGAGTGCGTGCAGGCTGATCTCACCGTGACTCTTGGTGCCGTGAAAACCGGACTTGTTGCCGATACGGCGACGCCTGTCGTAGGTCGACTCGCCTTGGTGGAGTTGCCGGGAGTCACCATCGCAGGCGGTGATCCAGCAAGTATTTCCACATCGGAAGCACTCCGATCACTCCTTCCAACCCGGAACTTCGATTCCTACAAGGGAACCTATGGACATATCGGCATCCTCGCCGGATCGTCCGGCTTCCTCGGTGCAGCGCGGCTATGTTCCTCAGCGGCGGTTCATGCTGGCGGAGGGCTCGTGACCCTCTATGCACTGCCCGATTGTCACGACCTTCTTGCCGCTACCTGCATCCCGGAGGTCATGGTGCAGCGGATTGATTCCTACGCCGACATTTCTACTGAAAAACTCAATGTACTGGCGCTCGGCCCGGGTCTTGGGCCTGAGTATCATGAGGAGTTAAGGAGACTTGTCCGCGAAACCCGAATCCCTTGTGTTGTTGATGCCGATGCTTTGAATGCTGTGGCCGCCGACACCTCACTCCTAGCTCAGTGCGTCGGCCCCCGTCTGCTCACACCCCATCCCGGAGAGATGGAGCGACTCTGTCCCAGGGCGGGGAGGACCCGTCGGGAGTGGGCGTTGGAGTTTACTCGCAACTATCCGGTGACACTCCTTCTCAAGGGCTCCAGAACGATCATTGCAGAGCAGGGAATGCCACCGGATTTCAACAGCACCGGCAATCCCGGCATGGGGAGTGGGGGGATGGGAGATGTCCTGACCGGTGTCTGTGCAGCTCTCATCGGTAGCGGGCATTCCTGCAGGGATGCCGCCATGCTCGGAGCATGGATCTGTGGCCGAGCTGCAGAGATTGCCATCTTCCATGGCACCGATTCTCAGGAATCACTCTCCGCCTCCTCGGTGATCGCTCATCTAGGATTGGCTTGTTCCTCATTAAGGGCCGGAGACTTGTAGGGTTTAGAGATGAACCCTGATTTTACGATAGCGGCGGGTTGAGAGATTCGAATTTCTCAACTGAAAGGTGAGTCTCTGGAGAGTTAAAACGTGAAAGCGTTAGAACGTTAAAAAGTGGGAAATATCTCCGAGAGCGCCTCTTTACGGGTCTTAACCTTTTTAACCTTATAACGACTTTAACCTTTTTAACCCTTTTAACCCTTTTAACCCATTATCAGGGTCAGCTTCTGAAGCAATTTTTGGGTTTAAAAACTCCTCTCCCACTGCTCCACCCCTTTTCTTCTTTAGCCCTCGTAGTGGAATCGGAGTTGGGCTATTTCTAGATTTTTCTCGGAAACCCTGTAGACCATTCGGTGCTCTTCCGTGATTCGGCGTGACCAAAATCCTGACAGGGCATGCCTTAGCGGTTCCGGTTTACCGATACCCTCGAAAGGAGAGCGACTCGTCTCTTTGATGAGATCATGAATTCGGCGGACGATCTTTTTATCCGTTTGCTGCCAGTGCAGATAGTCCTCCCATGCTTGGGGGGAAAAGAGGATATTCATGCCTTGGCGACCGCTTCCTCAAGATCCTCAATTTTTTTTGAAACCATCTTCCCAGCATTCAGGCTCTCAATGGAATCGAGCAGTCGCCTCGCATTCGCCGGCGATCGCAGGAGATAGGCGGTCTCCTGGAGTGACTCAAAGTCCTCCAGAGATAGCATCACCACCGCCTGATCACGGTTGCGGGTAATGATCACCGGATCGTGATCCTGACAGACGCGGTCCATCGTAGAGGCCAGATTTTCACGGGCGGCAGAATAGGTGAGGGCAGTCATTTGGACAACATGCTGTCCAATTCAATAAAAGTCAAATGTTGGACTATTTTTCGCTCTCCGTGCCTTGGCATCTTGGGGAGAGAGGCCTTCTGTCTTAGTTTTTGGTTTCCGACGTTGAAATTCAACTTTTTGCCTTTCGATTACGCTGCTCGCAGGGCATTGCTAACATCGCTAATAAATACGGGGGGGGTAATGGGCGATTCCGAATGCTTAAATACCGTTTTTAGGGGTTGCCCCTGGGGACTCGTGAAGTCTATTCTATCAGACCTTTTTCGTATCATGGATTTTCGCATTACTCAGATATCGCTTCGCAGTCGCTTTTGGCGGGGCGATTGGGGCACGACTATGCCCGCTCCGCAGCCTCTTCACGGCTCTTAGCCTATTCAACCTTGTACCCTTGTAACGATTTTACCTTTTAAACTTTTTTATCTCAAAGCCCGATCGTTTGCCCCGGGGGAGGAGCGATGACTTTTGTCTCGGGGAGGGCGGAGTAGAGTTCCCTCTTGAACCATTCGATCGCTGGATCATCTCCATGAACTAGGAGGATGGTCTTGGGTCTGACCTTGATCGCATAGGAGAGAAGATCATCCCGCTGGGCATGGGCACTGAAGGTGAAGACCTCTCGGTGACAGTGAAAGGGAACAGGTGCTCCTGCAGAGGTAAGCTGTACGTTACTTCCCTGTTCAGCATTTCTGACATGTCCTGCAGGGGAATTAGGATCTGCATATCCGACAAAGAAGAGATACTGGGAGTGGTCGGGTAGTACTTTGCGGGCGAAGATGTTGGAGAGGGTGTTCTCGGTCATCATACCGCTGGAGAGTGCATAGATGGCGCGTTTGCGAGGATTGAGAGACTGGATCTCGGCACCTCCTGCTACATAGGGAGCAACATCGTACATGAGACGAAGGTTTGGGAGTTTTCTTGGCACTTGCGCCGCCATGGTGTCATAGACCGCAGTGATCTTGCTGCTAAGCCCTCCGACGTAAAGAGGGGTGGGAGGAATGATTCGTTCTCTCTGCATCTGCCAGAGTAAGGCCATGACCTCCTGGGTCTTCCCGAGTGCGAATACCGGGATGGTCACGCTGGCTCCTTCCTCGAGAGCCGCGGCGACGGACTTGGCAAAGCGGACTTCTTCCTTTGCCCTCGTGAATCCTTCGGGCACCGGAGCATTACCTCGGGTCGTCTCCATGAGAAGAACATCGACAAGTCCCTCGGGGAAGCGAGCGCCGGTCTGGATCGTCTGATCCTCGAAATTCACATCCCCCGTATAGAAGAATTTCTTTCCCTCCGAATGAATCATCACACCGGCGGATCCGAGAATGTGTCCCGCATCATGAAAGGTAACGGATGTCGAAGAGCTGCCTGCAGACACACGTTCACCGTCAAGCGAAAGAGCGTGATCCAGCACACAGTGCCTCCACATGCGTGAGGCCAATTCGATGGCCCGGTGACTGAAGAGAGGATAATCAGTGAGCTTTAGTTCCTCCTGTTGTCGATTCATCACGTTCACCGAGTTGTGCAGCATCACATCGGCGATCCGGGCAGTACCCTGGGTCATGAGGACGGGCATTCCGGGCTGGCGCGACTGAAGCAGGGGAAGGCATCCCACATGATCCTGATGGGCATGGGTGAGGATCGTGGAGCGGATCGATCCGTTCTCGATCTCTTCCAGCAACGGCGTTGCGTCATGGCCGACATGCTCGGGATGCATGCCGCAGTCAAGAATCACCGAACCCTCCGGAAGGTCTAGGCGGTAGCAGTTGGACCCGATCCCTGCTCCTCTCGTGAGATTCGTGAAACGCATAAAGGGGGAGTCTATGAGAGAGGCTTCACCACCCGCGAGGGCAATTTCTGCATTCCTCCCATGTTTGAGCCATCTCTTTGAGGATGATGCTTAACCAAATCATTTTGCAACTTTTCAGGAAACGTGGTGTTACGCTTAGGTATGTTCTCCCCGTTTCCTGAAAAGCTTTGGGATAGGAAAATGGCTGCCCATCTGCTCGATAGAGCCGGATTCGGCGGCACGCCCGTCGAAATTGACGTGCTCGTGGGCATGGGCCCTGAGAAGGCTGTTAACTCCTTCATCAAGGCTGATGATGACAGCGATCTTTTCCCGAGGTCCGACTTGCTGATGCCGGAGCAGAGACTTGTGTACAAGCAGCGCGAAAAAGCCGCAGCCACGGAAGATGAACGCCGGGAAGTCAGGAGAGAGTTGGGTAAAGTGGAGGGGGCCTCGATGCTCGATCTCCGTCTCTGGTGGCTCAACAGGATGCGCTACACGACTGCTCCGCTGCAGGAAAAAGCCACACTTTTTTGGCATGGTCATTTCGCTACCAGCAATCAGAAAGTGAATGACTCGTACCTGATGTGGCAGCAGAACGATACCCTGCGCCGTTATGCTCTCGGTAAGTTTCCCGACATGCTCAAAGCCATGTCTCGCGACCCTGCCATGATCCGGTGGCTGGATCTGGGTGATAGTCGTAAGAACCATCCGAATGAAAACTTCGCCCGGGAGGTGATGGAGCTCTTTTCTCTGGGGGAGGGGCATTACACGGAAAAAGACATCCAGGAATCAGCCCGGGCCTTCACCGGATACCGCGTCAATTACGAGAAGGGCCAGTTTCACTTTCAGGAAAAAGATTTCGATCCCGGGGCAAAGACCTTTTTTGAAAAGACAGGTCCCTGGACTGGAGATGAAATTATCGATGCGATCGTGGCCCAACCCCAGTGTGCGCGCTTCATCGGAAAAAAACTCTGGGTATTCTTCGTTGCTGAGAATCCATCTGAGGAAACCCTCAGTGGTATCGCGGAACTCCTCATCTCCAACGGATACGATATCGGGGCTACACTTTCGACGATTTTCAGGAGCGCCGCATTTTATTCACCCAAGGTCGTCCACCATCAGATCAAGGGTCCGGTCCAGTGGATGATCCAAACGACCAAAATGCTGGAGATCCCTCTTCCGGATTCCCGTGTTCTGGAAAACTCGCTTTCGGCACTGGGACAGGTCGTTTTCGCGCCGCCGAATGTGAAGGGGTGGGATGGAGGGCGCTCCTGGATCAGTGCTTCAAGCCTTCTCTACCGCTACAATCTTGCAGCCTACCTGCTCAGTGGTAAGGCCCGTATCCTTGGAGGAGGCAATAGCAAGACTGCTGTCATTCCGCTAGAAACCATTGCACCGACAGGCGTTCGTAAAAGCTCTGATCAGCTGCTTGATGAGCTGGCCTTCCGGGTATTTAACTACCCGCTTCCTCCCAAAGATCGAGCCACCTACCTGACTTTTCTGGAACAACATCCTGTCCCATTTTCCGATAACACAGTCCGCGACCTGATGCAGCTCATGATGAGCACACCCGATTACCAGCTGACATGACGTCAATCAATGCCATGTTATCCTAGAACCACACATCACCTATCCCCCGTATGAAATCCCCAAAAGAACAAACTCTCCACACGAGGCGTGACTTTCTCAGGACATCGGTTCTGGGAGGCGCTCTCGCCTATACGGTCCCGCTCTTCCTTGAGAAGACCTTCCTCTGCCTCGACACTATGGCTGCCGCGACGCCGGGACAAATCACCACGGGGAAGGACGGCACAATTCTGGTCGTACTCCAACTCGCCGGAGGCAATGACGGTATCAACACCCTTGTTCCTTATGGGGATGATGCCTACTACAAGGCGCGTCCCAAGATCGCCATTCCAAAGGCCGATGTCCTGCGGATCAGTGACTACGCGGGACTCCATCCAAAACTAACAGGACTGCATAATCTCTATGCCCAAGGCTGCCTCGGCATGGTGCAGGGAGTGGGGTATCCGAATCCTAACCGCTCCCACTTCCGCTCGACGGAAATCTGGCAGACCGCGAGCGATGCTGACAAGAACGAGTCACAGGGATGGCTGGGCCGATACTTTGACAACTGTTGCCAAGGTAGCGATCCCTCATCCGTGGGAGTGGCTATCGGTGGCCAGACTCCCCAGGCTTTCGCCTCTCCAACCCCAAAGGGTGTCGCATTTAGTAATCCTGAACAGTTTCGCTACATGAGTGAGGCGGCGAGTGATCCCGCTTCCGCTGATATGTTCATGCGTCAGATGAATCAACCGACCGATGCCGGACATAGCTCCCTGAGCGAGAATTCAGGAGGTTCGATCGGGATGCTTTCCGGCCCCGCGGATGATGACGGTAGCACCGTCGAGTTTCTCCAGCGGACGGCTCTCGGGGCTCAGATAAGCAGTGACAAGATACTGGCCATCACTCGAAAGACCAAGAGCTCGGTCAACTATCCACAATCACAGCTCGGGAATAGTCTCAATCTGGTCGGGCGACTGATTGCCGGGGGATTGCCGACCCGCGTCTATTACGTCTCCCAGGGAGGCTTTGACACGCATGCCAACCAGTTGCCCTCTCACGAAAGACTGATGACTGATTTGGGTGCAGCGACATCTTCCTTCGTCGAGGATCTGAAAGCTCAGGGAAACTTCAACCGCGTCCTGATGATTTCCTTCAGCGAGTTCGGTCGCCGTGTCTCTGAGAATGCCAGTGGGGGAACCGATCACGGTGCGGCAGCTCCTCTCTTCGTGATGGGTGGGGGAGTAAAACCCGGTCTTTATGGAAACTATCCAAGCCTCACAGACCTCCATGACGGGGATCTCAAGTTTGGTACCGATTTCCGTTCCGTCTATGCCACGGCGCTGGAGAAATGGCTCGGGGCGCCGAGCGAGATGGTACTCGGAAGGAAGTATCCGCTCTTGCCGTTTATTTAGGAAGCATCCATCGGATCAACAGTCCCAAACTTAGGAATACCGGTCCTAACCACGGAATGAGAATTCCGTGACGTAGGGAGAGCAGGACGATTGCAGTCGTGGCAACGATTGTCAGTACGGCGATGATAAGGGAGGGGATCCTCCCGCTAGTCACTCCAATAAACAGGAAAAGGAGACATCCCACGGCAAGAAAAAGCTGATGAACCCAAGAGAGATGCTTCCAAGAAAGACGCATGTCCAATTGCTGAAATGTGTCTACGAATGGTCTTTCCGATGAGGTTCCAAGGATCACGAGCGAATCATTCAAGAGGGTGTCCAAATCAGCTGATTTTTCACCCCGCTCCTTCTGCTCAATATCGAGAAGGAAATCGTCGAGAGTCACGGATTGGAGCGTTGATGATCCAGTCTCGAAGATGGGAATCATTCCCCCTTGGGTAAGAAAGATCGGGGTGTGTCCTGGAGCGACCAGAAGACTTCCGGCAAGAAGCCATATGGGTAAATCATGAAGCATGGAGTCATCTTTATCTTCCCAAACGATTTTCCGTAAGAGCTCCCACCAAACGGAACCGATCACTTCTCCATTACCTGTCTGCGCGAAAAGTTGAATTCCTTTTGGTGGATCGGTTTCCCTTGGAAGGAAACATCCTTCTCCCTTATTCGATATTTTCCCGGGAACGCTCTCCAAGGTTAAGGGGAGACGGATCCAAGATGGGGGGTCATATCGACAGAGGGGTACGGAATGATACCCGGTGTCCTTCGAAAACTCCCGTGCTTGAATAACATCTATACCCTCGGCTCTGATCGTCTGGAGAACTCCAGGCAGGAGTGGTGCAGATTCCTGATCCATGATGACGGTGCTAGCGATCAAGATCTGAGCTGGGTGAAGTTTGCCCAGTCCTCGAAGCGCCATGGCGACATCAAGGGAGGAGATGCTTCCGTGAGTCGATGGGAGTTCGAGAAGCCTGAGAGAAGCGGCCGGAGGAAGCTTTGGCAGAATGGAGGGAGGGATTTTTTGAAGTAATCGCCCCTCAAGCGGCCAAGTCAGACCCAGCAACTGCATGATGCTGGCGAGGAGAATGATCGTGAACGAGGCAACAATCAGTAACGCAAAGAGTCCCCGCGGTTGATTTCCTCCCAAGGAGGGAACGGGCTCTTTGTCTCCATCAGCCTCCTTCAGATAATAAAGTGCCATGACGGGTCGTTGCTGGGTGATGGATGAAGAGATCCCAATCAGCCCTGCGATTCGCTAATCAAAGCTTTGGCATGAGCTTTTGCAGAGTCGGTAACGCCTCCAAGCATTCTGGCGATTTCCGAGATGCGCTCTGATCCCTCCACGGCAGAGAGGCTTGTTTCCGTACGTCCCTCCTGGACGGTCTTCATGACCAAGAATTGCGAGGAGGCCGCTGCGGCGACTTGGGGGAGGTGCGTGATACAGAGAACCTGATGACCGGCCCCAAGCTCCCTCATCTTGCCTGCCACCATGGTTGCGATCTCTCCGCCGACATTCGCATCGATCTCGTCAAAGACCAGCAGAGGAATTTTGTCTTGCCCGGCGAGGGCAGATTTGAGCGCAAGCATGACTCGTGAGATTTCGCCGCTTGAGGCGATAGAACGGAGATTCTGAACCGGTTCACCCGGATTCGGCGCAAAGAGAAACTCCGCCACTTCACCGCCGTCTGGTCCTGGCTCCTCCTGCTTCTCGAGAGTGATTTCGAATCCGGCCTGCTTGAAGCCGAGATCGGCAAGTTGACGGGCCACGATCTTCGAAAGTTTACCTGCTCCCTGGGCACGTTTTGCTCCCAGCTTTTCAGCTGTGGCTCGGAGTCGGGTCTTCGCTTCAGTAACCTTTTTCTCCGCAGCCAATTTCAATTCCTCATATCCGGAGAGTTTTTCCAATAAGATCGCAGAAGAAGCACCCCGTGCGATGACGTCCGTAAGCGAAGGTCCATACTTTCGCCGGAGTGTCGCTATCAGATTCAGACGATCCTCCAGTTGCTGAAGCTCTGTCGCATCAACCTCGATGGTCTCTGCATAATCACGCAGATCTGAGATCAGGGAATCCAGATCACCGGTGATCTTCTCCATCGTCTGCAGATGAGTGGAGGAACGATCATCCAGGCGGCTGAGTTCCCTAAGTAGGCGGGTGGTCTCCGAGAGGGCTGGACTTGCTCCGCGCTCCTCATCGTCGAGACGGGCAACTGAAGCGGCGGAGAGTTCAATGAGGCGACGACTGTTTGATGCAGCCTTGTATCGGGCATTCAGTGACTCTTCCTCTCCTTCGAGCAGATTGGAGGAGATAATCTCGTCAACTTCGAGTCGCAGTTGTTCGATCCGCTCCATCCCTCCTGCTGACGCCTCGAGGTCTTCCAGATCTCGTTTGGCTGCAAAGAATGCCATGCGGCATTCCAGATAAGCTTCTCTCAGAGGGAGCGCTTCACAGTATCGATCAAGTAGGAGCGTCTGTTCCCGCCGTGAAAAAAGGGATTGATGATCGTGAGGGCCGTGAAGATCGACCAGACGGGTGCCGAGTTCTTTCAGGATAGAGAGATTGCAGGGACTCCCATTGATGAACTGGCGTCCCGAGGTTCCACTCCCCTCTGCGGCGATGGTTCTCTTGAGTATCAATTCGCCATCTTGGCAGGGATCAATACCGGATTCTTCAAGAAGTGAATCGATTTCTTGTGTCTCCTCCAGGGTAAAGACTGCCTCGATTCCGGCAGAGGAGGACCCTGCTCTGACCACACCACGATCTGCTCGTTCACCAAGAAGGAACTTCAGGGCTCCGAGGATGATCGACTTTCCTGCGCCGGTCTCCCCTGTGACTGCTGTGAAGCCGGCAGGAAGATCCCATTCCAGCTCCTCAACAAGGGCGAGATTACGGATTCTGAGAGATCGGAGCATGGCCGACATGGCAAATACTATGCCACTCGGAACGTGAGAGTTGAAGCGTTCAATTGCGGGGCAGAAATGCTCCGCCCCTTTTAACCTTTTGTAACTTTTTTAACCTTTTAACTTTATCCTCATGGCTTCTTTGGATCTCACCTTTCTCGGCACTGGGACATCGCAAGGGGTGCCTGTCATCGGGTGTGATTGTCCTGTCTGCCGGTCTTCTGACCCACGTGATCAACGCACAAGAACCTCTCTTCTGATCAAGGCGCCGGAATGTCACTTCGTCATCGATACGGCACCCGAGTTCCGGATCCAGTGCCTGCGCGAGCGGGTCATCCGTCTGGATGCCGCCCTGATGACCCACGCCCATACGGACCATATCATGGGATTCGATGACATGAGGCGTTTTTGTGAGATGGAGGATCGTGAAATGCCTATCTATGCCTCCAAAGCGACGATGGAGGGATTACGGGCCACCTTTCGCTATGCATTCGATGAGCCGCAGCCTTGGAAAAATTATTTAAGATTGGCTCCGGAGGTAATTCGAGGCCCTTTTCAAGTTGGCGAGACAACAATTGTTCCTGTCGATCTCCCTCATGGGAAATTCACCACCACAGGTTTTATTTTCCTTCGGGAGGGTCGCAAGTTATTGGCCTACTTTACGGACTGTGCGGATGTTCCTCCTTCCGCCCTCGATGCGGCATATGGTGTCGAGATTCTTGTACTCGACGCCCTGAGAGACAGGCCTCATCCCACCCACATGAACTTTGAGCGTGCCATCGAAGTCTCACGGTCGATCGCTCCCGGAAACACATGGTTCATCCATCTCTGTCACGAGGTTTCCCATGCAGCGAAGCAACAGGAACTGCCCCTCGGATTTCATCTTGCTTATGACGGGCTGAAGTTGAGGGTGGGGGTGTCATGAGAGCCTTGCGCATCGTTCTGATCACTCTCATTACGGTCTTCCAGACGGCCTGTTTCTCATCCCCTGTTCACTCTGCTCATGCGGAGGAACTCGATGCCATCGTCGTCATTTACAATCAAAGCGATCCAGGCGCCAAATCCCTGGCAGACTTCTATTGCTCCGAGAGAGGGATTGATCGCACGCATCAGATTGCAGTGACGGCTCCTCTCAGGGAGGAAATCAGTCGTGAAGAATACGACTCTTTGATCGCAGCACCCATCAGGCAGGAACTTTTGCATAGGGGACTGTGGTCTTTTACCCGAGATATGATGAATAGGCCCATTCTCTATGCGTCTTCGGTGCGCTATGCCGCGCTCATCAAGGGAATGCCGCTTAAAATAAGGCAAACGGAATCCTATCCTGGAGATGCGAAGAACCAACCTGATCCCTATGGGGGAGTCAATGCAGCCTCGGTTGATTCGGAGCTTTCAGTTCTGGGGCTTTTCTCCCCCCAGATCTCGGGGACTCTGAACAACCCACTCTACACCAATTCCCCGGAGGGCATTGCCTCTGAAAGGACCAATATTCCTATTCCCATGATCTTGGTCTCACGACTTGATGCTCCGAGCGATGACGCCGTGAGATCAATGATCTCTGAATCGATCAGGGCTGAAAAAGCAGGCGTTTGGGGGTGGGGGTACATCGACCTTCAGTCAACGACGAATAAAGCCTATGAACGCGGAGACACTTGGATCCGTCAAGCGGGGGCGGCCATGAGAAAGAATGGAATCCCCGTATTATCGGATGATCTTCCGGATACCCTACAGTCTGGTTTCCCTGTGACTGATGCAGCTGCCTACTATGGATGGCATGATGAGAATATCGATGGACCGTTTGTCGATGCCTCGTTCCGATTCGTGCCGGGTGCCATAGCCGTGCATCTTCACTCGTTCAGTGCATCGACGCTCCATGATCCAGCAAAGGGTTGGACCGGACCTCTTATCATGCATGGGGCGGCTATCTCACTGGGGAATGTTTACGAACCCTACCTGCCATTCACGACGGATCTTGGGATCTTTGCCAAAGCATTGCTCTCCGGTCACAACCTGGTCGAGAGCTACTATGCTGCGCAGCCGGTTCTCTCCTGGATGAACGTTTGTATCGGAGATCCTCTCTATCGACCGTATGCCGGATTCACGGATAACGGTAATGAGCCTGAGAGTCTCTGGAGAGATTACCGGCGTATTATCCTTTCCCATAACGGTGATGTCCTGGATGCCGCCAAGGAACTGAAGGCCCGAGCTGAAGTTAAAAAGGAAAGCCTCTACCTGGAGGCACTCGGTGCTGCGCAGATGGATGGGGGAGACTTAATTGGTGCCGAAAAGAGCTTTAAAGAGGCCGCAGTTTTTACGAGCAACCCAGTCATTGAATTCCGACTCTTGCTGGAACAAGCCCGTGCTCTTGAGAAGCAGGGCCGGAGGGATGTTGCCTCGGAATTACTGAGGGAAAATATCTCCCGCTTCAATACGCCTGACCAACATGCTCTCATTCTATCGTGGATCAAGCGTATGGAACTTCCTTCTCCATCTCCCGATCGCTCACCCTCGCGCCCATGAGATTTTTTCTTTTCTTGATGCTGGTTGTATCATCCGTTCATGCAGCGGATCCTTTAAGGGCCTTTCCTACTGCAGGAGAGGGGATGAGTCGTCATGTGATTTTCCTGCCAACAGAAAAGAATGAGGATCTCCTGAAGGTGCAGCTGATGGTGGGCAAAATCATGAAACTCGATCCTCAAAACCGTTACTTCTTCGGAGGACGACTGGATCGTGAATCAATACCGGGTTGGGGTTATGACCGATATATCCTTAAATCCCTTGGCCCCATAGCCGGCACCTTGATGGCAGTGGATCCGAGTGAGCCGAAAAAGGATCGGTGGATCACTCTAGGTGGAGAACCTGAATTGATTCGCTACAACAGTCGCCTGCCTCTCGTGGTTTATGTCCCAGTCGGAGTCGAAGTCCGATATCGAATCTGGCGTGCTGAAGAGAAAGTTGCGACTGCCCCAGAGGGATAATTTTATAAAGCAGTAAAAGTTTGGATGCAGGACTAACTGTCAAGTGAATCAAGCTTCCTGAAAGCATCGCGGAGAAGTTGCTGCAGGCAACTCCAAAAGGGGGCACATCGTTGAGGCACCAGAGTAGCGTTCAATCTGTAGTGATATTGTCTCCCCGTCTTTCCTAACGACCTCACTTCTAATCGGGATGCACATCGAACGGCCTACGCCGTGTTTCCCAGTACGTGGCGTTGCGAGCGAAGTGGGACTCCGCACGGCGCCAAAATCCCAAGGATGCCCTAAGACAGGTTAGTTTGTTTTCAGGACTTCGATGAAGGCTTCCTGCGGGATATTAACCTGGCCGATCGCCTTCATGCGTTTTTTACCCTCTTTCTGCTTCTCGAGAAGTTTGCGTTTACGGGTAATGTCGCCGCCGTAGCACTTGGCGGTCACGTTTTTGCGCATGGCGCCGATACTTTCACGGGCCACGATTTTGCCTCCAACGGCGGCCTGGATGGCGACCTGATACATCTGAGTAGGAATGACATCCTTGAGTTTGGTTGCAAGGGAACGGCCACGGCCTTCTGCCTTGTCGCGATGCACAATGCTGGAGAAGGCATCCACGGGTTCTCCGTTCACGAGCATCTCGAGCTTGACCATGCGATCGGCCCGGTAACCTGCTGGCTCGTAGTCGAGTGATCCGTAGCCACGGGTGACCGATTTGATCTTATCGTGGAAGTCGACAAGGATTTCATTCAATGGCAGGACGGCGGTGATCATGACGCGTCGGGTGTCGATCGAGTCTGTACTCTCCACGATGCCACGCTTATCCATCATGATCTGCATGATGTCGCCGATATTCTCATTCGGAATCATGACAAAGCACTTTACGACAGGTTCGCGGATTTCCTCGACGACGCTCATGTCGGGAAGGTTGGCGGGGTTGTCGACCATGAGGGTCTCTCCGTTGGTCTTGACCACTTCGTAAACGACGCTCGGGTAGGTAGCGATGATATCCATGTCATACTCGCGGCGAAGGCGCTCGACAATGATCTCCATGTGAAGGAGTCCCAGGAATCCGCAACGGAAGCCGAACCCTAGGGCGACGGAACTCTCGGGCATGTAGTTAAAGGCTGCATCGTTGATTTGGAGCTTACCCATGGCGGTCTTGAGTTGCTCGAAGTCAGCGGTATTGATCGGGTAGATACCACTGAAAACCATCGGCTGCACCTCCTTGAATCCAGGGAGGGGTTCGGAAGCAGGCTTTTTGGTATCGGTCAGGGTATCGCCAATCTTGATCTCAGCGGTGCTCTTGATATTGCCGATAAAGTAGCCGACATCACCAGGGCCCATCGCTCCTGTTGCAGTCATCTTCGGGGTGAAGATGCCGACCTCCTTGACCTCATAGGACTGGTTGGTGGACATGAGATTCACCTGAGTTCCCGCCTTGAGGTTACCCGAGAAGACTCGGATATAGCTGACAACGCCTCGGTATGTATCGAAGAGTGAGTCGAAGACAAGGGCTCTCAGCGTTCCATCTCCCTCCGGGGGTGGGGGGACACGGTGAACGACCGCCTCGAGAATATCGACGATTCCAATGCCTGCCTTGGCGCTTGCAGGTATTGCTTCTTCAGCAGGGATGGCCAGAAGGTCTTCCAGTTGTTTTTTGACCGTTGGGAGATCTGCATTAGGCAGATCAATTTTATTAATGACCGGGATGATCGTCAGCCCCTGCTTGTGGGCGAGATGGATGTTGGCCATGGTCTGCGCTTCGACACCCTGAGCGGCATCAACGACAAGGATAGCCCCTTCGCAGGCGGCAAGACTACGGGAGACCTCATAGGCAAAATCCACATGGCCCGGGGTGTCCATGAGGTTGAGCGTGTATTCCTGACCATCCTTGGCCCGATACTGCATGGAGACAGGATGAGATTTGATGGTGATTCCGCGCTCGCGCTCCAGATCCATGGAGTCCAAGACCTGCTCCTGCTTGTCTCGATTGGCGATCGTGTTCGTGACCTCCAGAAGGCGGTCCGAGAGGGTGGTTTTCCCATGATCGATATGGGCAATAATACAAAAGTTGCGGGTATTCTGAACAGACATGGGCAGTCGATAAATATCGTCCACTGGGTGAACAGGGTCAATCCTCTTGGTGCTCTTGGTGCCCTTGGATGAGGGAACGATTTTTGAGGTCTGGTTATTTCTTTGAACTTGATTCCTAACTAATCACGTCACAGCACTAGCGTCCGGTTATAAGTCTAACAGCATCAACTGGTTATTTTCTTGAGGCATATAAGATTTGAAGTCGGTTTCTGTAAGTAGTTCATGGATAGGAACCTTCTCAAAGGGATGAATACTCAAAAGTTGGAAAGTTCTG
>CAIPWR010000031.1 GCA_903868795.1 uncultured Spartobacteria bacterium | reverse complement strand
CCTACCGCCGCATAGGCACCGGGAGTGATCTGGAGATTCACCACATAACCATCGCAGGGTGCGTAGACCTTGCAGTAGGAAAGCTTCAACTCGGCATCCCGTAACGTAGCCTCGGCAGCTACACGGCGGACATTGATGTCACCCCTTTCTCCAAGCAGGTTACGGGACTTTTCCAAAGCAGCCTGATCCTGGGCAACCTTATCGGTGGCAGTGACTGCTTCGGTCTGGGCCAACTGGTTCTTATCAACGGTCACGTAAAGATTGCCCACAAGAGCCTGAACACGCTTGGCATAGTCGACGGCGTATGCGGCCTTGGCCTGGCTTTGCTTCAGTTCAGCCTCTGCTGCCGCGATCTGATCCTTATAAGCTTGAATTTCAAGCTCCGTGAGTGCGAGTTGAGCCTTTGCCTGCTCGGCCTGTGCCTCATAGGGACGCGAATCTAGTTCAAAAAGGAGATCCCCCTTATGAACCTGCTGATTGTCCTTCACATGAATTGCGATGATGGAGCCGCCAACCTGAGGACTTACGCCGATGACGTTTGCGCGCACCTGGGCATCCTCAGTGCGGGGATTCACCCGAATATTTCGATAGACCTCAAGGGAGAGGAAAATGGCGGCGGCGTAGGCAGCCAAAGAAAGCAACAAACCAATCGTTCTGCGAATGCGGTTACTTTGCGGGGCTGGGATCTCCGTCGTCTCGGAAACAGAATTCTCAGGTGTATCACTCATCGGGAGGCAAAGAAGAGGAGCCAGGTTCCGGAGGTCAGGGCGATGTAGAGCGCCGCATAGAAAAGCGGTATTGGCACAAAAAATGGAACCATCATTGTCCTGAGAAAAATCAGATGCAATACCCAGAATGCCGCCAGGCCGATCAGTCCTGAGAGGAGCCACGCGGGGAAATAAGCTCCAGCAACATTAATCTGCGGATCGCAACCCGTCATCGTCGAGACGACGATCAGGAGTAAGAAAACAATCCGTTGATTCATCACGTCACATTAAGATTGGCACTCCTCAAGGAGCAACGCTAATTGCTGCTCTCTGGGGATGTCAGAGACCCCCGTGCTTCCACGTGGAGAGTGCAATACGAAGGCACATGTAGCCGCCCCAGCAGAGTCCTATCAGGCCGATCAGCGGGATGTGCCAGATTTTGGGGGGGATTCCGGAATGGATCAGGAGAGCTGAGCAGATCAAGATGGAGGCCGCGACAATCGCATTTGCCAGGCGGTTCGCAATCGAGTCCAGAGTGACACGGAGTGGCTCAATCCCCTGGGCGTCGATCCGGTGCTGAAGCGGAATTGTCACCTCACCCCGTTTCATACGATTCCAGAGAACACGGAAGTCGCTCGGAAAAACCTCCAGAAAGTCAACGGAGGCAGTCCCCAGTTTCTTCAGAAGCTCCAGCAGATGTTCGGGCATGTATTTCCCAGCGATCAGCTTCTCGGCATAGGGACGACCCAGTTCGATGAAATTCAGTCCGGGATTCAGAGAACGTCCCACAGCCTCCACCTGGGAGAGCGCCTTGATTCCGAGATAGAAGCTCCCCTTCATCCGGAGACGGTGCGCCCTGAGAAGCTCGAGCAGGTTGTTCAGCACGAGGGAGAGATTGATCTCGGAGAGCGGCTTATTCAGATACTTGTCACTGAAGTCTTCCACATCACGCAGCATGCGATCGAAATCCTCGACATTCCCATCCTCGGACATATCGATCAGCGCAAGCATCACCTGTCTATTATCTTTCTCGCCAAGGCCGGCGATGAGTTGAGCCAGATTGGAGCGGAAACTCGGGGAGAAGGCCCCCATCATCCCGTAGTCGTAGAGACCCAGCACCCCACCGCAAGGAACATCCTTGGAGGGAATGATGGCCATGTTGCCGGGATGGGGATCACCATGGAAAAACCCATACGTGAAGACTTGTTCGTAGATCAGGCCGGAGATGCTCTCGGAAAGAACAATTGGATCGATGCCATGGGAACGAAGCGCCTCGGTCTTAGTAACAGATTGGCCCGCGATGAACTCCATGGTGAGGATCCGCTCACCACTCAGTTCCCTGAAAAGCTTCGGCACCTTGATGGCGGGATTCCCACGGAACTGATCGGCGAACCGCTCTGCATTACCCGCCTCGTGGGTGAAATCCAGCTCCTTGAGCAAGGTCTCTGCGAATTCCTTAACAACGGCAACAGGGTTCAGCGAAGCAAAGTCGGGGACGTGCGCTTCAAGAAATTTCGCCAGATCAACAAGGATGGAGAGATCCTGCTCGATGACAGGGCGAATGTCGGGACGCTGAACCTTCACGGCAACCATCACCCCGTCCAGGTTCACAGCCCGATGGACCTGGGCAATCGAGGCGCCGGCAAGAGGCTTCTCATCAAACTCGAGAAAAGCCTCAGAGACTCTCTTCCCGATCTCACGGGCAAAGATCTCCTTGGCAAGACTCCCGGGAAAGGTCGGCACATTATCCTGAAGCTTGCAAAGCTCGTCATAATAAATGTCATCAACGAGATCTCTCCGGGAACTCAGGATCTGGCCGAATTTGATGAAGGTGGGGCCGAGTTCCTCAAGGGCGAGGCGCAGTCGCTCCTGTGGAGGCTTCGACAGGAGTCCCGAGGCATGAGTTTCTAGGACACCCTTGTCGCCACCCGTGATCTGCTGCCAAGCCACCAGTTTCAGGACATCGGCAAATCCATACTTGAACAGGATGGTAACGATCTCGTTGTAACGGGGCAACTGCGTGGCGAAGCCGACGGCGGAGCGGATTTCGGTAATCACAGGAGGAAATCAAATCGTTCCACTCCGGCTATAGCAACACCATTCCCCTGTGCTTGAACGAAGGGATTGAGTTTGGGCTCAGATCCCTCCATCGTCACAGCATCCTGACGTCAAGAGAGACGAGTCATTCCCGTGAGCCATTCCATCAAAAACGCAAACCTACTGAAGCTGACGGCGCTCATCGCAAGCCTTCTTGCGCTGATTCCCCAGATGCTTCATGCGACTGATGGTACTATCATGGACCCGATTCTGGGGCGCCAGAGGGGTTTTCCGCTGGCAGAGCACAAGGGCGCCTTTGACCCGAATCGCACGTACGAGCTCTCCTCTCTGCTCGAGATGGGGCTGGCGAATAATCCACAGACCCGCTCCGCATGGTTCAATGCACTCGCAAGCAGCGCCCAAGTTGGCGAAGCCAAAGCTCCCTACTACCCCAAACTTTCCCTGAATGCTGTGGGAGGTTATCAGAAAAGTTTTTACCAGATTAATGACGGACCCATGGGACTCAGGCAGACAAGCCTTACTCCCGAACTCGATTTTGAGTATCTCCTCCTTGATTTCGGTCGCCGTGCAGCAGATGTAAAACGTACGGTCGCCCTGCTCCAAGCCGCGAATCTGGGATTTAGCCGGAACATCCAGAATACCGTCTTCGGCATCCAGCAGTCCTACTTCGCTCACACCGCCGCCCTCTCCCAGCAAGATGCGGCTCGGGCAAATCTCGATCTGAGCAAAACCATCTTGGGAATGGTCGAAGCCCAAGTGACCAACGGATTAGGCACGAAACCGGAACTCGATACCGCCAGAAAGACCTACAGCCAGGCGGAGTTTGACCTTGCAACCGCCGAGCGGAATGTGGAGGTCACCCTAGGCAACCTGAGGGTGGCCGCCGGACTTCCGGCGAATGCACCGCTCAAGGTCGTCACTGGAAAGGCCGGAGGCTCTGATACAACCGCCAACGCCTCAACGTACGAAGCCCTCGGAACCAAGGTCGACGCACTCATCGACAAGGCCATTCTGAGGCGCCCTGATCTCGCCGCCCGCCAGGCGGATGTCGCCGCAAGCAGAGCGGCGGTCGAGCGTGCCAAAGCCGATTTCATGCCGAAGCTCTCCCTCCAGGGGGCCTACTCAAGCGAACCCTATGTCTATACGGCATCCCAGCCATCGCAAACAGGGACCTACTATGGAAACGCTCAAGGTTACTCCGGTTTTGCGGTTCTGAGCTGGGATCTCTTCGATGGATTCCAGCGCGTGGAGAAGGTGAAACAGCGGCAGGCCGAAGAGTCCCAGGCACGGGCGAATGTGGAATCAACTCGCCTGCAGACATCCCAAGATGTCTGGATCGCCTATAACGACTTCCTTAAAGCAAAAAAGAAAGTTGCTTTCGCCAGCTCCCAAGTCGTCTCCGCGGAAGAAAACTTCAAGTCAGCTCAGGCAGCCTTCACCAATCAGCTCCTGAATATCACTGATCTCATTTCCAACCAGAGCGCACTCGCCGCGGCTCGCTTCGATGAGGCCGGTGCACGAGCCGACTACCTCACAAGCCTTGCCTCCCTCTCCCTTGCCATGGGCCAATTTGATACTCCAGCCGGAACGAAAGTCCAGCCGGCTAGATTGTAGTTGAAGGTCAATTTATCTGATCACGCCCAAGAACTCCTTATATCCCAAACCACTGCAAATTTGTCACCACTAAGCCGTTGACAGCACGCCCTAATAAGTTCAGTTTTTTTTGCAGTAAGACTATGAAGTCCATATACACCCCAATGAACAACCGAATTCTTGCATTGACCGGAGCTCTCTCACTGACAGCTCTTTTCGCTCCTCTTCAGAATCTTGGAGCTGCTGTTGCTTATACTAACTCTCTGACAAATCTCAGTTTGGTAAGTTCCAACTTCACAAGCTATACCACTGTTGACTCTGACTACATCAACAAACCTTCTGGTGGTTGGTTTGTCGTGGATACCAACTATGGTCTGGAACTTCTCTCCACAAACCCAAACTACGTTGAAGGGCTCGTAACATACAATCGACTTCTACAAGCCTCTAACGACTGGACGATCACCATCCAGTCTCACATTTCTGCTTTCACTAATACTCAGACAAATCCCTATTACAGTGCAGGTCTCAGTTTGATTCACACAACCACTAATGGATTGGAGTATCCGAACAGAGTTGATTTTAACCTTGTTCGTTCAGGACTCACAGGAGCAGTGCTCAGCAACTCCATCGTCAGTAGTCTCTTTATCAACAACGGAGAGAGTGATACGGCAACAAACAAGAACCTCACGAACGTCTATCTGCAGTTCCGCTACACGGCTACAAATAAGACTGTTGCTTCTGCCTATAGTACCAACGGCTCCAACTTCACAACGATCCAATCGTACAACCTGACGACTAATTGGAACATCAAAGCTACAGATCAGTTGACCTTGGGAGTCACCGCCAATAACCAACCTGATGCTCGGGTAACCCCCAGTTATAATGTTCTCCCTGGCTTCATCTATTTGAAGAGTCTCATTGTAGTTTCTACCAATGCTCCGACGAATGCTCCTCAAAACACCTACTCTGGTGGAACTCTCTCACTAGGCTCCGGTGGCAGTCAAAACACCTATTCCGGTGGACTCACGATAACCAATGGAGGACTTACTTTTAGCGGTGGTGGAACCGGCACTCTCAGCCTTGGCGGTGGTAGTCTGACTATTGGAACTGGAACTTTGGTTATTAACACAAACAGCAGCACCAATGTTCTTGGTGGAGGTAGCGGAAACGGAGCGGGCTCACTTACTCTTGGAGGTAATGGTTCTTTGACCATTGGAGGAGGATCAACCAATACGAATGGATTCCAGATTGGAAATGGAACTTTAACGATTGGAGGCAGCAATAGCTACTCCGGCGGCATCATCAATACTGGAACAAACTCAAATACCATTCCCGGCGGTACAGGATCACTGACAATTCCCTCTTACATCACCGTTACCAGCCTTACAAATATACCTTCCTTCCTCTACTCATCGAATGGAGCGGTTGTGAACGTTATTGGCGTTGGCTTCTACACGAATGTGAATGGAGTTTTTAAGCACTAATAATTCGTACTCTCTATTAGTAAGATCCATCTCCTTTATCGGAGTTTGGTTTTTCAGTCTTAAAGCTTGGAAGATCGGATGGAGAGCAAGGCGTGCGAGTGAAGCAGTAGTTATATCCTACGGCAATCGAGCAACAACGCAGCTATCCGCCGATATCCCGAGCCGCTCTAAACGGTACCGAGGATAAGGCACGAGTTGATGCCGCCGAAACCAAACGAATTAGAGAGGACCTTTCTGGGTCTTGCCTCCCTCCCTTTATTGGGAATCACATCGAGCTGACACTCCGGATCGGGTGTCTCGTAGTGGAGCGTGGGTGGCAAATATCCCTCGGTCATCGCCAAGCAGCAGATCACAGCTTCCAGCGCCCCCGTCGCTCCGAGGGGATGGGCCGTGTAGGCCTTGGTTCCACTGACAGGAAGAGATGCCGCACGGCTTCCGAAGATGTTATGGATGCAGTGAGCCTCGTTGCTGTCGTTCACCTTGGTCGAGCTGCCATGCGCATTGATATACCCGATCTCCTCAGGATTGGTTCGGGCATCGGCAAGGGCATCCCGCATGGCGCGGATCGTCGGCTCTCCGTTCGGATGCGGTGAGGTCATGTGATAGGCGTCGTTATTGTGCGAGAATCCAAGAATCTCGGCATAGATCCGTGCGCCACGGGCCTTGGCATGTTCGTACTCCTCGACGACAAGTGAGGCAGCCCCCTCGCCCATGACAAAGCCGTCACGGTTCAGATCGAACGGTCTGCACGAGAACGAGGGATCGGCCTCGCTCATGGTCCGGATGTTGGCAAAGGCCCCATAGGTCAACGGGCTGAGCGGTGCCTCGGAAGCACCAGCGACCATCACATCGGCGATCCCGTCGCGAATGTAACGCAGAGCTTCGCCAAGAGCGACGGTTCCACTGGCGCAGCTATTGGAGTTGGTGGTGCCGACCCCTTGGAAACCGCAGGTAATGGCAATATTGGAATGCGCTGACCCACCGAAAACCTGCAGGGCAAGCAAGGGACTCACTGCCTTGAATCCTCCCTTCACAAAGGCATCATGCTCCTTCTCCGCATTACAAATACCACCGAGAGCGGTTCCGAAGCTGACCCCACGACGAGGATCGGGAGAATCAGGAGAATACGATAGCCCACTATCCTCGAGGGCAAGCAAAGCACTGGCGACGGCAAACTGAGCATAACGATCCAAGCGCCTGAGCATCTTGGCCGGAAAATAGTTCAAGGGATCGAAATAATCGACCTGTCCTGCTGAACGGGCCTCCAACCCTCCGAGATCAAAGCGGGTCAACTTGGCAATGCCGCTCTTCTCAGCAAGGATGCCTCGCCAGAAAGGTTCCTTCCCGATTCCTATACAACTGATGGGGCCGATTCCGGTAATGACGGCGCGGCGGGTGGATCGATTGGAATTCATTTCGTTACCTCCAGTAGTTTCTTGAACGTAGCGAGCGTCCGAGGGGCCACCCAACCGATCATGAAATCACCAATGATCGGATTCACGATTGGGGCCAGGAGTGGCCAGCGGAAATTCAGATCATGCTCGATCGTCACATGGATGCCATCCTCACGCTGATCATAGATCCAGCGAACCTCCATTCCCTTCGTGAAGGCGCTCAGATGTCGGAACCAGAGTTCCGGCTTTCCAGGCTCCTTGGCATCCCTGCGAAATTCAGAAGTCCATTTGATGGGAATGGATCCGCGGAGTGCCGCCATCTCGACAATACCATGATCAGGACCACCCTCCACCCACCGTACCCATCGATAGTGCGGCAGATAGGCCGGCCATCTGATAAGATCAGAAGTCATGGAGAATACCTGCTCCCTTGGGGCTTTGATCAGGATGGAGGACTCGGTATGCATCAAGACCGTTTCCCCTGTTTCTTTAGTGTCCTTATGTAATGAAGCCTGGCAACTCCACCCTCCTCATTCTTGATTGATTTGAGTACAAAACGCCGATCCTTGGAGAGGAATGCTTGGCTACAATCGCCTTTACCCTTCACTCGGGCATTTCCCTGAATGACGGGATGGATTCGGATAAAAACTTCCCGAGCTGCCTCCAATCTCATCAATGGATCAAGTCCTGCGGGAGAGATCACCCTCCCATCCACACTGATCGAAAAATCGAGCACCCGCTCCGTTGATCGGGACGATTTCATAATCAGTAGATGGAGATCAGGCCCGATTGCTGGAGGCCTCTTCATCTGCCTCGATCTGATGCTCGACTGCTCCCACCTGAGCCTCCATTTCACCGATCGAGACACTTCCACCATCAGCAGGCTTGTAGGTCATGTAGACAATTCCACCGATCAAACCCCATCCGACGCTCAAGGCAAATCCTGTGATCGAGATCAGCACGGCAAGATCCACCGGCGTTCCGTAGAGAGAATTCAGCATCACGGAGAATAGCCCTTCCCGGACTCCGATTCCGGCCAAACTGATCGGCAGGGAACTGATAGTGTTCACGATGGGGATGACTGACGACATGGCGGCGGCTCCTGGATTTCCCACAAAGGCATAGGCGGCGAAGATAGCCGTACCAAAGATAAAGGCATTCAGTGGCATGGAGATTAGAACAGCCACTACCACAGCTTTCCAATCCCGTGCATAAATGGAAAAGGCCCCTGCGACATCCAGGATCGCTGCATGGCCCGGCATCTTGGCGGGAAGTTTTTTTGCAAGATGAAACCGGTCGATGATGAGTCCCATGGCAATCAGACCAATGAATGCGCAAAAGATGATGGTCACAGTCAGGAGGAAGGCACGGATCATCGGGAGGGACATCAATGGTTTGTAAAACCAAGCAAAGACCCCGGCTGAGACGATGATCAACGCGAACATCCCCGCAATACGATCAACGATGATACTCAAAAACACAGCGCTTTTGGACTTGGGAGCCTCTCTCATGGCAAAGAAGACCTTGATCAGGTCGCCTCCCACGCCACCGGGGAGACAGAGATTGAAAAACATTCCGATCATGACGAGTTTCCAAACTCGGAACCAACCCAAGGAGATTCCCTGTACTTTCATGAGAAGCTGCCAGCGGAAAGCACCGCAAACAAGCACCAGGCCGAAACAGAGGAATCCAGGAATCAGCCAGAGAAGATTTGCCGTATGCAGGGCCTGAACCATTTGGTGACGACGCACTGGATCATGAAAAAGCATCCAGAGGAGCAGGAGCGTCACGCCAGCCTGCACAAGCGTCATGATGGTTTTTTTAAGATTCATTTGCGAAAAGTGTTTTCCATTTTGTATCCGCAGCCTGAATGGCTGCTGGAGTCGCCCTTGAAGAGAGTTCTAGGACGTAAGAGAGAGATGATGGCAGAAGTGGAACTAGCTGGTCGAAGGGAATCTCTCCCTCGAAAGGAATGAGATGATCCTCATCTGGCCATCGGGCATCCTGAAGATGAGCTCCCACGGCGAATGGAGCTATCTGCTCAAGCCACTGGTCATGGTCGAGAAGTCCAAGACTTTCCCTCATCTGGGCATGGCCAAAGTCATGCCAGTAGCGGAGATGGGGGGTATCAAAGCGGCGTAGTAGCGCCAGCAATTCGCGCTCTGTCGGGACGGCCTCAAAGTCGCTCCGGTTCTCCACAACGAGAGTGATCTCTTTTTTGGAAGCCTCCTCCACAAGGGGCTCAAGTAAACGGGTCACCCGATCCAGAAATGCGGGGCCCTGACGTTCCCTTTTCTGCACGGCGGCGAGCTTGGCACGGCTATACTCACGGCTGGCAACGCCATTGACCCTAAGTGAACCCAGTAAGGAATCGGTCATTCCCCGCAACGGCGTGATACGTCCTAGGTGAAGCACCACATACCGCGCCCCGAACTCCACAGCTGTCTCCATAGTCTGGCGGGTGAGCCTTACGGAACGTTCCTTCTCCCCGGATCGCTGGGAGGTAAATTCATAACAATCGGGATTATCGGTGAGAATCTCGACCGGCATCGGGCAAAAATTATGCACGCTCGTAACCTGAAACCCTCCCTGAGCAAAGGCGCCTCGGATTCCATGAAGTTGCGAAACTGAGAGGCCATGACCCAACTCGATCGAAGTGAATCCTAGTTCCAGGATCTCCTTAACAATCAAGGCGCCGTCATGATGACGGCTGGCATTCCAGTTAGTTGAGAAAGAGAGCATCTCCACAGATCATACCGCACCCGCTACTGGATGCAGTTCAGAACTTCATCGGCGACAAGAAGTCCGTTGGCAAGTGCCGAGTCAATACTGGCATGAGCGACCTGATCACCGGCAAGCCAGAGATTGGCCGAGTGATGGGAGGGGCGACGTTCTGGCTGCAATCTCTGAAATCCAGGTGCTTGAGATGGAAGTGCTCTCTGGATTCTTACCTCACGGAGAAACTTCCAGTGCCTAAAATCAGGGAGGAATCTGGTGATCTCATCCTGAACCCTTTGAGCGAGATCTCCCTCCGGCGGGTTGAGAACGGTGGCTGAGAGTAGTCTTTTCCCGACGGGTGCATATTCGGGTGCCGTATTCGTGAGATCCGTAAAGTGCCTGACGAGAGCCTCCCTACCCTCGGGCAAGACAAGAAGCCCCCCTTCATAGAGAGGATGATCCCCTGAGAAGTAAAAGGTGGAGACCTCGCTCCAGGTGCGTTGTTCCTCCATCCCAAGCAATCTGCAGGATGTTGACTCATCTGTGGCCAGAATCACCTGATCAGCCTCAATCTTCTTACCACTAGAAAGTTCCAACCCGGTAAGGCGACCGGATGGACCATCCTTGCGCAAGATCCGCGTAACACGAGAGCCATAGCGTTGACGGGAGATCGGAAGGCGGGAGGCAAGTTGCCGAGGGATCTCCCCCATGCCGTTCGCTGGCAGCAGGGCTCTTCCCAGGGCGAACTTCTTCAGGTCATAGCGGAAGACCGATGCATCAGTCCCCAACTCATTATCCAGAAAGACACCTGCAAAAAAGGGTCTGAGAAACTTTTCCAAAACATCACCTCCCAAACCCAATCGACAAATTTCCTGCATTGCAGAGATTCCTGCTTCGTTGCCAAGCAGTGAGGCATCTGAGCGAAGGCACTGAAGGGAGCCAAGCAGGCCAAGCGAGATCTTTTCCCGAAGGGAAAATGATCGAATCAGGGGAGAGGCAAGAAGCCAGGAGGGGTGATGCAAGGGGTTTAGAATCTTTTCCCATCCATCCTCTCCCACCATCATGGCACCGCTCTGAAAGTAGCATGGCTGAAGGGCCGCAAAATTCAGCAGGCGGCGGGCTGTCGGGTAGGAATCGAGCAATACCTGAAACCCCCTATCGAGACGATATCCCTCCGGAGTGATCTCCGTGACAACGCGGCCTCCGGGTTGATCAGCAGCCTCAAGAAGCAGCCAATCAACGCCAGCCTCCTGCAAACGCGTTGCAGAGGCTAATCCGGCAAGTCCGGCGCCGACGACGAGAATCATCCGGAAGGGTGGGGTCGTGACGTAACGAGCTACACCCTCACCGGCTCAAGATCCCAGATCTCACGCGCATATTCCGCAATGGTGCGATCGCTGGAGAACTTGCCCATACGGGCGGTATTGAGAATCGCCATTTCGGCCCAACGCGCCTTGTCCTTGAATGCCTCTCCCACCCGTTCCTGGGCATTGCTGTAGGAGCGGAAATCAGGAAGACAGAGGAAGGGATCGTGGCAGACAAGGTTGTCACGCAGGATATTGAACACACCGGGTTGCTCATCGGCGGTGAAGTAGTTCGACCCGACCCAGTCCACCACGGCACGCAACTCGTCATGGTTCCGAAGAAACTCTTGGGGATTGTAACCCTTCGCCCAGAGTTCGTTCACCTCTTCGACCGTCATGCCGAAAATGAAGATATTCTCGTCGCCGACTTCCTCACGGATCTCCACATTCGCTCCGTCGAGCGTTCCGATGGTCAGCGCTCCGTTGAGAGAGAGCTTCATGTTTCCGGTTCCGGAGGCTTCCTTTCCGGCGGTCGAGATCTGCTCGGAGAGATCCGCCGCAGGAACAATCTTCTGGGCAAGGGAAACACGATAGTTCGGCAGGAAGACAACTTTCAGCTTTCCGTTGATCCTCTTGTCTGAATTAATCTTGGATCCCACTGCATTGATCGCCTTGATGATGTTCTTGGCGAGGTCGTAGCCGGGAGCAGCCTTCGCTCCGAAAATAAATACCCGCGGAGTGATATCGAGGGAGGGATCCTGAAGCAATCTGCGGTAGAGGGCGAGGATGTGCAGGAGATTCAAGTGCTGCCGCTTGTACTCATGAAGCCTCTTGATCTGGACGTCGAAGAGCGCCGAGGGATCCACATCAACACCGCATTCCTGCTTGATGATGCGCGCCAAGTCGATCTTGTTGGCATGCTTTACCCCCATGAACTGACGCTGAAACTCAGGATCCTTGGCATAAGCTTCGAGTCCACGGAGTTCGTCGAGGTTCCGTTCCCATCCATTGCCAATCTTTGAGGTGATCAGGGCGCTGAGGCGAGGATTGCAGGAGAGGAGCCAGCGGCGTGGGGTGATGCCATTGGTCTTGTTGTTGAACTTGTCGGGATAGAGGGCATCGAACTCGGGAAAGAGATCGCTCTTGAGTAGCTGGGTATGGAGCGCCGCGACCCCATTGACCGAATGACTTCCAACGACGGCAAGATTCGCCATCCGTACCATCTGAGGAGAACCCTCCTCGATCAATGAGAGCTTACGTACCATCTCGAGATCGCCGGGCCACATCGCCTCGACTTCCGAAAGGAAGCGCTTATTGATCTCGAAAATGATCTGCAGGTGACGCGGCAGGACTTTTTGGAATAGTCCGACGCTCCACTTCTCAAGGGCCTCGGGCAGCAGCGTATGATTGGTGTAAGCCAAGGTCCGGGTGACGATCGACCAAGCCTCCATCCAGGGGAGGCCGTAAACATCGTGGAGAAGACGCTGAAGCTCCACGACAGCAATGGCCGGATGGGTATCATTGAGCTGAATGGCAACCTTGTTGGGGAATGTATTCCAATCCGTGTTGCTCCTGCGGAATCGACGGATGATGTCCTTCAGCGAGCAGGCAACAAAGAAGTATTGCTGAATCAATCGCAATTCCTTGCCGCTCTCGGTCTTGTCGTTCGGATAAAGAACCTTGGAAACGGTCTCACTGGCGTTCTTATCACGCACCGACTCATCGTATCCACCGCTATTGAAGGCCTCGAAATTGAAATCCTCCGCGGCTTTCGACGACCAGAGCCTCAGGAAGTTCACGGTCGTCGTTCCATAACCGGCAATCGGGATATCGTAGGGGATACCGATCAGTTTCTTTGTCCCAGTCCACTTCGAAACATAGTTTCCGATATCGTCGAAGACATTCTCAACATGACCATAGAGTTCGATCTCCGTGGTGTGCTCGGGACGGACAATCTCCCAAGGAGTACCGTATTTCATCCAGTCATCCGGAAGCTCAATCTGATAACCGTTCCGGAATTCCTGCTTGAAGAGCCCGTACTGGTAATGAATGCCGTAACCGATCGCCGGCAGGTCGAGTGTTGCCAACGAATCCAGGAAACAGGCGGCAAGTCGTCCAAGCCCGCCGTTGCCAAGCCCCATGTCATACTCCTCCTCGCGCAACTCATCGATATCGAGCCCCAGTTCACTGATGGCGCTCTTCATATTCTCGAAGACGCCCGCACTGTGAAAGTTGTTGATGTAGAGGCGTCCCATCAGGAACTCCAGTGAGAGGTAATAGAGACGCTTCACGTTCCCGCTGCGGTGATTCGTCTGGGTGGCCATCAGGCGTTCGATGACCAGACACTGGACGGCCTTGGAGGTGGCCAGCCACCAGTCGCGCTTGGAAGCGGTATTGGGATCCCTGGCGAGGCTGAAGCGGAGTTGATTCTCGATCAGGTTCTTGAGTCCGGATACGGAGGTGTCGAGGCTGGAATGAAAGGTGGATGGTGTCGTCATGAGAGTAAAAATTGGTTTTCGGGGGATCGTCTTAGGCAGATTGTTGGTTTGGAAAGGATGGCCTGTTGTGGCAATCCCGAAGGATCCAGTCAATCCACTAACACTTCCTCCCAAGCAAATGTCGTTCCAAGTCAGGAAGCTTGGATTGTCAATCATCAGGATGCTATAGTGGTTTCACGATGAAGTATCGCACATTCAATAAGGACTCGGATCTCAAGATCAGTGAAATCGGCTTCGGTCTCTGGACTGTCTCCACGGGATGGTGGGGAAACTTTACCGACGAGGAAGCCGTCGTCCTCATGCGGCAGGCCGCGGATCTTGGCATCACGCTCTTCGACGCAGCCGACACCTACGGAAATGGAAGGAGCGAAGAGCTCCTTGCCAAGGCCTTCCCTCCCGCCGAGCGCTCCCGAATCGTGATCGCAACCAAGGTCGGCTACGATTTCGTGAACCATGGCGACGGACGACGCGGACAGAAAGAAATTCCCCAAGATTTCAGTCCAGCTGCCATCAGGAGCGCGGTAGAGTCTGCTCTCAAACGTCTCGGCACCGATCACATCGACATCCTCCAGCTCCACAATATCCGGGAGGCCCAGGTAAACGATGATGCCTTATGGGAGGTGATGGAGGATCTGCGGAGTGAGGGAAAGTTCCGTCATGGTGGAATCGCACTCGGTCCGGCCATCGGCTGGATCGGCGAGGGAGCCACAGCCATTGCTCGTCGCAAGCCGGATGTTGTGCAGCACATCTATAACCTTCTGGAGCAGCATCCGGGATCCGATCTCCACAAGGTTGCCGAGGCGACGCATGCCCCGACCAAGTTCCTGATCCGAGTTCCCCACTCCTCTGGAATGCTCGAGGGCAAATACACGGCCGACACCATCTTCCCCCCTAATGATCATCGTAATCACCGCCCAAAGAGCTGGCTCATCAATGGCGTGAAAAAGATCGAGCAACTCCGTTTCTTGGAACGTCCTGACCGAACGATGGGACAAGCCGCCATGCAATGGTTGCTGAATGATTCGAGGACCCTCTCCGTTCTTCCGAATATCTACAACGCCGAACAGATTGCAGAATTTGCGGCCACTTCAGAGACACCTCCCCTTACAAATGAAGAGTTGAGTCGCATCAGCGGCCTAGTGGCGTCTCATTTCGGACTGGAACCCGAGGAGCACAAATTCAAGGGAGAGATGGAACTTCCCGCGGAACTCGCTTCCTTGATTTCCTAAAGAAGTCCCCCGACTCTTCCGCAATACTCCACGTCTGATGACCAACTCCCCGAACACTGATCAGGGAGAGTTCCAGCCTGTCGGAGGCACATCTCCAAATGTCGTTCAACACAATGACACGAAGGTCCTTCTTTTTGATTTTGATGGCACGATTGCCGACACCAGAAAGATTGCTCATGGCATCCTCAACGACATGTCCAAGGAGTTCGGATTTCGGGAACTCCCGGAGGAGCACCTTGAAAATGCTCGGGACATGGGAACCAAAGAGTTCATCCGTCATTTAGGCATCAGCACATGGAGGGTTCCCTCGATCGCCCGCAGAGGCCTGGAACTCCTTCATCAAAGAATGGACCAAGTGAATCCGATCGAGGGAATGCCCGAAGTTCTAGCGACGCTTCATGGCAGGGGGCATCGGATTGGCATCCTTACTTCCAATTCGGAGGCAAACGTGGACGCCTTCTTAAAACGCCACGATCTCCCCTACTTTTATTTCGTTCGCACCTCTTCCAAGCTGTTTGGCAAGTCACGGGAGATGAAAAAGCTTGTCCGCTCAGAAGGTGTCACTCCCGCAGAAATTCTCTATGTCGGCGACGAAACACGGGACATCGAGGCGGCTAAAGAGAGTGGTCTTCGTATGGCTGCCGTGACCTGGGGGTACAACTCCGCTGGTGCACTTGCGGCTCTGAATCCGGAGCACCTCCTGAACTCGCCGAGCGAACTTCTTGGGATGCATTCACCCTTCGCTAAACCGTGAAACCTCCATCCCCTACCCGGGTCCGCCTTGATCAGCATCTGATTGAGTCAGGTCATTTTGACTCTAGAGAGAAGGCCCAGCGCGCAATCCTGGCAGGACAGGTCACCGTAGGAGGACAGATCGCCGACAAGCCGGGAACAAAAATAAGTACCGAGAGCGAGATCCTCATCACGGGTCGCGACCGGTATGTGGGTCGCGGCGGGCATAAGCTTGAGGGAGCTCTCACCGGCTTCGGCATCGACCCGACGGGCCTCTCCTGTCTGGATCTTGGTTCCTCGACAGGAGGTTTCACAGACTGCCTACTTCAGCACTGGGCGGCTCATGTCACGGCGGTGGATGTCGGCAGGGGGCAACTGGCATGGTCTCTCAGACAAGATCCGAGGGTCGAAGTCCGCGAGGGGATCAACGCGCGCTACCTCACGGCCTCGGATTTCGACCGATGCTTTGACCTGATCGTCGGTGATCTCAGCTTTATTTCATTGACGAAGATCCTTCCCGCGGCGTTTCAGTTGCTGAACCCAGAGGGTCTCATGATCGTCCTTATCAAGCCACAGTTCGAACTGGCCCGCATCGATATAGGCAAGGGAGGCATCGTGCGTGATACCTCAGCGCGTCTCAGGGCAGTGGAATCGATTAGGAGCTGGGTAACCTCTGCGGGTCATCGCTTTGATCAGTTCATTGAGTCGCCCCTACCCGGCACCTCGGGGAATATTGAGTTTCTGGCCCTGCTCCGACGTGGAGATTCAACTGCCCAGCGTCCCGAACCGAAGACTGAACCATCTCCCACCCCCTTATTAGAGTCATGATCATTGGACTGATTGCCCATGCAGGGAAGGATGGTTCCGCAAGTCTGGTGGAGTCCGTCACGACCGAACTCGACCGCAGGGGCGCTGCTTATCTCTTGGAAAAGGCCACTGCCGCACTGATCGGAAAACAATCTGACCTGGATGAAGCCCATCTTGCCGAACGATGTGGGCTTCTCCTGGTCATGGGGGGTGATGGAACCATCCTCCGAGCGCTCCATCGCTCCGGTGGCCATATTCGCCCGATTTTTGGAATCAACATCGGCTCACTCGGCTTCCTGACCTGCCTAGGTTCCAGCGAATACCTCAAGGCCATCGATTGCGTCCTGTCGGGCAACTACAAACTAAGCCCGAGAAGTCTGCTGGATGTCGCAATCGAAGGTGCCAGCGGCACCATTCCCCTAGAGCAAGCGTTGAACGATGTCACCATTAGCCGAGGAGAGCGCTCTCAGCTTGTCAAACTGCAGGCCTCCGTGGATGGGGCGCCACTCACCGAATATCATGCTGACGGACTCATTGTGGCAACACCTACGGGATCCACAGCTTACTCACTTGCTGCGGGCGGCCCCATTCTCATGCCGGAGAGCGGCGCACTTGTCATCACTCCCATCTGTCCGCACGTCCTGAGCAACCGCTCCCTGGTGATCTCCGATAAAAGCACCGTCGTGATACGCTCCTCGGGAAATCAGGAAGTCTTTGTGACGATTGATGGACGCCCACCAAATGCCTTGAAGCCCTCGGAACAGGTTGTCCTGAAACTCTCACCACTCACACTGCCCCTGGCCATGATGCCCCACAACACTTTCCCGGAAATCCTCCGGCAGAAACTCAAATGGAGCGGGAGCAATATTTAGCGCAGGCCCTCTGATCGCATGAGTACCCTTTGTGATTCCTTGCTGACCAAGGATGTAAAGCTTCAGTTGAAGGCCAATGATCATCACGATGCTCTCGAGGAAATTCTGACTCCACTCAGAAGTGATGTACGTGTCCGGGATTGGGAAGAACTACGGGAAACACTCCTCTCCAATTCGGTTAAGGAGCCCTTCAGGGATGTTCCCGGCGCCATGTTCCTCCATCATTGCAGGACTGAAAGTGTCACCGAGTTGGTGCTGGCAGCCGGCCGAAATCCCTCGGGGATGTTCATGCCTGGACGCGAAGAAAGGATTCACCTGGTCTTTGTCGCGGCCATTCCCGAGGCCTTGAACAACGAATATCTGAGGATCTTGGGAGCCATTTCCCGGATCTGCAGCAATCCAGCGACCATGAAAGAGCTGATCGACTGCGAGAATACCGCCGAATTCTTAGCCCTCTTGGAGAAAGGATGCAGAGCATGAGTACTCTCAGTAAACTTCAGGATGAAAGCAGCTCTCCATTAGTAGAGGTGCGTGATCTCAAGGTTTATTTCCCGATTCGATCAGGAATCCTCCAACGACAGACAAATGTCTTCAAGGCCGTCGATGGCGTGAGCTTTTCCGTTCCGGCGGGCAAGACGGTCGGCCTTCTTGGAGAAAGTGGAAGTGGAAAAACCACGATTGGAAGAACATTGGTGAAGCTTATTGCTGCCACCTCGGGCGAGGCTCTCTGGAAAGGAAAGGACATCCTACCAATGAGCGAACGCGAGTTCCGCCCCCTGCGCCGTAGGATTCAGTATATTTTTCAGGATCCTTTTGGATCTCTGAATCCGAGGATTACCATCGCCAGGATTATCGGCGAGGCTTTGGAAATTCATTTTAAAGAGATGAATGCCAGTGAACGGGAGGATCGGGTCGCCTCCCTTCTCCGACGAGTGGGACTACAACCCGAGATGGGAAGACGTTATCCCCATGAATTCAGCGGAGGCCAACGCCAGCGGATCGGTATTGCTCGTGCGCTGGCTGTGGAACCCGAATTCCTGATCTGCGACGAACCGGTAAGCGCCCTCGATGTCAGCGTCCAGGCACAGATCGTGAATCTCCTTCAGGACATCCAGGAAGAATTGGGACTGGCCATGCTCTTCATCGCGCATGATCTCGCAGTGGTCGAGCATATCAGCGACTCTGTTCTCGTTCTACACCGAGGGAAGATCGTCGAATTGGGCCCCTCTAGGGAGGTACTGGAAGACCCTCAAGATCCCTACACAAGAGAACTGCTGGCCGCAGTTCCCAGAATCTGAACCAGGAAGAATTCATGAATACCCTGATGCTTGTGCGTAAGTTTCGCGCCCTCAATAAGCCTCTCCTGATGGTGATGCTCGCCCTCTGTGTCTTTGGCATCTATGCGATCTACAGCGCGACATGGATGAGGGATACCCCCTTCTGGGTCAGTCAAATCAAGTGGATGCTGATCTGCATCCCTGTCTTTTTCATCATCGCTTTCAATGATTACCAATGGGTCAGACTGGGTGCGATTCCCCTCTATATCCTGAGCGTCATACTTCTCATTCTGGTCTTTTTTATCGGTGTGAAGGTTTTCGGGGCCAGGAGTTGGTTGAATCTTGGCTTTGGAAACTTCCAGCCCTCTCAGATGGCTATTTTCGGCGGGGTTCTTCTCTTTGGCCTCTTCCTTAGTGAAAGCGATGGAATGCATCCGGCTCTCCGCATTCTTATTTGCCTCACGATCACGGCCATTCCCTGTGTACTCATTCTGATCCAACCCTATCTCGGGGGCACTCTTGTCTGGTTGCCCGTGCTCTTTGCCATGCTGTTTGTCGCGGGCGTCCAGGTCCGCTATCTCGTGACGCTCCTTCTCATGGGCGTCGCCCTGATACCTCTTGTTGTGAACTTCGGTCTCAAGCCGTATCAGAAAGATCGAATTCTGATCTTTCTGGACCCCTCACTTGACCCTCAGGGTGCCGGTTGGACTATCAATCAGTCTCTGAATGCTATCGGGAGCGCGGGATTCTGGGGCAAGGGATTCAAGGCTCACAACACCCTCAACGAGCTTGGTTATCTCCCGAGCACCATCGTCCACACCGACTTCATCTACTCGGTCTTTGGCGAACAACATGGTTTTCTTGGAGCCATCCTCCTCATCACTGCGTTCGGACTTCTCCTGCTCTGCGGGCTCTACGTGGCCTCCCAAGCTCAGGATTTGTTGGGGCGATTACTCTCCGTGGGGATCGTGATGCTTCTCTTTACCCATGTGTTCATGAATATTGGAATGACCGTCGCAGTGACCCCGATCACTGGACTCCCTCTGCCGATGGTCAGCTATGGAGGTTCCTTCCTGCTCATCACAATAGCCTGCATGGGACTCCTCCAAAGTATCTGGATTCACCGGAAGCTGGTGTATTGAGCAGAAAGGATGAAGGCATGAATGATGAAGTATGAAAAGGGAGACTATGGAATCCCCAGTCATCATATCCCCTTGCATTTGCCTCAACCAATGGCTGGAGAGCATCAAAACCTCTCGATTCCGCCAATGGTGATTGCAAAACCGATTCGTTCCTCGCTGTTGTCTTTTGACTTCATCATTCATCTTTCATAACTCAACCTTCTCCCATTTATGCGCATTCTTTCCGGCATCCAGCCCACGGGGCTTCCTCATCTCGGCAACTACTTCGGGATGATGAAGGCGGCCATCGAACTCCAGGAGAAAGGAGAGGCACTCTATTTCATTGCAGATCTTCATGCCCTCACCACGGTCAGGGATCCAGAAGCCCTGCGACGAAACTCCCGTGAAGTGGCCATCGACTTTCTCGCATGTGGACTTGATCCCTCAAAAGCCTGTCTCTTCCGGCAGAGTGATATCACCTGCATTACCGAACTTGCCTGGATCCTCTCCACGGTGACCCCAATGGGATTGCTCGAGCGCTGTCACTCCTACAAGGACAAGCTCTCCAAAGGTCTCCACGCCTCACTTGGACTTTTTTCCTATCCGGTTCTCATGGCCGCCGACATTTTAGCCTACGATAGCGATGTGGTTCCCGTGGGTAAGGACCAGAAACAACATCTGGAAGTCACCCGAGACATCGCGGTGAAGATCAATGAACTCTACGGAGAGATCTTCAAGCTTCCCGAGGCGATGATCCGTGATGAATCCGCAGCCATTCCCGGCACCGATGGGGCCAAAATGAGCAAGAGCTACGGCAATACCGTAGAGCTCTTCCTTGAGGAGGGTGCCCTTAAGAAAAAGATCATGGGTATTCAAACTGACTCAACTCCTGTGGAATCTCCAAAGCCACTGGAGGGATCGGCTATCCTTGGTATCTACAAACATGTTGCTTCTCCAGCAGAGTACGCGGAGATGGAGGCGGACTTCAGGGAGGGAGGGAAGGGATACGGCGACTTCAAAAAACGCCTCCTGTCCGGAGTCCGCGACTACTTCGCCCCGATGAGGACTCGTCGCGACCAGTTTGCGGCTGATCCAGCCGAAGTTGACCGCATCCTGAAGCAAGCAGGCGAGCGTGCCTCGGAAATCGCGGCACCCGTCATGGAGCGTCTTAGAACAGCCGTCGGCCTTCGTTAATTTTTTACCTCACTCATCACGCCTCATTCACGCCGCAATGCCCCTTGACTGTGGGTCCGGAAGTGATAACTTATACGTTCTAGACGCGGGGTGGAGCAGCCCGGTAGCTCGTCAGGCTCATAACCTGAAGGTCGTAGGTTCAAATCCTACCCCCGCCACCAATTTTTGGGATTAAGTTTCATGTGAAACTCAGGAAGGCAAGAAAGATTTTTTTCATACAAGCTTTAGACCGCGTTAATCCTGTCCATTGTATTGCCTAAGGATTTTCAGGCTCAATATGCAGCTTCTGCTTTGCTTCCTGAGTTCCTGAGTTCCATATTAGTTTCTTTCAACTCCCTATGAGATTTTATACCAAGAGGCGAAAGATGCCCTCGATCACAGTGGTCTCGTTGATCGACATTCTCGCAATTCTTCTGATTTTTTTCATCGTTACGACGACCTTCAAGGAGCGACTTCCCCAGTTGCAGATCAATCTCCCCGAGTCCAAAGCCGCGGCAACAGCAACCAGCGAACCCAAGAAGGTGATCCTTCTTCAGATCAAGGGGCCCGATCAGATCTCTTTCGATAACAAGTCCATTACGGCCTCTGCCCTTCCTTCAGCAATCCATGAAGCGCAGCGAACTAAACCCGGCTGCTCCATCACGATGCAGGCCGATAAAGAGGCACCTTTTGGTACTGTTGTCTCAGTGCTCGATGCCCTGCAGGAGGCAGGCATCAAGAATATACCGGCCATTGCAAAACCCCTGACCAAGTAACCTTTCCTCACCCTTCTCCACCCCCTTTGACATGGCTCGTTCGCGTAAAATCAAATTATCCAAAATCAAACCGCTCGAGGTGGTGAAGTACGGTCACCCCGCACTGCGCAGCAAGGGAAAGAAGATCGATAAGATCGATGATGCGATTCTCACTCTCGCAGAGGAGATGATCGAAACCATGTACGCTGAGGATGGGTGCGGCCTGGCAGCCCATCAGGTAGGCCGTTCATTGCAACTTGCCGTGATCGATGTGATGCCAGCCTATGAGGATCGGCCCAGCCGTGCCTGGATCGATGGCCGCGAACTTGAGCTTGAATCGCTGATGCCTCTCGTGATGATCAACCCCGAGATTCATCCAGTCGGTGATGAGCGATCCTCGGAAGTCGAGGGATGCCTCAGCATGCCGGGACTCCATGACGAGGTGGAACGACCAGCCAGGGTTCGCATTATCTGCCAAGATCTTGATGGCTCGACTTTGGATTTTGAAGCCGAGGGACTACTCTCAAGGGCAGCCCAACACGAAGTGGATCACCTCCACGGAATTCTCTTCATCGATCATCTTTCGGCAGAATCCCTGAAGGAACACCAACCGCTATTACGTAAATTTCAATCTCAAGCCTCTTTTTAAAAGAGGGAAGATTCACCGACAGTACTATTGAGAACCTATCGGCGACGCTTCGCCCCGTAGCTGTAGCCCTTCAGCGTGCGAGCCCCGCGGATATTTTTGAGAACCTTCGCGGCCTCATCCTCCTGAAAGAGCATGGTGAAAAGATAGGGAAAGTTCTCCAGCTTTTCACGAGGTACTTTCTGAGCGATAAAGGTCTCGATAGCCTTCACATGGGGAAGCTCCTCAGCCGTCATGATCGTGAAGGCATCACCCTCACTCTGAGCGCGACCAGTCCGTCCGATGCGGTGGACATAATCCTCGGGATGCTGGGGCACATCGTAATTAATGACATGGCTGACTCCAGCGATATCGATGCCACGAGCCGCGATATCCGTGGCGATCATCACCTCGTAACGTCCGGTCTTGAAGCCCTCGAGTGCATCAACTCGCTCTTGCTGGGAGCGGTTTGAGTGCATGACCGCGACTTTATGTTTTTCATTCTCGAGCTGACGCGCAATGCGATCGGCCCCGTCCTTAGTGCGGCAGAAAATAATGACGCTGTGGTATTCCGTGCGATCCAGCATCGCCTTCAAGAGGTCGAATTTCTGATCGGCGGCAACGGGATAGAAAGCGTGCTTCACCGTTTCGGCCGCAGAACGACGCGCTCCGATGGATATCTTTTCGGGATTACGGAGGCACCAGGAGGAGAGGCGCTCAATCTCCTCGGGAATCGTGGCCGAGAAAAAGAGTGTTTGGCGCTCCTTGGGGCACTTTTCCACAATCCTACGGACATCGGGAAGAAATCCCATATCAAGCATCCGGTCGACCTCATCAAGAACCAGAATCTCAAGGTCGGCAAAATTGATCTCTCCCTGCTGCATGAAATCAAGCAACCGACCGGGTGTTGCGACAATAATGTCGACTCCACGTGCCAAGGCCTCACGCTGCGCCCCATAACCAACGCCTCCGAAGATCACGAGCGTCTCCAAATCGGTGAAGGCGGAGAATTCCTTGAAGGCTTCCTCGACCTGGAGCGCCAACTCACGTGTCGGCTCCAGAATCAGGCAACGCGTCTTGCCATTGGATTTCTTAAGTCTACTCAGAATAGGGAGGCCAAAAGCGGCGGTTTTTCCAGTGCCAGTCTGAGCGGAGGCAATGAGATCGCCCCCCTTGATCGCGATGGGAATAGCCTGCTCCTGAATCGGTGAGGGTTCCACATACCCCATCCGCTGAGCGCCGTGGACGACGGCTTCATAAAGTCCAAGATCCTGAAATGACATGAAGCTGTAGAAACTAGCAGTTACCGGAGATCACACCAGCGAATAAGAGAAGGTCTGCTTCTGGTAGCAATGGCCACATGGTATCCAGAATCAATTACACTATGTGCCACCGTCCAGGAATCACTTCCAATTTCAACATTCAGAAACTCCTTCTCCAGAGTCTCGACTCGAACCTTAGTTAAGGGGAGAAGCCTTCCCATGCCACGTCCATCAGCCTTGATTGCAGCCTCTCGACTAGTCCAGAGCTTGAAAAAAGTCTTGTCGTTTTCCTGCTCCCTGACCAAGCGAGCTTCCTTCTCTGAAAAAAAACGCGCAGAAAGGGCAATTCGATCGAGTGGTCGCTCCAGTTCTAAATCAACTCCTAGATCCACTCCCGAGAATGCAGCCACAACAAGATCACCACTATGGGAGATGCTAAAGCATGGGGAGGAATCCCCTGCAAGATAAGGCCGCCCCTCGGGTGAGAGGAGAATAGGTAATGTCGCAGAATCCGAAGAAAGCCACTTGGAAAGGACCTTTCGGACAAGACGTCGTCCGGCAAGAAATCCATGCCTCGTTGCGGTGGATGTCATGGACTCTCCACGCAATCGTTCCTCATCACTCACAGGTGTTTCATGAAAAACATCGAATTTCCCAAGGAATAGAGTCACCTCATGAGCCTGGGGTATCACTCCGGGGCATGGATCATTCGTTAGGAATTCCGGAATTTGTTCTGATTTAATACTTGTCATGAGGAATGACTTATAAAATAACAAACATCGTTATGAACCTCACAAACATTACTTCAATTGGCCTGCGTAATCTCATAAAACTTACCGAGCGCAAGGAGTCGCTTATTAAGCAAATCGAATCCATCGAGGGTGAGCTTGCCTCGCTGATCTCGGGCAAGCCTGCCCGCACCACGGGAAAACGCCGTGGACGCCCAGCTAAGAAAGGAGCAAAAGCTTCCTCGCCAACCGCTAGGAAAGCCAAGCGTGCTCCTCGTGGAACCATCAAAAAGAAGATCATCACTGCCCTCAAAGCCGCGGGTGATGCTGGAATGAAGGTCACGGATCTTTCCAAAAAGATCGGCCTGAAGAATGCCAACGTGCATGTCTGGTTCAGCAGCACTGGCTCAAAACTTCCTGAAATCAAGAAAGTCGGAAAAGGCCATTACAAAATTCAAGAGAAAAAAGCCTGATCAATGAGCTAAGGATTTAAGCTGGGAAGATGGTCTTTCAAGACCTCTTCCCGGTTTCTTTTTTGGGAGGGACCTTTTTTCCAGTGCGGTAGAGATGGATCGCCTCAGCCGTCCCCTCCCCCGCAGGACGTTCAGAGACATGGCCCCCTGCCTTTAGCACCGCCTCTTTAACCGTTTGATGTGCATTGGAAGGACATGCAACCATGGCTGCCACTTCACCGAAGAGCATTGGGAGATCGTTCTGATGGTCTCCAACTGCCAGAATTTGCGAAGTAGGCATATCGATGAGTCGGCTTAACTCAGCAAGTGCACTCCCCTTGTCGTAGCGACGATGGCAGAACCGGAGGTAGATGTTACTTCTCTGGTAATGAAAATCCTCCGGCCTGCCAGGTAGCGCCGCTAGTTCACTGATTAGCTGATCAAGTTGTTCCTCACTTGCAGCAACGAGTCCCTCGGGAACCCCGTTGTAATTTTGTTGAAAATCAACTCCTTCATGGGAAGCCACGAGCGCAGAGATCCGATCAAAGAAACTTCCACTCTCCTTAAAAAGCAGGTCGTGGTGTTCCCGACAGATCTCATTCCAGTCGCCATAGTCATGCCACCCCCCCTTCCCGTCAGGTTGATAAATATGACGCTCGCTTGTGAGGATATAATCCGGGGTTACTGAAACACCGAGTCCATCGAGTCCCTCCAGAGCACTCTCCAAGGATCGCCCGGTGTTCACGGCCCAGAGAGCTCCATCCCGCACAGCCTCCGCCAGTTCATAATCGAGAGTAGGAACACAACTCCTGGGATGAAGATTATCGGCAAGGGTGCCGTCGAAATCAGTGCTGAGCAAACGGATCATCGTCAGACTCTCCCCCCCGAACACTCGCTCTGCAATCCGTAAATTGGATTCATCTGCCAGAAAAACCCTGTTATGCCTCGACAATGAAATCCGCCTACGAACTTGCCATGAGTCGCCTCGAAACGAACTCCCCATCACGCGAACTGACCACTGATCAGAAAAAGATGCTTGCAGAGGTCGATGCCGAAATCGAGGCACGTATCGCCGAACAAAGAATCTTCATCGATGGGGAAATTGCCAAAGCTCTCGGCGACGACATCAGAATTTCCGAGCTTAGAAGGCAGCTTTCCGGAGAGATTGCCTCTTTGGAGGAAAAACGCGAAACGAAGAAGAATAAGATCAGGAACGAAGCAGCGAAGTAATCCGTTTTCCTGCAATCCTGAGGATCACGCTTTTTGAGAAGGTTTACGCCGTAACGCCTCCATCCTGGAAGGATCCCTGGCCCCTGCAATAGCCTCCTCTTTGCTGATCATCCCATTTAAATAAAGATCCTCCAGCACCTCATCGAGTGTGTACATACCATCCTTGCGACCAGCCTCCATCATTCCAACCAACTGCTCGAAATGATGCTCTCGAATCGCGCGCTTAACGGCAGGAGTTGAGGTCAACATTTCGCTTACCAGCACCCGACGATCACTGTTTTCCTGAGGGATAAGGCGCTGTGCGATGATTCCGGCAAGCGAATCAGCAAGTGTCGAGAGGATCTGTTTTTGCTCGTTACCAGGGAAGAAATCTAGGATGCGATCAAGTGATTGCGGGGCATCGATGGTATGGAGTGTGGAAATGACGAGGTGGCCCGTTTCAGCAGCCTTGAGAGTAGCCCGTACCGTTTCCTGATCCCTCAACTCACCCACGACCACGACATCAGGGTCCTGCCTAAGAATATTCTCCAGAGCGTCTGCGAATGATAGTGTATCGATGCCAACCTCGCGCTGTTTTATGATTGATCTGGCATTCTCAAAATAAAATTCAACCGGATCCTCCACAGTGATGATCACTCCGGACCTCTGTTCACTGATATGCTTCACCATGGAGGCAATCGAGGTTGTCTTTCCAGAACCAGTGCTTCCCGTGACCAAGATGAGTCCGCGCGTAAGATCACAGAGAGAGAAAACCGTCGGTCTGAGTCCGATTTCCGAAAGCGCGGGAATCGTTACCGGAATGAATCTGAAAGTCGCCTCCAAGGATCCCCTGCTGTAGTGAGCATTGCCACGAAATCTTCCCACCCCACGGATCTGGACGCCGAAATTCAGTTCCCTTTTCTTTTCCAGCTCAGCGCGCTGATTCTCATTCAGCATCCCGAGCACCATTTCACGACATACACGAGATTCGAGGGGAAGATAATTTCCCTCCGTAATGTTACCGTTTTTTCTAAAGCATGGCGGGCGACCGGTTGCCAAATGGAGATCCGAACAATGAGTCGAGGCAGACTCACGGAGGAGGTCAACCAAATCGGGCGTGTTGGGGTTGTATTCCATGAATCAGAGATTCTGACGCGTGGCAAAGTTTCCTGTCTCGATACCGCGCAGTTTGCGTCGAAGCTCTGCGGGATGTGTTGCGGCCGAGAGGGCAACTTCTTCCGAGAGGATACCTGCACTGACGAGAAGGTGGAGACTACGTAAGAAATCCCTAGATTCCTTCTCATCGGCAGTTGAAAGAAGATCGCGCAGCGTGGAGATATCACCCTCGCGAATCGCCTCGGTGGCAAAGCCCTCATTGGTCATATACTCACAGGCGAGAACCATTCCTCCATCGCACCCAGGGAGTAACTTTTGACAGAGGACGCATAGCAACTGGCCGGAAAGAACGTGCAGATGTCCCTCCCTTTCACCAGCCGGAAAAAATGCCATGAGGCGCTCCAGCACCTCCCCGACATCCGAAGCATGGAGAGTCGTGAGGACCAAATGCCCCGTCTCTGCCGCCTGCAGTGCCACAGAAGCGGTCAATGCATCACGAATTTCACCGACCAGAATGATGTCGGGTGCCTGACGCAGGGAGCGTCGCAATCCCTCAGCAAAGCTAGGAGTATCGAGTCCCACAGCTCGTTGGGTAAAAAGAGATCGATCCCTGTGAAAAACAAATTCGATGGGATCCTCGATGGTGATGATATGGCGCTCCATGTTCTTGTTCACCCATTCGAGCAGGGCGGCAAGAGTGGTCGACTTTCCGGAGCCGGTCGGTCCCGACACGATGATGATGCCCGATCTGCGACCAGCCATCTTCTTGAGGATTCCAGAGGGTACTCCAAGCGCGTCGATGTCCGGTGGTGTTCCCGTGATCCTGCGGAGAACAGCCGCCTCTGCCCCAAGCTGACGGTGGAAGTTTACACGGAAGCGAATTCCTCCGGCAGAAACAAAGCTCGCATCATGATCCGTAGCCTCCTTGGGAACATCACAATATGCACGGAAAGCCATCATATCCGGCAGACTAAGCGGAGGGGCCTCCATTGGGGTCACACTGCCCGACACCCTGACGATCGGGGGTTCTCCGACGTGCAGAATCAAATCGGAAGCCTTGTATTCATCAGCAGCCCTGCAATAGAGCTCGATCGATTCCGGAGGGGTATCCATGCAAGAACTACCTATAGGACGAATACCCACACCCGTCCAGCCTGTGGGAATAAAATGGTAGCGCGTACGGGATTCGAACCCGTGCGCCAGCCTTGAGAGGGCTGTGTCCTAACCGACTAGACGAACGCGCCGTAAGAGCTAAGGACTGTGAGCCATGATTTGATTGCTGGCAAGAAGAGAGATGATCCTTCACGATGAATTCGATGAAACTCTATATCAAAAGTGGCTGCCCATGGTGCGATATGGCTGAATCCTGGCTTCGCAATCAGGGTCACGTTTACATGGCAATCGATGTGCTGTCCGATGCAATCGCATTTTCAGAGATGAAGAAACTTTCAGGGCAGTCAAAAGCCCCTGTACTCATGACATCCGATGGCAAAATCCTCTCCGATTTCGGACCCGAGGAACTCCCGGGTTTTTTGGCAAATAGAGGGACTTACTCTGCGGAATGAGCTTTTGAAGATTCCCTGAGGCGATCAAGGGCGCGGGATGCTGCTCCTGTGGCGATGCTTTCGAAGGCGAGTGAGAGGGATTCCTGAAGTGATCCACCGAGTCCAGCCAGATGGAGGGCTGCTGCTGCGTTGATGACGATCATGTCGCGGGCAGAACCCTCCTCGTCTCCCGAGAGGATAGATTGGATACGGAGGGCGTTCGACTGAGCATCACCCCCGAGCAATAGTCGAGGGGATTCAACCGACGGAAATCCAAGCTCCAGCGGATTGATTGTAAACTCCCGAATGGTCGCCACCTCATCGTTCCGCTTGTGGAACGCCACCACCTCGGAAGGGCCCGTGATGGAGAGTTCATCAATTCCACCATCGCTCTGAAGACCTTCCCCGTGAACAGCCCAGGCAGTTACCCGCCCAAGCATGCCGAGTGCCTCTGCGTAGAACATTAATTGCTTGGGATTGAAAATGCCCGTTAGTTGGGCTTCGGGAAGAGCGGGGTTAAGAAGTGGCCCAAGAAGATTAAAAATGGTCATCTGCCCTTGTGCCGCAAGGGATTTGCGTAGCGGTGCCAGCGAGCTGATTACGGGATGAAAATCAGAAGCGAGCAGAAAGACACTTCCAGCTCGCTCAAGCACTGAGGGAACAGATGAAGGCTTGAGATGCAGCGATACCCCAAGCGCTTCCAATACGTCAGCGCTCCCGCAACGCGAACTGACACCCCTGTTTCCATGTTTCACCACGCGGGCACCGGCTCCCGATGCCACAAACATTGCAGCTGTCGAGATATTGAGAAATCCCGCACGGTCGCCTCCCGTGCCACAGAGTTCCAGCAGAGGTGAGCAGGGATCACGCTCGATGACCACCTTCGTCCCTCGTTCCAGAATGGCGCGGGCAAATCCAGCCAACTCGGCTGCGGTTTCACTCCGGCGATGAAGAGCAGTTAAGAAGTCGCTCTTTGGTTTCTCTTCGATTTCCCCACTCGTAAGAAGATCAATGGAGGCATTGATTTCGGAATAAGAAAGCTGAGTCTTGGAGAGAGGATCGGGAAAAAGTTTACTCATCTTCTTAAGTCGTTATCAAAACAGCTAACCCAAGACGAGTGTCATCGCGCCGAAGAGAAGCATCGCTCCGATCAGACGACGAATCATAATACTTCCTCGATGTTGCGGCGGTGAGGAGTCGCCAGCAATGGATCCCAGAGCCCAGACCAGCAAGACACTCCAAAGACACCGCGAGCCATAGAGAATATTGGTCATGGTGGCACTCCCGAAGAGCCCGATGGCCGAGTACATCGCAAGGGCCTGAACAGCCAGGAGCAGAGCTCCGCCCAGAAGCCATGGCATCGAAGAAAGCGAGATGCGGACAAAAGGAGAATCCAAAGAAACTCTTCCGCATGAGATCGACTTGATGAGAGAGGGAATATAGACGACTGAAAACAGCCCCAGAGATCCGAACATCAGGGGGGCAAATCTACTATATCCGACGGTCGGCACCCAGCGCTGGACCAGGACATCAGTCAGTGCAAAAACAGCTGCGGCTGCAAGCGACCAAGCAATTGCCTCTAAGAGTCGTGCATGGTTTCCTCCCGGTGAATAGGAAATCAAAGCAATCCCTAGGCTTGCCATCAAAGATGCGACCCAGATTGCATGGGGTAGGCTTTTACCGATCAGGAAAAAGGAGAAGACGGCGACCAAGAGGACTTTGGCTCCAAGGAGCGGTGTTGCAACTGAGACATCGCCGGTTTCGATGGCCTTGAAGGTAAAGATTTGCCCTAAGAAAAATAAGAGCCCGCACAATATCGGTGGCAAAAGAAGTGAGAGTGTTATGGGCTGACCCGACAACAACCAGAGACCTTGAAAAAAAACAGCCATGACCACGTTGCAAAGCAGATTAACCCATGCTCCCGAAGCACCAGCACTCAGGGCACGCTTGATCGCAACCGCCCCGCAGGCATAGCCAAAACCTGCCCCGAGGGGCAGGATCAAGGCGACGGGATTCACGTCGGCAGAACCTCTCCGAGAATTCCCCGAAGCTCCAGTGCGGGCCATTGGCCCGGAACCTGGGGACTTCCAAGCCACCCGTAGCAAAGAGGAGTTCCAAAACCTGCAAGAACGATCCGGGAGAATCGCCCTGCAGCCCCCATACCCATGGCAATGACAGGAATCTCCGTACGACTCAACTGGAGGTCGATCAGTCGCTGCAAGTCATGGCGATCACGTAACATCGTCGCCACCTTGAAGAGATCAGCTCCATGAGCCGCGGCTTTGGAAGCTAACTTTTTCAACATGGGGAGTGTCGGAGTAGACTCAAAATCATGATGCGAAAGGATAAGGGTTCTTCCTTGCTGATGTGCCAGAGCAATCAAAGGAGCAAATGGGCGGGCAGAGCGTAGCTCAATATCCAAAGCCGAAGCCCATGGCAGGGCACCCTCGAGCAAAGTTTGCCGCCGTGATTGGGAAAGATTACCTGCTCCGCCTTCTCCGGGATGTCTTGCAGTGGCGATTACCGGAAGCGGCCATAGCCCAGGGAGTTTATCGATCGGAAAAGAATCGAGCCTGACTTCGAGCACGTCCACCCCCTTCAGGAGGGAGGCGCGATTGAGGGCCTTCGTGAAAAACTTCACACCCGCTGGATCGTGAAGCGTTCCCACGACAAGGGGATTTCCTGCCCGAAGAAGGGGCTGAAGGCTCTGATTATGATGGCGTTTGGTTCTCACTCTTTCAATAGACTCTGCTGTTTTCATCCCCATCATGAACCGCAAGCAGGAAATCTCCATGGCAAAAAGAGAGAACCGGAAGATTCGTTCTGGATTCTAGGGAAAAAATCCGCTTCTCTAGGGGACTGTATTTTATGCATACCCCCATCATCCCCCAGTTTTTGAGAAGACTTGTTGCCCCCTGCGCTGTACTCCTTTTTGGCAGCTTCACCTTGCATGCCCAGAACACAACGGGCTTTACGATTTCCAAGATCGAGCCCGCCATTGTCACAACGCCCACGATCTCTTACTCTGGAGCAACTGCGAAGTCTTCCCGCCCCAAAAGCTGGATGGAAATTGAGGTGACCTTCGGATGGCAGTCCTCGACGGCACTCAGCCCAGCAGACAAATACGCAGACGATATTGTTCTCGATTATTACGTCCTGCTAGCCAACAAAAACACGGCGGCTCCCCAGGGAACACTGCTGACAGGCCAGGTCACCCATAGCTCTGTTCCTGCAATGCAAAACGACCTTAAGTCCGTGATGTATATCAGTCCCAGAACACTGGAGCGCTTCTTCGACGGCAAGATTCCTTCCAGCGCTTCTTCCGCCATTGTCGACATTGGTGTCACCATTTCCAGACAGGGACAGGTCGTCGCCCAGAAAAGCCTCAAATCTCCCGGGGTCTGGTGGCCACAATACCAAAAAACCAGCGGCTTCCTCTTGAACAAGAATGATACCCCCTTTGCTTCCCTCAACTCGGATTATTACGAGGCTGTGAAGAAGCAGTAAGGATTCCACAGAAAAATCAGCCTCCATCCCTCCGCTCATGGCATCGCCCAAAAAAACCTTGGTTCTCGATCTTGGGATGCAGTCTCTTCGCATCGCCGAGTTTTCTGTTTCTTCAGATGGTCAACTCACCATGCATCGGGGTGCTCGCAGGGAGTTGATGATCGACCCTTCACTCGACACCTCCCGTCCCGAGCAGATTCGCCTGGCCCTCAGTGATATTCTTAAGAACTGGAAGATCTCGCGTTCCGAGGTCATTTGCGTGCTGCCCGCTCACACGGTCTTTACCAGGGTTGTACCCCTGGAAGTGCCGGGAGGTTCCTCGGAGCAAGTGGCTGCCGTTGTCGGTTTCGAAGCCCAACAGAACATTCCCTTCCCTCTGGAAGAAGTCGTCTGGGATTACGTGGTGATGGGAAACACCCCTTCCGGCGCAGTGAACGTTGTTTTTCTGGCAGTCAAAGCTGACTTGCTGGAATCACTCTGCGACGCGGTCTCCTCCACAGGCCTCAACATCACTTCGGTACTGGTCGCCCCCCTCTCACTCTATGATGCGTTTCGCAGCGCCTCATCGACGGGTGATTCATCATCTACAACCCTCCTTCTAGACATTGGTTCCCGTACCTCCAACATGGTCATCGCGGCTGAAGGCGCCTTCTTCTCCCGAAGTATTCCTTCGGGTGGATTGGCTGTTACGGCAGCAATTGCTAAAGATATCCATGCAGAGTTGGATGAAGCTGAAAATCTGAAGATTTCCCGTGGAAGTGTAGCACTCGGGGCTGGATTCGAACAACCAAGCGACCCCGTCGAAGCGAACATCGCTCGGATTGCAAGGCAGTCACTACTTAAGACTCAAGCCGATATCAGCCGCTCCCTGAGCTACTACAGGTCAAATCTCGGAGGAAACGATCCTTCATTAATTCTCCTCACGGGAGGAATGGCATCCCTCCCTTATCTTGCTGAATTCTTTACCGAAAAGCTCCAGAAGGAGACATCATTTTTCAACCCTCTGGAAGGTGTTACGGTTACTGAATCCGCGCGCTCTTTCGTTGAGTCAAATCCAAATAATCTAGGTGAATTGGTTGGCGGAGCCCTGCTGTTAACTTCTGCACCGCGAACCAAGATCAACCTACTTCCCCCATCAGTTTCGAAGAAAAGGGCTTTTGCCAAACGCTTCCCTTTCCTTGCAGTCGCAGTCTTCTTTTTCCTCGCGAGCCTCGGGGCTTGGTATGTTTTTGCCTTGCAGGCAACTTCCCTGACCAGGACCACGACTGCCTCCATCGACTCTGAGATCGCAAAGGACAGCAAGATCTCAAGTCAGATCAAGGCGTTGGCGGCCAAGGAGCTCTCCATCCAGCAGACCAGCGATGCACTTCTTTCCGTGATTAATCTCAGGGAAGCCTACCCCAAGATTCTGGCCGAACTCAGTGCAAAGGTGCCTGAACGATACCTCTGGATTACACAAATCCAAGCGGTGGGCGATGTTCCCCAGCGGGGCGCTGCGGCCAAACCAAATGATGGATCCATCAAGGCTCTCCTCGTTAAGGGCCTCTATCTTGACAACCCTCGCCAGGCCTCAGTGATCGATGACTTCGTCACAGCCTTGCAGTCCTCCGAGGTCTTTGTGGTCGAGGAAAAGGAAAAATCTAAGATTATCACGCAGCGCGGCAGTCCGAATGGTGAGTACTGGGCTTACCCGTTTTCTCTCAGGATCCCTCTTCGCAATCCCTTCACCCCCCTTCCCTGAACTGATGAACAAGATCACCACTTGGTTTGTGAACAACAAGCTGGCTGCTTCCCTGTTGGCCACTCTGATCCTTGGAACCCTGATTCTTGGATTTCTGGCTTATCAGGCATGGGATGGCTACGGAACAGCAAGCGCGGATTACACCTCCAAGGCCGCGCAGTTACTAAAATTCTCTCAGGACAAACCGTTTCCCAGTCAGGACAATCTTGCCAAGCTGGACTCGACGATTTCCACCGAACAATCGCAATTGGCGTCCCTCATTAAAGATCTGCAGAAGTACAGGATTCCTTCCTTTGCCGATATTGCTGCCGCAAAACCTCAGGACCGCCCACAACGCTTTCAAGATGCCTTGCGCAATGAGGTAACCAGGATCAAAGCGCTTGCGTCCGCAAGCGGCGCCACGCTTCCACTTGGATTTTATCTCGGACTTGATGAATATGAAAACAGGCTTCCTTCACAGGATGACGTCCAACTCCTTGCCAAACAACTCACTATCCTGAGTTGGTTGGCCGAATTGCTGGCAAATCACAAGGATTTGATCATTTCAGAATTCTCAAGACCCGTTGTGGAGACGGTGTCAAAAAAGGATCTTGCGAAAAAAACATCTCTCCCCGCTACGACCAAAGCATCCTTACCCTATGAGTCTTCATGCGGCATCAAGATCAGCTTTCGCAGCAACCAAGGGTCATTCCGAGAAATCATCAACGCAATTTCGACCGCCTCCTATTTCCTGATTATCGATCAATTGCTTATCCAAAACACTTCAGGGGAACCTCCCAGACGTGACACTCCCCCTCCTGTTGCTCCTCCCACGCCGGATGGCAGTACTCCAGTCCAGAGACTTCCGATTATTGTGGGCCGGGAACTTCTCGACATCTCACTAAAACTCCGAGCGTTCGAGTTCCCGGATCAGGGCGCTTCAGCTGATTCCAACTTGCAAACTAAACCCTCTGACAAGTAACAGCACCCCATGAAGAATCTGCTACTTCGCTACTACCATTTGGTTCTCTTGGGGATTGCCTCGGTGATCGCCCTGTCCAGCGCAGCTTTCCTCATCACCCAGTCCCTTGGTTTTCAAGACTCGCTCAAAGGAGCAGATTCCATCTCCAAAAAGGAAAGAAGTCCGGCCCCTACCGCCTCCTCCAATGCCGTAATTGCATCAACTCATCTCACGCAGCCTGTTCTTTGGAAGACCAGCGATAATGGTTCCTCTCCGCTGGTCTCCCGGCCCTACCTACTCAAGGAGGGTAAGCTCATTGACCCGATGGTAGGCAACGAACCTCTTTATCCTCCCGTTCCCAACCAATGGCTCATCGATCACCAACTCGACTACACGGATGTTAACATCCTCGACCGTGATCCCAAACACAAGGGGTTCACTGTGCGTGAGGAGTTTCTAGCCGGAACTGATCCTAACAATGCCGATCAGTTCCCCCTACTCTACACCAAACTGAATTTCGCTGAGAGTGACATTCGCAAGAGCACTTATCTCCTGGAGTTTGTGGGTATTGAAACGAATGCAGTGACAGATGCCAATGGTGCCACCGATACAAACAAAGTCAGCATTGACTATCAATTGCGTCCCGTTCAACCACTCCCCAATCCGGCAAAGGGAAATCGTCCCGACAATTCGGTTCGGATCGTTCAGAAAGGGGCAACGGTACCGGGTGCTCCTTTCCTGAAAATGGTGGACTACACCGACAAGACCAAGACAATCAATGATACCGAGTACGACTTCGGGGTAATGGTGCTGGAAAACACACTCACTGGAGAGCACCACGCCCTGACAAAAAAGAACACCTCCAGAGAATACAAGAAGTCACCCATTGAACTTGTTGAAAGCGTGACCTTCCACTACCAACTCACAGGAGCATCTCCTGAGGATGTCACCGTGGAACGGGGCAAGACATTCAATCTGGAAAGTTTGGACAAAAAACATAAGGAAACTTACAAGCTCGTTGATTTTTCAAAAGATGGAATTCTGCTCAACAAGGATGGTAAAAACTTCACCATTAAGTCATCCTCCTCTCCCTCACCGAGCGCGAGCCCATCGCTTTAAGATAACTCTTCATTTCATCCCCTCGCCTCACAAAAATGACTCATTCTCAGAATATTTCCTTTAGGCGCCCGAACGTGTCCTCTCTTGCAGTACTGGCTGTCAGATTCGTTGTAGGAGGGATGACTCTTTCTTCCGCGATTACCTATGCCCAGCAGAGTGGTGTTATCGGGCAATCCGAGCGTCAAATCCGTGTTCTTCAAGAGAGGAGTAGTTGGGCCCAAGCTCAAACGGCAAAGGCCTCCTCCGCTTTGGCGGATAAGGATTACGAATCAGCTTTTGCTTTTTCCAAGAGCGCTTTGGATGCAATGCCCTCCGGAGGAGAATCATCTGCAGGTTTACGCTCCATGGCCCTTGAGACCTTTTCCAAGGCAGCATTTGCATTGGCCACGCAACGGGTGAGCGAAGGCTACTATGATGATGCTGAGTTGGTTGTCAAAACGGCTACGGACAAACCTTATAACTCTGCCTACGCCTCATTGCTGGATCTTCAGAGGTCCCTTCGCGATCCGAACCATTTCAATCGAACCATTACACCTGGATTTGTAGCCAAGGTGACACAGGTAGAGCAATTGATGAACGAAGCAGAGGGAATGTATGCATCAGGTCGTTTTGATGCCGCGTTCGCAAAATATCAAATGGTTCTCAATCTCGATTCTGAAAACAAATCCGCGCGTCTCGGAATGGAGAAAATCAATAAACAAAGATCGAGTTACGCGGAGACTGCCTACACCGAGCGTAGAAGCCAGATGATTTCCGATGTTGCCAGGGCGTGGGAACTACCGGTGCCAAAAATCAATACGGGAGCAACCACGATTGTCGAGCAGAGCCCTGTCGATATGCAGGGCACCAGCGCTATCAGTAGGAAACTTCAGGAGATCAGAATACCACAACTATCCCTTTCCGATGAAACCGTACGGGAGGCGATCGAAAAACTTCAGAAAAAATCACGCACCCTCGACACAAACGAAACGGATCCAGCAAAGAAAGGTGTAAACATTGTTCTCAAGCTTGATCCTGCGAAGGAGGCCGTTGACGGTGGAACAAAGCTTAATCTCTCTCTTAATGACCTTCCTTTGGGAGAGGCTCTGAAATACATCGCCTCGGCGGCTAACCTCAAGGTCAAGATCGAACCTTACGCCGCAGCCATTGTTCCCCTCTCTGAACCTACAGAAACCCTTATTGCGAAAGAATACAAAGTTCCCCCAGGGTTTATCTCCAGTACGGCTGCCTCCACTCCCACTGCCGGAGCACTTCCAACAGCAGGGGTTCCTGGAGCTTCAGGAACCGTGGGAAAGTCCGGCGCCAAGGAGTTTCTTGAGTCCCAAGGAGTTACCTTTCCCTTGGGGGCGAGTGCTACATACCTAGCATCTAGCAGCAAATTGCTTGTCAAGAACACCCAGGCAAACCTCGACCTCATCGACTCCCTGGTGGAGGTATCGCTAGCCACTCCTCCAAGTCAGGTGGAGATCGAGGCGCGATTCCTCGAAGTAACCCAGAATAATCTACAGGAACTTGGCTTTGACTGGCTGATGGGAGCCTTCCAACTTCCAGGCGGCAGTGGAGTCAACACAGGTGGTGGAACCTCTGGTAATCAGCCTAATGCAAACGCCGGTAATTATCCCTTTGTCAGCCCTGCTGGTGTCCCTGCGGGAGCCATGAACGTGGATGCCGCGGGAAATGTCACTGCGGGAAATATTACCTCTGGAAACCGAACGGGATCTTCAGCGATTACGGCGAATGCTTTGGACGGACTCCTCTTCGGATCACCGGTTGGTCCTGCAGCAGGAGTCCTTGCACTTGCCGGAGTCTTTACGAATCCGCAGTTTCAGGTTGTGCTTCGCGCCATCAACCAACAGAAAGGGGTGGATCTTGTCTCTGCCCCGAAAGTCACAGTCACCAGCGGGCGTAAAGCTACGATCAATATCACTCAGAAATTCCCCTACCCTCAAAACTACTCTCCCCCCACCGTTCCCCAGACACAAGGAGGAGGCGTTGCGCCCGCAACTCCAGCGACACCGACATCTTTTGAGACGCGTAATTGCGGTGTACAACTTGAGGTGGAACCGACAGTCGGGCCTGATGGTTACACCATCGAGCTTAGCCTCTCCCCTCAAATCACGGAATTCCAAGGATTTGTGAACTATGGAAGCCCCATTCAAACCCTAGCCCCGGTTTATCTTGGGGGAAGCAATGGTCCCGTGATTGCAACCCGCCAAATTACATTGACCCCAAACACGATCAATCAACCTGTCTTTAGTGTGCGACAAGTCGACACTCAAGTGACTGTCTACGATGGACAGACCGTTGTCTTGGGAGGCCTCATGAGGGAGGATGTCCAAAAAGTTCAGGACAAGACCCCGATTGCCGGAGACCTGCCACTTGTGGGCTCTCTCTTCCGTAGTTCCGCAAATCAGCGCATCAAGAGAAATCTTCTTATTTTCGTCACGGCTGGCCTGCTTGATCCGGCTGGACAGCCCTTGATCAAGACCGTGGAGAGTGGCGAGGAAGTTCCCGCTCCAAGTGCCAAGGCTGTTGCCTCGGAGGCTGTACCGGGAGATCCTTCGACAGCCTCAAAACCCACCCGATAAACAAGGTGCCAACCATCGTCATGCAGAGTCGTAAATCTCTTTTTCACCTTCAGTCATCCCTAGTCATTGCAACCCTTGCAATGATAAGTCTAGGAGGTTCCTATCAAGCATTGGGACAATCTGCATCCGTTGCTGCGGATGCAGAGAGAGCCATTGTCCGGAGCCAGGAAGATCTGGTTCAGGCTCAATCCTTGATGAGCGCCGCCATGCAGAAGTACGCCCAGCATGATCTGAAGGGGGCTTATGCCCAGGCGGTGCAAGCCATGAGCAAGGCTCCTTCGGGGGCTTCCGCGAATTCCAACAGAAGCATCCTGCTTTCAAACTACACCACCATCGCTCTCGCCTTTGCCCGTGAACTCGCGAACAACGGAGTTTTCACCGATAGCATCGCGAAAAAATCAGGCGTTAGTGATGCCGACGGCAATCCTCTCTCTGCGGAGAGCGTTGCCAAATCCATTTTGGATCCCACCATGAATCCAAGTTGTACCGCCGCGGTGAAGTTTCTCTCGGATTTGGAACAACCCGGTGTCTTCAACAAAACGGTCACCCCCACCTTTGCTGCAAAGCGCGATGAAGTGGTTAAACTCCTTAGGCAGGCTTCCGACCTTGCAAAGACGGGCCGAAATGAACTGGCCCTGAAGCAGTACGATGCTGTTCTTCAAATCGACCCATACAACACTGCTGCCCGCAAGGGAATGGAGGAAATCAATAACTCCACGATCAAGTACGCCGACGAGGCTTATAACGAAACGCGGAGCAGAATGCTCTGGCAGGTTGAGAAAGCCTGGGAGCGTCCCCCTCGCAAGTCCAAACAGGGTCGAAGCACAGAATCCGTTGGGCGCCAACAAGATATACGGGGAACTGATCAAATCACAGCAAAGCTTAACTCCATCATCATCCCAAAGATTGACCTGAGTGATTCTCCCATCAGTGAGGCCGTCGAATACCTTAAGCAGAAAAGCGTCGAGCAGGATCCCAACCACAAAGGAGTCAATATCTTCCTGAAACTCGGGTCACAATCATCTGCTACGGGACCACAGCTAGCCGCCTCCACCAATGCAGCATTACCCGGATCAGCAGGTGCGCCACCTCAGGCTAACGCCGGATCAGCAGAGCCTCATATCACACTAGCGCTCTCCCATGTACCTCTCTATGTAGCCCTCGACTACATCAGCAAGCTCTGCAATCTAAAGCTCAAGATTGATCCTTACGCAGTCTCCATCGTTCCTCTCTCCGAGCCAACAGATATCCTGATCACGAAGGAATATCAGGTGCCACCAACCTTCATCCCCCCAAAACCACTTGACTCTGCCAATGCGTTGCCTCAGGCAGGAGCCGCAGCTAGTACGGCCAATGCTCCCCGTGTTGCCGCCCGCTATAATGCCCAGGATTATCTGGTTTCCCAGGGTGTCGAGTTCCCTGCTGGAGCGAGTGCTAACTACCTTCCTTCTGGCAGTAAACTCGTGATTCGGAATACCCGTGATAATATCGATCAGATTGATGCTCTGGTCGATGCAGCCATGGGGGTGGCTCCCTCGCAAGTCGATATCCAGACCAAATTCCTGGAAATCAACCAGAATAACGTTCAGGAACTGGGATTTGACTGGTTGCTTGGACCATTCAGCATCGGGGGTGGTGTTTATGGAAGCGGAGGAGGAGGATCGAACTCCCTAAATAGTGCAAATTATCCCTTTAATTCTTCCGGAATGAATACCGTCGGCAGTCTTAGAACCGGAGACCAAGCCATCAGTGGAAACTCGATTGGTGCTCTTCTTGCCGGCCAGTCCGGTGGTTCCACAACTCCTGCACCCGGAGTTTTTAGTGTTGCTGGAGTGTTTACGGATCCTCAATTCCAGATGGTCATTCACGCCCTGAATCAGAAAAAAGGTGTTGATCTCATGGCCGCGCCCAAGGTGACAACGAAGAGCGGCGTTAAAGCCACGGTCAAGATCGTCGATGAGTTCATCTATCCACGTCAATATGATCCACCTCAGATTCCCCAGAGTTCTTCCAATACGGGAACTCCCCCGACGGTTACTCCTTCCTTCCCTAGAGATTTTACCAAACAGGATCTCGGTGTGGTGTTGGAGGCCAAGCCAACCATTGGACCCGATGGCTATACCATCGATCTGGAACTTAATCCAAGAGTCACGGACTTTGATGGCTTTATCAACTACGGATCACCACTGAATTCTGTCGGATATGTTCGGACAACAGGTACTGGGGGTGTTCTGCTGATGCCTTTCCTTGAGACCCTCACAACAAACACAATCAATCAACCTGTCTTCAGCGTTCGTGAAGTGAACACCTTCGTAACTGTCTGGGATGGTCAGACCGTCGCCCTTGGAGGACTGATCCGTGAGGATGTGCAAAAAGTACAAGACAAGGTGCCTATTCTCGGAGATATCCCGATGGCCGGACGCCTCTTCCGCTCGGACGCCGATCAGAAAGTGAAAAAGAATCTTATTATCTTTGTTACCCCAAGGATTCTGGATGCCGAGGGTCAACCGCGACGCGGAGATAGTGAAGAGCCTGAAATCGTAACTCCGCTGGGTCTGCCTCAGGATCTCCCACAGCCATCCATGACCTCCTCTGCCGTGAGGGGTAAGTAAAGACCAATACCTATTAAGTAGGAAAGGAAAGTTTGCTTAACCCAGTTAAGACTACCCGATGCCGGCAATAGCGATCACGGGAACGATCGGAAGCGGCAAGTCCTCGGCATTGTCTTTACTAGGTGAGCTTCTACCGTCGACGATCTACAACGCCGATCTGGAAAACCGAAAATTACTCGATACGGACACAGAAGTTCGTGAATTGATCAGATCGGCATTTGGCGATTCCTGTTTTAATGAGTCGGGTAAACCGAACAGAAAACATCTTTTCGAACTGATAACGATAGATCAATCATCCAAAACGTTGCTTGAGGGGATTCTTCATCCTCGGTTAGAGAACGTCTGGAAACCACTTGCTCACAAAGCTAAAGGAACAAAAAGTGATTATTTTATCGCGGAAATCCCGCTTCTTTATGAGAAAGATTTGGAACACTTCTTCGACAGGACTATACTTGTTTCCTGTTCGGATTCAGTCAGAAAGGAACGACTAAAAATAAACCGAAATCTCTCTCATCAAGAAACTTCAGCTTGGTTGAAAAACCAGACTCCTCAGGACCAAAAAATCACACTTGCTGATCACCTTCTATGGAATGATGCCGCACCATCGATGCTGGAACTCCAAATCCGTCAAGTGCTACCCATTTTGAAAAACCTATGAAATCCGGCACCATCACTCATGAAGCCGACTCGGAAATCCCCCTGATCGAAGGTGCTCCCGAGAACTCCTCTCAAAATTTGCCTGCAGAGATTCCACCTCCATTGGATCTGGAGATTCTTCACGGCTTAAGTCATAAGAAACTCCTGGAATTGATTGCATCAAGAAATCTTCCCCTTCACCGTGACTCTTCCAGGCATCATCTGACACTCGATCTGGCCCGCGACCAGGTGAAGAGAGGGGGTATCCTCACTGCGGAGGGGATCCTGGAGTTTGCTCCGGATGCACCCATGATTCGCTGGGCTCAATTTAATTTTCAACCCACTCCCAGCGATCTCACACTCCCCATTCCGCTTCTTCGCCAATACGGGTTGCGTCCAGGACTCAAAATCAAAGGAACAGTCACACTGCAATCCGAACGAAAATTGGCAATTCAGACGATCACCGCTATCGAAGGCATCTCATCCGAGGAATGGAAGAGCCCGACAGAGTTCGACAAGCTCACGGCCATGTTCCCCAACAGGCGGATTTATCTGGAACAGCCTGGAAAAAACAATCCGACGGCCCGAGCCGTTGATCTCATCGCCCCCCTGGGCATGGGTCAGCGTGGATTGATCGTGGCCCCCCCCCGTGTCGGAAAAACCATGATGCTCAAGAGTCTGGCACTTGCCATCCGGGCTAATCACCCCGACGTTCACCTGATGCTCTTGCTGGTGGATGAGCGACCGGAAGAAGTCACGGATCTGAGACGCGCCCTGGATTGCGATATCTTCAGCTCAACCTTCGATGAACCTACAGCCCGCCATGTGCAGGTTTCCGAAATGGTCTCGGAGCGTTCCAAACGACTTGTGGAACTTAAGAAAGATGTGGTGATCCTCGTGGACAGCATCACGCGCCTTTCTCGCGGCTATAACAACAACATCAAGGGCAAAGGCCGCACCATGAGCGGCGGCGTCGATTCTGCAGCCCTGGCCCGACCCAAGAAGTTCTTTGGCTCTGCACGTAATGTTGAGGAGGGGGGGAGCCTCACCATTCTGGCAACTGCACTGGTGGAAACCCACAGCAGAATGGATGACCTCATCTTCGAGGAATATAAGGGGACGGGTAATATGGAGATCTACTTGGATCGCTCCATCATGGAACAGCGCGTCTTCCCAGCGATCCACATCACCAAGTCAGGCACCCGTCGGGAGGAGCTTCTTTATCATCCGGACGAATACGAGCGCATCCTGAAGCTGCGGAAACAGCTCATGGAAATACCGGCTGCCGAAGCAATGCAGATTCTCTGCCTGAACATGGAAACTACCAAGAGCAACGCCGAACTGATCCTCGGAGGGATCAAGGGCCTCTAGGGCCTCTAGGTGTAGGATCGTAGTCCGCTCATCACTGAGTGACTAAGGCAGAAATATTCTTCTGACTCGACTTGGAGATCTCTCTCCATAAACATCTCCCAGTGACTGAGCGCGTAACTGTCCGATCAAAGTTTTTCTTCGAGGGAGAAAAAAAGTTTTTTGTCAAAGGAGTCACCTACGCCCCCTTCGCACCTGATTCCGAAGGATACCAGTTTGGTACAAAAGAGCAGGTGGCCCGTGATCTTGCCACCATCCGAGACACAGGGGTTAACCTGATCCGTATTTACACCACTCCGCCGCGTTGGTTCCTCGATCTCTGCTTGGAAAACGGCCTCCGGGTTCTCTTCAGCATTGCCTGGATGGAGCACGTCGAGTTTCTGAACGATCCCAAGGTACGTGCCTCCGTGGAGAAAGCCGTGATCGACGCAGTCCGCGAGCACAAAGGTCATCACGCGATCTTCGGCTATCTGCTCGGAAACGAAATCCCCTCCTCCATGGTGCGCTGGCTAGGCGCCAAAAGAGTGACCGAGTTCGTCGAGCATCTGGTCAACATCGCCCGCCACGAGGATCCCCGAGCCCTCTATTCCTACGCAAGCTATCCTCCCACCGAGTATCTGCTCCCGCAAAATGTCGACTTCCTGACCTTCAACGTCTACCTGCATCGCAGGGAGGATTTTGAACGCTACCTCGCACGCCTTCAGAATCTGGCCGAGGACAAACCCCTCATCATGGGAGAGTTCGGAATGGATACGATCCGACACACCGAAGAGGAACAGGCCGAAATGATCGGTTGGCATCTCGATGCCGTTGTTCGGGGTGGCCTCGCGGGAACCATACTCTATGCATGGACAGATGAATGGCATCGCGGTGGCATGGACATCCTCGACTGGGCTTTCGGTCTGGTAAAACGAGATCGCACCCCCAAAAAAGCACTCGCGACGGTCAGGGGTTTTTTTGATAATAGCAAGTCCATCATTCATCGGGCCCCCCTCCCTCGCGTTCCAAAAGTCTCGGTCATTGTCTGCAGTTACAATGGAGGCCAGACTTTGGAGGCGTGCCTTCGCTCTCTCAAAAAGATCGACTACCCTGATTACGAGGTCGTTGTTGTTGATGACGGATCAACGGACCATACGAAGGAGATTCTCTCCCATCACCCTTGGGTGAATGCCATTTACCAGACGAATCACGGGCTCAGCGTCGCACGCAATGTGGGTGCTGCGGCAGCAACCGGCGAGATTATTGCCTACACCGACAGTGACTGCATGGCTGACCCGGACTGGCTCTACTACCTTGTCGGAACCCTGCTCTCAGGCAACTATGCTGGCGTCGGCGGTCCGAACATCTCCCCTCCCGCGCAGAACTGGCATCAGGCATGCGTCGCGGCGGCACCAGGCGGTCCCAGCCATGTACTCCTCACTGACGTCGTTGCGGAGCATATCCCTGGCTGCAATATGGCCTTTTACCGATGGGCCTTTGAAAAAGTTGGAGGCTTCGATCCGGAATACCGAAAGGCCGGCGACGACGTGGATTTCTGTTGGCGCCTTCAACAGGAGGGAGAGGTGATCGCCTTTAGCCCTTCGGCCATTGTCTGGCATTATCGCCGTTTCACCCTGAAGGCTTTCCGAAAGCAACAGGAGGGGTATGGAGAGGCAGAATCCCTCCTTCGCTTCAAACACTTGGTCTTCTTCGGACCAACCGGCACCGCCAAGTGGAAAGGTCAAGTTTACGGTGCCCCTCGCTTTACGTGGCTCATCAACCAGCCAGTGATTTATCATGGTGTCTTTGGAGAGGGCCTCTTTCAGTGCATCTACCCCACTCCTCAGTCGGAGTTGGCTGCTTACCTCAGCAGTATTGAGTGGGTGACGCTCACTGCGTTCCTCTTCCTGCTCGCCATTCCCTTCCCTGTCTTGAGGATTGTTGCCTACCTGATGTTCGGAGGGACCTTCCTTGTTGCTCTTTCCTACATGATCCATGCCAAGCTAGAGCCCCGATTCGATACGATCCGGGCACGGCTTCTCGTGGCATTTCTCGCCCTGTCCCAGCCCCTGGTACGGGGATGGGCCCGCTACTTCACATGGCTCAAATTCAAGCGCACGCCGGAATCTGTGATCTCCGCAAAGGAAAAAGACTTTGTACCTAGCAAGGTTCGTGGACTCTCGAAGCTGGTCTTTTGGAATGAAGAAGGAAAGGGACGCGAACTCCTGATCACCTCGGTCATTGAGGCTTTGGAAACCGAGGGCTGGAGTTACTCCACCGATACGGGTTGGAAGGAATGGGATATCCAGATTTATGGAAGTTTTTGGTGGGGAGTCACCATGAAAAGCGTCACCGAATACCATGGTGGTCCTAAATGCCTGACCCGTGTCCGCCTTGCCACCAGGATGGTGGCAACCACATTCCTGGCTAATTTCCTGATGATCAGCCTGCTGATCTATCTGGCAGCCACGGGACACTCCATGCTTCTTCCCGTAGCGATCTATGCGGGGGCGATGTTTGTCATCTGGACGCGGGGATATCGTTTAAAGAAGCGGGTTGCCGAACTGATTGAGGCAGCTGGGCAGAGAATCGGACTCAAGAGAGTCGATCCTCGCAAAAGAAACATCCACTCCAAGGAAACCACCCAAGAGGAGAAGAAAGATTCACCTCAGGAAAATCAGGTTTCTCCCCAGTTTCCCTCCGAGGTATCGCCCCTTTCAGAGAGTTAAAAAGGTTGAAAAGTTAAAAAGTTACAGCGGGAAAATACCCCGCAGATACTCTCTTAACCGCACTTCTTTTAACTATTTTCATCATTTAACGAATCAACCTTTTCCGTCATGCCCAGCGTCTTTATCAAGACTTATGGTTGCCAGATGAACGAACGCGACTCCGAACAGGTTGCGCGTGACCTCCAGGATCGTGGTCACAAACTTGTCGCTCACGAGAGGGATGCCGACGTGATCCTGCTGAATACATGCAGCGTTCGTGAGATGGCGGAAAAGAAAGCTATTGGCAAGATGGGTATGCTGAGGAAACTCCGCAGGGAGAAACCGAAACTCGTTTTGGGGTATATGGGGTGCATGGCACAGCGACTGGGCGAAGATCTCCAAAAAAGCTCACCCCATGTTGATCTGGTGATCGGCACCCAGAAGTTCCACCGGGTTGCGGACTATGTGGAGGAAGCCTTAAAAAAACGAGAGGAGGCTTTCATTCAGGAAGATGTCAGGGATCTCGGCGGATTCATCCTGCCGATCATCGATACTGCCTCTGAAGAGGGCTCCCAGAACACGATCCGGGATCATCTTCCCGAGAAAAAGAAAGAAGCCACGGCCTTCATCTCCATCATGCAGGGCTGCAACATGCACTGTACCTTCTGCATTGTTCCCTCAACACGAGGCGAGGAACGCGGCAGACCGATCGCTGAGATTGTTAACGAGGCACGAACCCTCGTGGAGCGAGGTATTCGTGAAGTCACCCTGCTGGGTCAAATCGTGAACCTCTACGGTCGGCACGAATTTCCTAAAATAGGAGACAAAAGCCCTTTTGTTCAGCTCATCGAGGCGCTTCACGGAGTCGATGGACTCGATCGCATCCGCTTCACCTCCCCTCACCCAATGGGTTTTCGTAAGGATCTCGTGGAATGCTTCGGCCGACTTCCGAAACTCATGGAGCATGTCCATCTCCCACTTCAATCCGGGTCAGACCGAATTCTTAAGGCGATGCATCGACCCTATACCGCGGCATCGTACCGTAAGCTTGTCGCCGAACTGCGACTTAGCCGTCCCGGCATTGCGATCACCACGGATATCATCGTGGGCTTCCCGGGTGAGACGGAGAGCGACTACAAGGCATCCAGGGATCTGGCCGAGGAACTTGAATTCGACGGCGCTTTTATTTTCCGTTACTCAAAACGAGGAGACACCCCGGCGGCGCTCATGGAGGAACAGTTGAGCGAGGAGGAGAAAGAAGTGCGCAATCAGGATCTCCTCTCCGTGGTGAATGCCTCAGCCTCCAGAAAGCTCGAAGCCTGTATCGGCACTCATCAGGAAATTCTCTGTGAAGGTCCTAGCCGCAACGATCCAGGCCGACTCTCTGGCCGCACGAGAACCAATAAGATCGTGATCTTTGAAGGAGGAAGCCGATTTCATGGTGAAATCTTCGACGTGTCCGTGACCTCGGCAAGCAGTTCAACCCTCTATGGCGATCCAGCCATTCACGACGGAATTTCCCTTCCTTCATGACCAAAAATCCCGGGAATGTGGAAAAGTTAATCCGCGTCTCGTCAGACATTCCACGAAAAACCGTCTATCGCCTCTCCCTCTATCTCCGTTGTCTGGGGCTCATGGTTGCAAGGAGAGAGAGCATTGTCTCTTCGGCGGCGCTTGCAAGTGTAGCCGGCGTCCAACCGGCACAGCTACGCCGGGATCTGGCTTACTGTGGTCCGCTTGGTAAGCGCGGAACGGGTTATGAAGTCGTAACCCTTAGGAATCGGCTGGAGGAGATTCTGGGACGTGCGAGCCTTCAGCCCGTGATCCTTGTTGGGGTGGGCAACCTTGGTCAGGCGCTCCTGAGCTATAAGGGATTCGCCCGCGAGGGATTTGAAATTGTGGCCGCTTTCGATCTGAAACCTCAAAAGCAAATGGAGGGTAGAATGGGGGTCCGAGGCATGGGATCGATGAAGGGACTAGTCCAGCGCCGCGAGATTCGGATGGCAATCCTCTGCGTCCCAGGCTCCTCGGCCCAGAGTGTAGCCGAGCAACTCTGCGAGGTAGGTATCCAAGCCATCCTGAACTTTTCTCCAGTGGTTCTTCATCTGCCGGAGACTGTGGCTGTAAACAACGTCAATCTTGCAATTGAGTTGGAGAACCTCAGCTACTTTGCGCGATGAGCGGAAGAGATCTCATGCAACTCGAGGAGGGAGAGATCGAGTGCCCTGAATTCGACCTTCGCATGACCTTCGAGAGCGGTCAGACTTTTCATTGGACGGAATGTGACGGGGGATATACGGGATGTATTGGAGAGAGAGGTGTCTTTCTTCAACAGGAGGGAGGGATCCTTCGTTACCGTGGGATAGATCAGGAATCCCTACGACATTACCTGGCTTTCGACCATGATCTTGAGGCGATCCGCCACACCTGCTCCGCTCACCCGGCCTCTCTCGAGGCATCATTGGCTTGCCGTGGTCTGCGTATCATGAGGCAGCCGCATTGGGAATGCATAGCCTCCTTCATACTCTCGCCCATGAAGCAGGTTGCCCATATCCGCCAGATGAGCCTCTCCTTGAGGCATGCCTATGGAAGAAAATTGGACAACACCTCGGTGCCGGGTTTTCCGGAACCGGCAGTTCTGGCCTCCACGTCCGAGGAAGAACTCCGCCTCTGCGCTCTTGGTTTCCGTGCCAAGGGGCTTCTAGCAACAGCGCGACTCATCGCCGAGGGAACATTTGATCCGGAGGCACTTGTCAAAATGAACACGGACGAAGCAAGAGAAGCCCTCTGCTCTCTTCCCGGTATTGGAAGAAAAGTTGCCAACTGCATTCTTCTCTTTTCCTACGGACGACTGGAGGCAGTTCCCGTGGATGTCTGGATCGGCAGGATTCTTAGCTCTTTCCGCTCTCCACGCTCAAAAAAACTGACTCCCGTCGAGTTGGAGCGTTATGGAGAAAAGCTCCTAGGCCCCTATGCCGGGTACATCCAGCAATACCTGTTCCATCAGGCGCGCACGGGAAATCTAAAGATTTCCCACGGAATTCAGAAATCTCTTGGATCGACCCCCAAGCGAGCCACTACCACCATCGGCCGAATAGCATCCCCTCCGCCCCATCTCAGCACCGTTTCATGACGACAGGCACGGAACAACGCGCCTCCACGCAGCAAAGGCGAGCAGGCAGGAAAAAGGGGTTTCCCTTCTTCCTGATTCTTTCGTGCCTGATCCATGCCACACTGATTATTTTTCTGGCGGTTCTTTTTGCCAGAAATCTACTCACAAAAGAGGCCCTAAAAAACCTGCCTCCTCCCGAGGTGACTCTTGAACTGACTCCTCCTCCCAAGAACGAACGACCTTTCATCGAGGCAAAGGAAGTCACCGAAAAAGCACCGCAAAACTCGCTTTTCCAATCCGATCAAAACAGCAAAGCCGCTAGTGAACAACCTCCCGAGGGAGTCCTTCCCCTTCCTTCACAACAAGGCATTGCCCAGCCAGCCTTGGAATTGCAGAACCAGAAGTTCGCTCCCGGCGAAAAACCGGCTACCTCTGCAGGGAATCCCCTCCCCCCGCAGCCCGTGTCCCCCCCCTCCAATCCCGCCCAACAAAGCAAGTCTGAGCAAAAGCCGCATGAGTCTCCTTCCCCCAAGCCCAAAGAAACTCCCTACCCAACTCCCCTCGCTACCCCGAGTCCCCAGCCAACCCCAAGCAGCACGCCCCTTCCCAACAATATCAAACTGATCGAACCGCCCGAGCCCCCACCGGTGACCTCAACGCAATCATCACAGACACCCGAGAAATCATTGCCACAAACCATATCGTCATCCCCTCTCCGTCAGTCCTCCGCCCCTGGATCTCAAGGATCCTCAAAGGGTTACCAACCCGAGACGCGCCAAACGGTAATTCGTGGGAATATCTCCAACCGCGGACGCTCCTCCGTTGCCGCCGAGGCAACACCGCTGGGTCGTTATCGCAAAGGAGTCGCGGATGCCATCGGTTCCAGGTGGTACTACTATGTGGATGAGCGCATGGGCCTTCTCAGCATCGGGACTGTCGACGTCAGCTTCAAAGTGAGTTCGAGCGGCAAGGTCAGCGGGCTCCATGTCATTTCCAGCAATGGGAATGAGTCTTTGACGGATTGCAGTCTTCGCTCGATCATGGACGCCAAGTTGCCACCGATTCCTCCCGACGTTGCCAGAACACTCCAAAATGGGGTCTTGGAAATCGACTACAGCTTCACCGTTTACTAAGTTTCACCGCATGAATTTATACCCCTTCCTTGCCGCGATGCCCGGCTTTGTGCAGTTCTTCGTCAAAGGCGGCTTCTTCATGGCTGTTCTTCTCCTCCTTTCGATTTTCTCGCTGGCCGTGATTCTCCAAAGAGCTCTCATCATCAAGATGGACCGAGCGCTACCGCCCGATGTCATAAAGGCCTTGGATGGATTCAAAGGAGGAGCCCAAACCGAGAATCTTCAGAAGTTTCTTCTCAGGGAGCCCTCCCCACTGTCACGAGTGCTGTTGAGCGTCCTACAGCACAGGGACTGGACCCGTGCCGAGATCCTCGATGCAGTGCAAACACGAGCTCGTCATGAAATCTCCCGACTCGAATCAGGACTTGTCTTCCTGGAGATCACGACCGGAATCTCCCCACTCCTCGGGTTGCTCGGAACCCTGTCAGGACTTGTCGGTATCTTTGGAAACATCGGCGCAAGCGGGGATCCCCAGTTGGTTGCCAACGGCATCTCCGAGGCTTTGAACTGCACGATCGTTGGTCTTGGAGTCGCCGTTCCGAATCTGGTTGCCTACAACTACTTCACCCGACGCGTCGAAGTAGTCTCCATTGAGTTAGAATCGATGACGACCGACCTGATGGCGAAGCTCGCGATCGGTAGATAAGCAAGTCAGCGGCGGTTGAATTGCCGCCTCAGGGGTGGGTCATGTTTGCAGCCACCACCCACTCATCAAACTGCTCAGGGCTCAAATAACCGAGCGCAACTGCTGACTCCTTGAGGCTGGAATGGTCCTTATGGGCCTTCTTAGCAATCTGAGCGGCCTTATCATAACCGATATGGGGATTCAGAGCTGTGACCAGCATCAGAGAATTCCGGACATAGCCATCGATCACAGCACGATTTGCCTCAATTCCAACAACGCAGTGCTCCCTGAAAGAGTGGCAGGCATCCGCAAGCAGACGCACCGAGTGGAGGAAATTGTGGATGATGACCGGTTTAAACACATTCAATTCAAAGTTCCCTTGGGATGCAGCAATTCCAATCGCCGTATCATTACCCATGACCTGAACAGCCACCATGGTGACGGCCTCGCACTGGGTAGGGTTGACCTTGCCTGGCATGATGGAGGAGCCTGGCTCATTTTCAGGCAGGGAGAGTTCACCCAATCCACAGCGGGGCCCCGAGGCCAACCATCGCAAGTCATTGGCGATCTTCATCAGCGAAGTGGCAAGTGACTTAAGGGCACCACTGGCAAAGACAAACTCCCCGTGTGAGGAGAGAGCCATGAATTTGTTTTCAGCAGAGACAAAGGGATAGCCCGTGATCTGAGCAATGTGTGCAGCGGCGGTTTCACCGAACTTCGGGTGGGAGTTCAAGCCGGTACCGACTGCTGTGCCTCCGATCGCTAGAGACTCAAGTCCAGGCAAACTCTCGGTCACTCGAATCAGATCAGCATCAAGCATGGCCACATAGCCTGAGAATTCCTGACCCAATGTGATCGGCGTGGCATCCTGCAGGTGGGTACGCCCGATCTTGATGATATCGGCGAACTCCGCAGCCTTGGCATGCAGGGCGACTCTTAATTCCTGTACTGCAGGCAGAAGTCGTTCCCGAACTACCGTGACGGCCGCGATATTCATCGCTGTCGGGAAGGTGTCATTCGAGGACTGCGACATATTCACGTCATCGTTCGGGTGAATCGGCTTCTTCGAGCCCATCTCCCCGCCGGCCATCTCAATGGCGCGGTTGGAAATCACCTCATTGGCGTTCATATTGCTCTGGGTACCACTTCCGGTCTGCCAGATACGAAGCGGGAAGTGCTCGTTGAGCTTGCCTGCAATCACCTCATCGGCGGCACGTACGATGAGATCACTCTTGTCCACGCTCAGTTTGCCGAGGTCCCTATTGGCGAGGGCACATGCTTTCTTGAGCTGACCCAAGGCGCGGATCAACTCCGGGGGCTTGGTATCGTTGCCGATGTCGAAATGAATCAGCGAACGCGCAGTCTGGGCACCATAGTACCGGTCATGGGGCACGGGGATCTCCCCCATGGAGTCGGTCTCGGTGCGGTGAGTGGCCAGATCGGCCGCGGGTATAGAGTGGGACATGGAAGAGGAGGTGTTTAGCTGTTTAGACGGAAGGCTGTTAAGAAGGATTTAGAAGCAGAGGGCTTGAAACCGAAGTGATATGCCAGGGGCTGAGCCCCCAGCATTTTCCTATCAATCTAAAAGTCTTCAGCCTATCTACCTTATTTATTTCGGCAGGAGATCGGAAACCATCGCCTTCTCCTCAAGAAGTTCGTTGAGGGAGAGTTGGAACTTGGCCTTGCCGAACTCACCGAGATCAACTCCCTCGACGATGGATGCCGCCGTACCGTTGGAACGGATAGGGAAGGAACAAATCAGACCTTTCTCGACGCCATAAGATCCATTGGAAGCAACGGCAACACTGTGCCAATCATCCGTTGGAGTCACCTCACGAAGTGATTGGACGGTCTCGATGGCGGCATGCGCGGCAGAGGCGGCGGACGAGAGCCCCCGGGCGGCAATGATCGCAGCACCACGCTGCTGGACATCCTTGATGAAATCCCCTTCAAGCCAGGCACGGTCAGGGATGTACTTGCCCACGGGGTCTCCGTTGATGAGGGCATTCTCGAAATCAGGATAGAGTGTGCTGGAGTGATTACCCCATATGGCAAGTTTTGTGATGTCACGGTTGTGGCAACCGGCTTTCTCTGCCAAGGCGCTCTTGGCACGATTCTCGTCGAGACGAGTCATCGCATGCCAGCGATCCTCGGGAATGGAAGGGGCATTCTTCATGGCAATCAGGCAGTTTGTGTTGCAGGGATTGCCAACCACGAGGACATTGACGTCCGTAGCGGCATTCCTCTCGATGGCCTGCCCTTGGCCGATAAAGATCTTCCCGTTGATGCCGAGGAGATCCTTTCGCTCCATACCGGCCTTGCGGGGCACGCTACCGACGAGCAGTGCCCAATTGGTGCCTGTAAAACCGTGATCAAGATCGGAAGTAGCCTCGATGGATTCGAGCAGAGGGAAAGCGCAGTCATTGAGTTCCATCACCACGCCGGCAAGCGCTTTCATGCCCGGTTCAATCTCGATGAGGCGGAGGGAGATCGGTTGGTCATATCCAAAGACCTGACCGGAAGCGATGCGGGGAAGGAGTGAGTAGCCGATTTGTCCGGCGGCGCCGGTGACTGAGACAACGAGTGGTGATTTCATGGAACTTCCATCATAGCTGAACCGATACACCAGAGAAATGAGAAAACCCGTTATGCCAAACGGCATAACGGGTTTTCTCGGGCGGGGGGAAACCCTTTAAAAACTTAGAGAGACTGCTTGAAAGCCTTACCAGGGGTCAGGCGAACGCTCTTCGAAGCCTTGATCTGGATAGCCTTGCCGGTCTTAGGGTTGATTCCCTTGCGGGCCTTGCGATTGACAACCTTGAACGTACCGAAGCCTATCAACTGAAGGCTCTTGTGCTTCTTGACGAGGGCCTTGACGCTGTCGATGACGGCGGCGACGACTTTTTCTGCGTGGGCCTTGGAGGTGTCTTTGCCGAGGGCCTTCTGGACGGATTCAACGAGGTGTACTTTGCTGCTCATGGATTGTTGGGTTGGGTTGTATGTTTGGTTGTGTCGTGTGACACTCACGATCCAAAAAAAACCCTCTCTTGCTGTCAACTCCCATTGTGAGAAAATCATAAAAAAACCTCATGAACACTCAACCCGTAGACGACCCTAGGGGCGACCTTCGCCATCCGGAACACCTTGACTACTTCAAGAAAATCGTTAAGGAGCACATGAATCAGACCCCGGTTGTCCACTCCGAAGCCTATGTTGCGCCGGGAGCCTTCATCGCCGGAGCGGTTCACTTGGGCGCGCGGGCCAGCGTCTGGCCATCGGCATCGCTTCGCGGTGACATCGCCCCGATCGAGATCGGGGAGGAGAGCAATGTGCAGGACAATGCCGTGATCCATGTCGCCACGGGCCATGGCGTCACGGTCGGGAGGCGTGTGACTATCGGGCATGGTGCCATCGTCCATGCCTGCACGATCGGCGACGAGTCACTGATCGGCATGGGAGCGATCATCCTGGATGGCGCCGTCATCGGGGAACGATGCCTTGTCGGAGCGCACGCCACAGTCCTGATGAATACCATCATTCCTCCGGGTTCAATGGTCGTAGGATCACCAGCCAGAATCGTTCGCACTCTGACTGCCGAAGAGCAGGAAGGACTAGGCTCCTGGGCCGACCATTATCTGGTCACCTCGGCCGAATACAAAAGCCGGGGAATCGTTCATGCCGAATATGCGGATGGCAGTCGCAACGGACAATAAGCACAATTGCATAGATGCACGACGTCACATTCTGGAACATAGTCTACCCATGAGCCAAATGAGCCCTAAGGATGTCGTCGAGATCGGGATTAAGGCCGTCCTCCCAACGACCAGCGGAAGCGCCGTGTTTCTCGGTAATGAGGAGAAGGTTTTTGTCATCTATGTCGACCCCTTGGTCGGTAATGCCATCAGCATGATGATCCGGGAAACAAAGCATGAGCGTCCACTCACCCATGACCTCATGGGAATGATGCTCGCGGGTTTCGGAGCGAAGGTGGAGCGAGTAATCATCAATGACCTCAAGGGAGCGACCTACTACGGACGGATGATCATGACCGCGGAGAATGAACTCCAACAACGCAAGGTAGTGGAACTGGATGCCCGTCCTAGTGACTGCCTTGCGATGGCCGCTCAGCAGAAAGCTCCCATTTATGCCACCGGCGAAGTCTGGAATGAAGTGGAGGACATGTCCGAAGTCCTAAAGAAGATGATCGAACAATCCCCGGATGAAAAAGGCGAAGAGGGTGGGAAGTAGTGAATGCAGGTTAAAACACTAGCGTCCGGTTATAAGTCCCACAGCATCAATTGGTTATTTTTTTGAGGCATATAAGATTTGAGGTCTTCTTCTGTAAGTAGTTCATGGATAGGCACCTTCTCAAACGGATGAACACTCAAAAGCTGGAAGGTTCTGT
>CAIPWR010000030.1 GCA_903868795.1 uncultured Spartobacteria bacterium | reverse complement strand
TTGCTGGATCTTCTGATCCAAGGCACTGGCTGCCACATCCACCTTGGCGCCCGAGATCACGACTTCTTTCACGATGAATTTCTTGGATGTTCCAGAAGAGGAGGATTCTTCTTTTGATTTTGATGAGGATCCCGATTTGATGTTCTGGAGCAGTTTTCCAAGGTTATTACCGAAGGGAGTTCCGATAAGGGCAACTGCGGGATTACGGATGAAAATCGAGTTCACGACGATGGTCTCCTTAAGGAGGGTCGATTTGTCAACGCTGACTGCGATGCTCCCAAGCTTCAGGGCGTAGGGACCCTCGAACCCCTCTGGGTTACCAATGACAAAGCCGCTTAGCTTGCCACTTCCCGAGAAGGGAGAGAGATTGGCCGAAGCGAGACTGACATGGGTCTTGGTGATGGTTGGGCCGACAGTCTCGATGGCCTTTTTCACCAGGGTGTTGAGCGAGAGGAAAAGATAACAGAGCGCCGCGATGAAGAGAATCAGTGCAGTGATCAGCGAGCGGATGATGAATTTTTTCATGGGGAATTGAGGATGGGAGTAGAAGGGATTATTTTTTAAGATAGCGATCGGGATGGTCGACGCTCGGGCAGAGGTCTCGGAATTCGCATTCCTTACAGTCGGGATTGCGTGCCTTGCAGCGACGGCGTCCATGCCAGATGAGCCAGTGGGAGAGGAGAGTCCATTGCTCCTGAGGGCAGAGCTTCATGAGATCCTGCTCCACCTTCACGGGATCACTATTTGATGTGAGGCCTAGTCGCAGGGAGAGGCGGCCGACATGGGTGTCGACGACGACCCCCTCATTGATGTCAAAGGCGTTTCCCAGGACGACATTGGCGGTCTTGCGTCCCGCTCCGGGAATGGCGGAAAGCTCCTCCATGCTGGATGGGACTTCTCCAGCGTGGCGCTCTACGAGCGCTGTCCCCATGCCGCGGAGTGACTTGGCTTTGTTTCTGTAAAAGCCTGTGGAGCGGACGATCCCCTCAAGTTCTTCCTGCGAGATGTCAGAGTAGTCCTTGGCCGTCTTGCAGCGTTTGAAGAGCACTTTGGTCACCATGTTAACTCGAACGTCGGTACACTGTGCCGAGAGGATCGTGGCGACGAGAAGTTCCAGCGGGTTCTTGAAATCAAGCTCGCAGTGGGCATCGGGATAGATCTGGGGAAGTTCACGGAGTAGTTCCTCTACGCGTTGTTTTCGTGTCATGGCAGGATCTTGGTATTGTTAAAGATTCTCTAATTGCCGACTCTTCTCACGGCGAGCGAGTCGATGGAGAGACCGAGTGACTTCTCGGCGATCCTCAGGAAACCTTCGGACGAATCCGTGAGCAGAATGTCGAGCCGAGGAGAGGAGTCAGACAAGGAGGAGTCTGAAGAGTCTTCACTTGGGTTTGGTTTCAAGAGTTCCTTGACGGCTAATGCACAATTTTCCGCGGAATCGACAAGTGCTATGTCGGAACCGCAGATGCTATGTATTGCTTGCTTCAGTAGCGGATAGTGGGTGCAGCCGAGGACCAATGTGTCGATGCCTTCGGCAAGCATCGGGGAGAGGTAGCGACGCAGGACTGCCTGGGTGATCTCGTCATCAAGCAGTCCCTCCTCGATCAGGGGAACCAGAAGAGGGCATGCAATGGCATCCACGGAGAGTGCCGGATTGAGTCGTCTAATCTCTTTCTTATAGGCCTCACTGGCAATGGTGGCCCGTGTTCCAATCACACCGATCTTTCCGCTGCGCGTCGCCTTCACGGCAGCGGCAGCTCCCGGTTCAAGAACGCCGATCATTGGAACGGGGTAATCGAGGGCTATGGAGGGGACTGCAAGAGCGGAGGCCGTATTGCAGGCCACGACGATCATCTTCGCCCCCTCGGAGACCAGCAGGTCCGAGATTTCACGACTGTAGCGTGTCACGGTCTCCGCGCTCTTGCCTCCATAGGGAACGCGTGCCGTATCGCCGACGTAGAGGATTCGCTCGTGAGGAAGAGCGCGGCGGAGCTCTGCAACAACGGTGAGTCCACCGATTCCGGAGTCAAAAACACCGATTGGTGCGGAGGGAGAGGAAAGTGACGATGCGCCCATTGCTTAGATTCCTTTTACGAATTCTTATCCGGAACCTGATGGTCATGCCCCTGATGGCCCTCCCATCGTTCCAAGGATTCCTCATGGTAGTGGCGACCTCTGATGAGTTTGAAGAAGACTCCGTAACGGGGTGAAAAGAGATATGCTGCTCCCAGAAAAACGGCCATGAGCATCACGATGCAGGGGCCAGAAGGAATATTGGCAAAGAAGGAGAGAAAGAGTCCTCCGACGGCGCAAATCATTCCGAGAAAAGCACCTCCCCAGAGCATTTTATTAAATGAATCGGTGAGCAGGTAGGCCGTGGCTGCCGGAATGATCAGGAGTCCCAGCGAGAGGAGGACACCCACAGCCTGGAGTGAGGCGACCAGACCAAGAACAGTCAGTGCCAGCAGGCCTGTCTCAACCCACTTGACCCGGATACCCGAGGCCTGCGCCACGGCGGCATCGAACAGGGTCAGAAGGAGCGGACGTTGGAAGAGCACAAGCGTTCCAAGCGTCAGAAAGGCGGCACCATAGGCGATCCAGAGATCACCGTTACCGACGCCCAAGATATTGCCAAAGAGGAAGTGGGTCAGATCGACTTTCACCTTGGCAAAACGGATCAAGACGATGCCAAGTGCAAAGGCGATGATATAGAGCGAGGCGACGGCGGTCTCTTCCTTGAGACGCGAGTTTCTGGCCATGACCTGTGCCCCCAGTGCCACGAAGAGAGCTGCAAGCAATCCTCCAAGAAGAAGTCCTCCCGGAGAGAGTCCGACGATCATTGCTGCGAGAGCAAGGCCCGGCAGAAGGGAGTGGGAGAGAGCGTCAGCAAGCAAAGCCTGGCGCCTCAGGATGATGAAGGTCCCGAGGAATCCATTCGTAAAGCCGATCAATGCGCAGGAGAGCAGTGCACGCTGCATGAAGGAATAACCAAAAGGTTCCAGCAACGAGGTAAAGAGATGGGAAAACCAAGTCATCGTCAGGAATGGTGGTGAGTGCCGGAGTAGACCGCGGTGCCATAGGCGCACTCAAGGTTTTGGGGCGAGAGTGCCTCGGCAGTAAGACCGCAGGCTACCAACTCACCATTGAGCAGGATGGCCGAGTCGAAGAGTGACTCTGCCTCAGCCAGGGCGTGGTGTGAGACGAGCAGGAGTTTGCCTCGCTCACGAAGGGTTCGCAGTGCGGATGACAAAGCCGTTGCGCTTGTCCGGTCGAGCCCTCCGAACGGCTCGTCGAGAAGATAGAGGTCTGCCTCCTGAGCCCAGGCGCGCGCGAGGAAAGCACGTTGTTGTTGGCCACCGGAGAGTTCCTTGATCTGGCGGCGGGCCAATGGTGTCAGATTGAAGAGTTCAAGCGCCTCATCTACAGCCCTCCGATCGCGTTGAGTAAACGATCCTAAAAGACCAACCTGATGGTAGCGTCCCATCTCGACAAGTCCGCGCACTGTCACCGGAAAATCCCAATCCACCGATTCGCGCTGGGGCAGGTAGGCGATGAGGGAGGCCGCTTTCTCGAGAGGGATGCCTTCAATGAGGATCTGACCCGTCTCAGGCTTCAACAATCCGGCAATGGACTTCAGAAGAGTCGACTTGCCCGCACCATTCGGGCCGAACAGACCGACACAATGTCCCGAACCCATTGAGAGTGAGAGGTGATGGATGGCAGGAACCCGGTGATAACTGACTGTCAGGTCCTCGATGCAGAGCATCTGCTGGCGATCTTGGAGAGTGATACTCATGGGAGAAAGGACTCGGGAATCGGAAGAGTATCCTCCACGGTTTTCTGGCCCCAGAAGCTCTTCTCGAGGGGTGCTTGATAGCCATGAACGAGCACCTCAAGACGAAGTGCGTGGGGTTCCTCATCTCCCCAATCAGCGGAGATCAGTAGATCGTCCCCTTTGGTGATCTCAACGGCGGTCCGATATTCGCCCGGAGAGATCTGGTCCTTCTCGGTAAGAAGATTCTTTCCGGACTGAGAGATCAGGCAATGCTGCGGGGAGGGGGCCGCGTGGAGGAGCAAGGTCGCTCTCAATGTAGGCCTTTTAGCCGAGCCCAAGGCGGAGTTAGAGGCAGAGGACTCAGAGGAGTTATCCGTGGTCGGCGAGGCGCTGGTAACCGTTGAGTTGGTGAGTGGTCCCGATGTCAGTGTAGGATTCTTGTGCAACGTCAGGCGGCAAACTGGCCAGAGTACCGCTGCTAGCACAAACAGGACGACGGCGAATCGGAGCAGTGGATTTCCCTTCATGAGTGAGACGTCACTCTACGGATACCTCCCCGAAAGGGAAAGTCCGTTAAGGGACGGGATGAAGCGAGTGTCCCTAGGGAGCTCCCAGGATTTAAACCAGGAAACAGAAGTCGTAGACCGCAAAAGCAATCAAGAGCAGACCTGTTACACGAACTGCATCGGCGATTTTAGGATTCTTGTTCAGGAGTAATCCTCCGCCGATACCGAAGGCATGAAGAAGCGAAGTGGCGGCCACCATGCCGACAAAAAACATGAGGGGGAAGGCGCCTGATGGCATTTCCGATCCATGGGCGTACCCATGACAGAGTCCTGCAGCTCCAACGCAAAGTGCGGAGACCACAACGGATGGGCGCCACGCCATGCCAAGAGCCACCCCAAGAAGAACGATCGAAGCGAGGATGCCATGCTCAATGAAAGCCTGATGAACCCCACAGAGGCCGAGACCCAGGGTTCCACCAAGCATCATGGAGGCAACGAAAGAGCATGGGAGAAGCCAGAGGGCGCGCCCGCCAATCTGAACAGCCCAGAGGCCCACGGCGACCATCACAAGAAAATGGTCCAGGCCGGTCAAAGGATGAAGGAAGCCAGCCTGAGCCGCTCCGCCCGGATCCATGGCGTGAAACTGGGCAGGGTGGGCTGAGGCAGAAACTGCTGTGCCGATAAGGCCTAGGAGTGACAGGAGGGGGAGATGGCGTTTCATGACGCAGATCCTGCTGCGGTGATGAAGTGATTTCAAGCCGGAACCGGAGCTGCCAGGCCACCTGCAGGGTAGTCGGGTTCGGTTGGCTTGCTCACTTCTGCGGAAGGAGTGTTGGAAGGAGGTGGCGGGAGTGGAGGAGGCTTCTGAGCAATCACCGGGGGATTGCGCATGTAGCCGAGATTAATCAGATCCTCAACCTGTGATCCTTCGAGTGTTTCGAATTCCAAAAGGGCATGGGCGATCAGTTTTACCTTCTCTTTCTGTGCCTCAAGGATCTCGGTTGCTTGGCGGTAGGCATCGTCGATGAGGCGCTTGACCTCGCTGTCGATCTGCTGAGCGGTGGATTCGCTGTATTCGCGTGAGCGACCGGCGTCACGACCCATGAAGACCATTTCGTTCTCATCGCTAAAGCGGATCATGCCGAGGTTGCTCATTCCCCACTCGCAGACCATGCGTCGCGCGAGTTTGGTAGCTTGGGCGATATCCCCGGAAGCCCCGTTGGAGACATCTCCGGTGAACATCTCTTCGGCGATACGACCTCCCATGGTCATGATGAGCATGGCGAGGGCCTCCTTGCGCTGTGTGGCGTACTTATCACCTTCGGGAAGGTACATGGTGGCACCGAGGTACTGACCGCGCGGGATAATGGTGACCTTGTGGAGAGGATGGTTGTGGTCGACCACCACGTTGAGGAGTGCGTGGCCTGCCTCATGCCAAGCGGTGGAGGTTTTTTCCTTTTCGCTCATCGCCATACTACGGCGTTCCTTACCCCAGCGGACCTTGTCGCGAGCCTCTTCGAGATCAGGTTGTTCGATTGCAACCTGTCCCTTGCGGGCAGCCATGAGAGCGGCCTCATTGAGGACGTTCGCAAGTTCCGCTCCGGAGTACCCCGGGGTGCCTCTTGCGATCAGGCTGAGATCCACCGATTCGGAGAGTTTCACCTTCCTGGCGTGGACGCGGAGGATCTCTTCGCGGCCCTTCACATCGGGGAGGCTAACGGTCACTTGACGATCGAAACGACCGGGTCGCAGGAGTGCGGGATCAAGGACGTCGGGGCGATTCGTCGCAGCGATGATGATGACGCCATCCTGTGCGTCAAATCCATCCATCTCGACCAGAAGCTGGTTCAGCGTCTGCTCACGCTCGTCATGGCCGCCGCCGACTCCATGGCCACGGTGACGTCCTACGGCATCGATTTCGTCGATGAAGATCAGGCAGGGGGCATTCTTACGCCCCTGCTCGAACATGTCGCGGACACGTGAGGCACCGACACCGACGAACATTTCGACAAAGTCAGAGCCGCTGATGTTGAAGAACGGGACATCTGCCTCCCCGGCAATAGCGCGAGCGAGCAGGGTCTTTCCCGTTCCCGGAGAGCCGATCATGAGGACCCCCTTAGGGATGCGACCACCGAGTTTCTGGAATTTCTTCGGGTCTTTGAGGAATTCAACGAGTTCCTGAACCTCGTCCTTGGCCTCTTCGACGCCGGCAACATCCTTGAAGGTGATCTTATTTTTTTCCTTGGCGAGCATCTTGGCCTTGCTCTTGCCGAAGTTCATGGCACCGCGACCCGCCATCTTGATCTGGGAACGGAAGAAGAAATAAAGAACAACAAGAAAGAGTGCGATCGGCAGGATGTTCAGGATGGTGGAAGCCACCATGTTCGACTCGGGACGGACGTCAGGGGTAATTCCTGCGGCTGCTAGTTCCTTCTCCAGTGTCGTGCCATTGAAGGGCATGTAGACGGAGGTCTTGAAGGGGGTAGGAATCTCCTCAGTAGCTGGAGGAACCGCTTTCTTCCGGTAATAGCCGGAAAGGTACTGGGTGTTGCGTCCCTCCTCGATCACCAGGGCCATCGGCTTGTCCTGCGTGGAGATGATCTTACCCTCCTTCAGGAGGCTTTCAAACTTCGGCAGTGTGATCTCGTCCGTGGCGACCATGCTGGAGCCGCGGAACAGGAAGGCGCCCCCAATAAGAGCGAATGCAATGGCAAAAAGGAGCAGGCCGCGCCAGTTGAACTGAGGTTCGGGAGCGCCAGGTGGGCGCTTCGGCTTGGAGGAGTTGCTGTTTGGTGAATCGGGTGTCTCGTCTGGCATTGCGTGAAGCTCTTGACTACATCAGATAACACACCCTGCGGCCAATGCAAACTGCACCATCCCAAGTTCATGCCTCGAAGTCTTCTTTAGGAGAGGGAAGTGCCTTGGTTCCCTCGCTGGTGGTCTCGATTCACGATGTCTCAACTGTCACGAAGACACGGGTTGTCGCGATGATAGAGGATCTCAAGGCTGCGGGGGTACCTGTGACTTCTTTGCTGGTGATTCCGGACCATCATCACAAAGGAAGAATCGATGCTGATCCAGAATTCGGAGAGTGGCTTCGTGAAGCCACTCGGGAGGGAAGCGGGCAAGGAGACCAAGGGCATGAGGCGGTACTGCATGGATTTTATCATCTCAGGCCGACGAAGAAAGGTGAGGGTTTGGCGACGCAAATGATCACCCGCTCCTACACTGCCGGCGAGGGGGAGTTCTATGATCTTTCGCGAGAGGAGGCTTCGTCGCTCCTCCTTCAGGGCAACGCTGCTCTAGCGGCATTTGGCATCACTCCCACGGGATTCATCGCCCCTGCATGGCTGCTTGGGGAGCAAGCCGAGATGGCGGTCAGGGATGAGGGATTCGACTACACGACCCGGATCGGTGAGGTGATTGATTGCAAGAATGGCTGCTCATTTCCTGCCCGCAGCATGGTCTACAGCGTGAGAGCCCCTTGGCGTCGCGGAGTCAGTCTGCTCTGGAATGAGGCGCTTTTTTACGCCTTGAATGAAAGCCCCTTGCTAAGGATCGGACTTCATCCCCCCGATTGGGATCATCAGTCGATCCGCGACCATGCGCTCTCCTGTATCCGTAAGGCAGCGGCGACTCGCCAAGTGACAACTTATGCAAGATGGCTCGACCAATGGCGTGTGAGCGGGCATTAAAGCGTTTAAGCATTCCATGGCACTCGTCGATCTTCATCTCCATACCCGTCACAGCCTCCGCTCTCCCGAGTGGCTGCTCCGAAGATTGAACGTGCCGGCCAGTGTTTCCGATCCGCTTCTCCTTCTTGAGAAATTGCGCCGGGCAAAGATGGACTTCTTCACCTTCACCGATGATGACTCGATCGAGGGATGTCTGGAAGTAGCTCATCTGCGCGGGGTCTTTATCAGCGAGTCGGTGACCGCCGTCTTCCCGGAGGATGGTTGCCGTGTCTCGATTCTTGTCTGGGGGATCACGGAGGGCCAGCACGCGGAAATCCAGGCGCTCAAGGCCAATATCTACGAACTCCAGCAGTACCTTGTTCAGAATGACCTCGCTCATGGGGTGGCGCAAAGCCTCCATGGACTCTCCCATAAGTTAAGGCCCGTCCACCTGATGAAGCTGGCGTTGCTCTTTCGGACCTTCGAGGGAATCAACGGGAGTGACGGGGCCTTTCTTGGAGGAGTAACCCGCTATCTTTTCGAGCTGACATCCTCCGATATCGAGCGGTTCACTCTGTTGACCGGGCTGCAACCGACGCATGAGGAGCCGTGGCGCAAAGTCTGGGTGGGTGGATCGGATGATCATGGGGGGACAATTCCCGGCAAGACTTACACGGAGACCCCAGGAGCCCCCGATGCTATTCATCTTCTTCGCCATATCAGGGAGGGGCGTTGCGAACCTCGCGGGGACTCGGGCAATCCCCTTCGTGCGGCGCTCGACACCTATCAGGTTGCCTTTTCCTATGCCAAGAAGCGTCTGGAGGGACACGCAGCCTCTCCAACGATCCGTCTTGTTGAGAAGGCCTTTGACCGCTTCATGGAGGGGAAGGATCCGACGGTCTTCTCTCCGGGTGAGAAATTGGCCTTTCTTGCACAAGGGATCGCGAGTGGGAAGATCTTCGAGCTTGCCAATCCTGGTCCACGCTCGCTCTGGAAGGAGCTTTCCGGCGCCTTGAACGAACCGGCGATGAGAGCGGAGCTAAACAAGGAACTCGAGGGGGTCGAGGATACCAGTCGCAGGGCTTTCCTCATGGCGAACATGATGGCGAGCCGGCTAGCCTACCGACTCACGATGCAGTTCCTCGAGCAGTTGCTCGACGGGCGATTCCTCGAGAGCATCCAGATGGTGGGGCCGGTCATTCCTCTGGTGGCACTGCTCAGCCCTTATTTGTACGCGTTCCGCACTCCTCCGCGTCACCGTCTCAGAGAGGTCTCCCTTGCAATGCGGGGAACCATCGCCCCTGAGTTATCCAATAATCGTCGAGCATGGTTCACTGACACGCTTGACGACGTGAACGGCGTCTCCACAACAATCCAAAAAATGAGCGCTGCAATCGCAGCCAATGGCAAAGGGGTTGAGGTGATGGTCTCCCGCCACGAGGTTGATGTCCCCGGCATCCCTCTCAAGAATTTCCCTCCGATCGGAGAGTTTGCGTTGCCGGAATACGAACTTCAGAAGCTGAGTTTTCCACCCTTGCTTCAGATCATCGATCATCTGCAGACCGGAAATTTCACAGAGGTCATCATCAGCACTCCGGGCCCTGTGGGATTGGCGGCCCTTGGCGCGGCGCGCGTGCTTGGTCTTCCCACGGCAGGCATCTACCACACCGACTTTCCAGAGTATGTCCGCATCCTCACCGAGGATGGACTGATGGAGTCGCTGACCTGGAACTACATGCACTGGTTCTACTCACAGCTCGATACCGTCTATGTGAACTCCGACCACTATCGCCAATGCTGGATTGATCGTGGTATCGCTCCCGAGAAACTCAAGATTCTTCCCCGCGGGCTCGACACAGGCCTCTTCCATCCTGAGAAAAGAAAGCCTGATTTCTGGAAAAAGCGGGGATTACGTGATGGTGAGGTAGGAGCTCTCTATGTGGGGCGTGTCTCGCGTGAGAAGAATCTCGATCTCTTTGCCGCCGCCTGCCGTCGTCTGCTGGCTGCCGGAGTAAAAGTCAGGCCTCTGATCGTTGGCGATGGCCCGTATGCTCCCATGATGAAGGAGTTGCTGCCCGAGGGAATCTACACGGGAAGCCTCCACAAGGAGGAATTGGCCAGTGCCTATGCCTCGGCCGATTTTTTTGTTTTTCCAAGCACAACCGACACCTTCGGCAACGTGGTTATCGAGGCCCAGGCGAGTGGGCTTCCGGTCATCGTGTCGGATATCGGAGGTCCGAAGGACCTTGTTGAGGAGGGAATCGACGGAAGGGTCACCAAGGGACTCGATCTTGATGCGCTCACCTCCGCGGTCAGGCAGTTGGTCGAGGATGAAGAGCTCCGCAAACGGATGGGCGTAGCCTCCCGTGCAAGGGTCGCCGAACGCGATTGGTCCCGAGCCGCTCGCCTCTTCTGGGAAGGAAGCGAGGAGTAGAGAGTGAAAAAGTACGAAGGGTGAATTATGAATGATGAGGCGTGAATTCGTTCATCAATCCTTCCACTAAAACACAATTTCTAACCGTGGCGTCTTGGTGGGGTTGGAGGACTTGCTGTGCCGAGCTTATCATCGAGGCTCTTTGAGTCTCATGAGCTAGGAGGAGTCGAGTTGCGGTTACAATTTCTTCGCGGTTTGCAACTCGGATCGCGGCGCCCGCCTCGCAGAGCTGCGTGGCGAGCGGTTCGAAGTTTGCGGTATGCGGGCCGATGAGCGCGGGCGCACCTGCTTGCAGAGGCTCGATCATGTTCTGGCCTCCGTGATTGATGGAGCAGGGAAGGCTCTTTCCGACGAAGACAATCGTAGCTTTGGAGTACCAGGCGCTGAGTTCTCCGGTGGTGTCGAGCAGGAGTGGTTCCTGGGTAAGCTCTCCCCCTTCGGAGCGGAGGTGGCAGTCGATTCCGAGAGTTTTCAGTGAAGCGCGGATTTTTTCACGCCGTTCCACATGGCGGGGCGTTATGACCAGACGAAGGTTTGGAAATTCCTTGTTCAACGTCAGCCATGCCGCGGCGACTTCGTTCTCCTCACCCTCATGGGTACTTGCAGCCAGAAAGATGAGGTCATTGTTTCGGGAGATGTTCGGTCCGTTCTTGGAGTCGTGTTTGATGTTGCCTGTGAGGTGGAGTAGTTCCCGCCGCACCCCCAGCGAGATCCATCGAGTCTCATCCGAGGGATCAGTCAAGGTGATGAGGTCGAGTTGGTTGAAAAAGGGAGCCGTGAAGGCACGGGTAAGACGGAATCGCTTCTCGGATCGTGGTGAGAGGCGTGCGTTCAGAAGGGCGGTGGGAATGCCAAGCTCTTTGCAGGCCGCGATGCGGTTGGGCCAGAGGTCGGCCTCCACCATGAGGAGTGCCGAGGGGTGAAGGCGACGGATAAGCCGGGAGGTGATGATGGGAAGATCGATCGGATTGGCGATCGGCTCCAGCCACTGGGAAGCGGATCTCTCGAGAATTGTGAGCCCCGTGGAGGTCGTGGTGCTGATGAGGAATCTCGACTGGGGATTCCGTGCGTGAAACTCGGTGGCAAATTTCAGTGCGACGCCGACTTCTCCCACGCTGACTGCATGGATCCAGATTCTGTTCCGGCCAATGCGGAGAGAAGTTTCCTGATCGAAGATGCCGAAGCGCTGGAGTGCCTTGTTTCCATACCCGCCCCGTTTCCGGATGCGGACGAGGTAACCTGGCAGAAGGATCAGCAGGATCGGAACAAAAAGCACATTGTAGAGAAAGAGCGTGAGCCTTCTCATGAGGGTTGGCGCAGGATCAGGATGCGGGATTCGCCGTAACTCCGGTCGGAGAGGATCTCCCAAGGGATCGGCGACGCAAGGGAGGGGAGAGGCTGTCTCCGCTCGCATTCCAGGATAAGGAGACCTTCGGCACCGAGTGCCTTGCCCAGATTCGGATGACCAAGGAGCATGTCGGCCAGGTTGGTCACGTCACCGGCCGAAGGTCTTGTATCTTTGAGATAGGGTGGGTCGGCAAAGACCAGGTCGAATTCCTCCTCAACATAGAGATCCAGGAAGCGAAAGGCATCCATCTGCTGAACGGTTCCTGGAAGTCGATCGAGTTTGGTCGATTGGAGATTCTTCCTGATCAGGCCTGCAGTCGGCCCGTGGGATTCCACGAAGGTGGCTGAAGATGCTCCTCTGCTGAGGGCCTCGATGCCGAGTGCACCGCTTCCAGCAAAGAGATCCAGAACACGTGCCTCGGGGACCCGCTCACCAAGCGAAGAAAAGATGGCACCTCGCACCCGGTCCATGGTTGGCCTGGTATTTTTACCTGGTGGCTGAAGAGAGAGTCCTCCCGCCGAGCCTGCAATCACACGCATGCCTTGATCTTAATGTGCCGGTACCGGCGATGGTGCCTGAGGTTGCGACTGGGGCTGAGGGGCAGGTTTTCCAAAAAGTCCCTGCAGGAGGCCACCCAATCCCCCCAGATTCCCACCAAGATGAATGCCGGTGAGACGCTCGATAAGATCCGTTCTTGGATTGGAGGCGGGCCCCTTCACATGGAAGGTCACCTGGGAGTAGCCAGGTTCGGGAGCCGGTGTCAGCTGTGATCCCAGGAGACCGTGAAGTCGTCCGGCGAGGTTTTGATTAAACAGTAACCTGGATTCCAAATCGAGTTCGCCAGTGCTCTGGACAGGCCCCTTGGCGGATAGGATCAGGTTCTCCGAGCGGAGAAAGAGTTCATCAATCACGACGCGGCCGCCATCGATACGGAAAAGGCATTTTCCTTCAGCGAGTTTGAGGAGCTTCAACTCGTCCACATTGAGCAACTGGCCGATCTGTTTCAAAAAAGCCACTGGTTCGATCACGGCTTCTTTGCAGCGTAGCGATCCCTTGCCGGTCATCGTCGCCCCGCTTCCGGCAGTGCCTGTAATGGTGAGGTCTCCATCAATCTTTCCCATAGCAGCGGGTTGTCCGAAGGAGGCGTCGGCAAGGAGTTTGCTTAAAGCGGCACCGTTGAGTTGAAGGGTGGCGCTATAATCAGGTGACTTTGGGGGCAGTCCGCATCGGAGCGTGCCGGTGAAGCGACCTTCTCCCATGGTCGCGGAGATGTTTTGAAGTGAAAGGGATAATCCTTCCGTATCAGCTTGGGCATCGGCTGCAAGATTGTGAAGAATCAGAGAGTCATTAATGATGGCCGTTGTCGCCATGACATTCAGAACTCCTTGATGCCCGTGCGTCTTAATGTCTTTTAGCTGGAGAACCGGATGAGAGTTGGCATCGAGAAGCGAAAACTCGCCATGAGAGATCGAAAGGCAGGGGAGCAAGTCAGCAAGGTCCGGTGAGGCCGTAGATTTTGCCGCATCGGTCTGATGCGGAGTTTGGATAGGGGAGGGGACTTGGTCAGATAGGGACGGGAAAGAAGAACCGGCAAGCGAAGGAAGTGTAGGAGAGCTTGTGGATCCAATCCTCACGGTGGCTAGTGGGTGTTCCAGCGAGATGGCTCCAAGCGAGAGTTCCCCCTTCAGCAGTTGACCCCATGAGGGATAGATTGTGAGTGCCTCGGCGGAGGCCTTTATAAGATGCTCGTTCGGGCTCACGACGACTCCTCCGAGGCGGATGCCACCAATGGGATTTAAGAAGAGCCTCTCAAAGGAGACCGGAGTTCCCAGAGCCGACGTTAAGGCCTTTCGGATTCGATCCTTCATGCCGGGAAGCTGAAGTGAGAGATTCGCGGCAATGAACAGGAGCAGGAAAATCCCGAAAAGAATCGTCCCAAGGAAAAGAAAGGGCTTGGCAATCGGACGCACCCGAACAACTTAGGTGTCCTGCAGCAATTGTGAAGTGTGAAGAATCTCCTGATCATCCTAAATCCGGCAGCCCATAGCGACAAGGCAGGGCGTCTCCCCGAACGAATCCGCGAGATTTCCGGAAATGTGGAAATGCGCCTGAGCACCATGCCCGGAGATGCAGAGCAGATTGCGAGGAATGCCGTTGCGGAAGGTTTCTCAACGATTGTTGCCGCAGGAGGGGATGGCACCATCAACGAGGTGATGAACGGCATCATGGCTGCGGGGAGCAAGGATGTGACACTGGGCATTCTCCCTGTCGGTACCATGAATGTTTTTGCCGTCGAACTTGGCATTCCGCTGAATGCTCTTCCTAAGGCCTGGGAGATCATCATGAATGGTGAGGTTCGCCATCTCGACCTTCCCATCTGTTTCGCTGAGGGAGTTGAGCGCTGTTTTGTCCAGTTGGCTGGCGTGGGACTCGATGCCGAGGTGGTGAGGCGAACCACGAGGGAATCGAAGAAGGCCCTCGGTCCTCTGAGTTACCTTCTCTCGCTTGCGCAGGTGGCGGGGCAAACGCCCCCCCCCATCATGCTCAAAAGTCATGATGGTGCCATAAGAACGGGATCCTTTGTCTTGCTTGGGAATGGTCGTTTCTATGGCGGCCCATTCACGATGTTCCGACAGGGATCACCAATGGATGGACTGCTGGATGTTCTCGTTTTCCAAAGCCAGAGCCCCTGGGATCTCCTTCGCTACATGCATGCCATCCTGATGGGGCAACATACGGAGCTGAAGGACGTCGAGTATTTCCAGACCTCCTCCCTGGAACTCTCTTCCAAAGAACCGGTCCCTTATGAACTCGATGGTGAAATGGTCGGGTATCTCCCGTTGACCTTTTCCCTCAGACCGGCGGCGCTTTCTGTTCTGGCGCCAGCAGCAAAGTCGCGTTGATTGCTCCTCCCAGGACGATGGAACGCCTGCGTCGCTCTCCGGTCACAGCGATTCTCTTTGGGATCAATTTGTCGATGTTTCTTTCGGAGGCGCTTTTTCGGGTCTTCTTTGATTGTTCGCTGTTTCCTTATCTGGCTTTAAATCGCGAGGGATTGGCGGGTGGGGGATGGTGGCTGTTGGTCACGCATGCCTTTCTTCACGCTAATCTGTTGCACCTTGTTGTGAATATGGTTGCGCTCTGGTTCACCGGACCACTGCTTGAGGAGTTGCTGGGACCTCTCCGCTATCTGCTGCTCTTTTTCGGGGGTGCCATCTTCGGGGGAATCCTCCAGACCCTCGCAACGCCTGGCAGCGTGGATCTGGTGGGGGCTTCCGGATCGGTGTGCGCCCTCCTCGTTGGTTTCGGCACGCTCTTTCCAAATCTCCAGATCACGGCACTTATTTTTTTCGTGATCCCCGTGAAAATGAAAGCCTCCACCTTGGGATGGCTTGTCATTGTCGGATCACTGCTCTTCTGGTTGTTGGGAATCGAGCGTCAGATCGGGCATCTCGCCCACCTTGGGGGAGGTATCGCTGGCTTTGTGATCTGTCTTTTCTACAAAAAGCTGGGGCTGGTACGGAGTCTCACCGAGATGCCACCGCCCCTTCTCGACTGAGTGACAAATCAGAGCGGTAATTCCACAGTCACGGTTGAGGTCTTTTTCTCAACCGTCTTCTCGACCGTTTCCTTGATATTGAGGGTTTGCTGGACTGGTTGAGCTGGTGGACGGTCCCAGAAATAGCGACGCAGGAGTACCTTGAGCGTTGCGGTGAGGGGAACGGCAAGCAAGGCTCCTAAAAGGCCGCCAAGAACGATCGTCCACGCAAAGACCGAAATAATCACGGTCATGGGATGGAGGCCTACCGATTCACCGATGACTTTCGGAGAGATGAAGATCCCATCGAGATTGTGGGCCACCAAGAAGACAATCAGGACAAGGGTCGGATGCCACAGGTCCCCGTATTGTGCCAGAGCTATCAGCAAGGCCGGAACCAGACAGAGAACCATGCCGAGATAGGGAATCAGACAGAGGATCCCGACCATGAGTCCAATCAGGAAGGAGAAATCGAGACGAACAACGAGGTAAAGAGCCGTGCCGACGATGGCGCCGTCAATCAGGCTGACCAGCAACTGACCTCGGAAAAAGTGGATCAGGTAGTCATTGATCTCATTAAAGAGCGAGACGATCTCCTCCTTGAGGGGTGAGGCTCTGAGGGGTAGATAACGACTCCAGTTCGCTCCGATCTCCGGTGATTCAAGCAGGAAGAAGAAGAGAAAGACGGGGACCAGAATGAGACTGAGAAGAAATCCGAGGACACCGAAGACTCCGCCGATGCTTTTCTGAAGGAAGGTTCCAGTGGCCGAGGCAATGGTCGGTAGTTTTTCCTGAACCCAGGAGATTCCATTCGTTGCCAATTCGATCCCGTAAAGTTTGATACTCTCAGGGGTTAGCTCTGCGAGGGGGGAACTATGCGTCGGCGAAGAAGCTCTCAGGGCCGCCAGCCTCTGGAGTTCGGTGGCAGATTGCTTGGCGAGCGAGGCAATGCTCTGGCTGTAAGCGGGGATGCGGCTCGCAAAGATGCTGCCTTGGTGTTCGAGTGAGGGGGCGACAGTGATACCGATCAGGGCCAGACCAGCGGAGAAAAGGACAAAGACAATCACGACAGACCACGTGCGCGGAATTTTGCATTTGCAGAGCAGTCCCACGACAGGAGTGAGCAGATAGGCGAGCACAGCGGCGATCGCGATCGGGGTGAGTACCGGTTTCAGGTATCCGCATGCCGATACAATACTCCAGCCGGCGATCAGAATCACCGCGACGAATGCCAGTGCCGCCACAGCCGTGAGAGCCGCCCAGCAGGTTTTCTTCTGAAAAGGTGTGGGAAGTTCGGGGTAAGCCATGAGATTCTCGGTTCTTGTCACTAGCAATTACTCTCTTTCATCCAGTTTGTCCAACGTGCTCCCGGCCTCAAGAATCTTTGTCGGCGTGATGACAAGATCCATGAGGGAGTCATGGCTCTCGCAGGGCACCTCGTCCACAATCTGCCAATCCCAGGCAAGCCCCACCTTGATCCCCCGGAACTCAGGATGGCTCAGGAGCCGGTCGTAGAACCCTTTGCCCCGACCGAGGCGTCCACCCTTCGGATCGAATGCCAATCCCGGAACCACAGCCAGATCGATCTCGGAGATGTTGTTGAGATCCCAGCTTTCCGGATCCGGTTCGCTGATGCCGTAAGGTCCGCTCATCCAACGACTGCTTGGATTCATCATGTAGATATCGAGATGATCCCCTGCGACCTTGGGGAAAAGATAGGACCGCTTTGGTGCTGCCTCCATCAGCTCCCGTGGATCCACTTCCCATTCTATGGGGGCGTAGATAAGAACAGAGTTTGGATTTTTCCGGCTAATCAGTCGGAGAAGATTTTCCATCAAGTGCCGATTGTTCTGATAAGATCTCTTCGAGGAGATTATTTTCATCCGCTCACGCAGCCTTTGCTTTTCGGCGGTTATCATCCACCCTTTCTATGACATAAACGAGGCGAGCATGGTCAAAAAACTTCTCAAGAATGGCACTGAAGTAATCCGCAAACGGGTCGCAAAGAGAACAAAGCCCGAGAATCATGTCTCCATGAAGCTCGGGGAGGGATGGCATAAGCGGAACTTCCTGACCGAAGTCATCATCCCCTCGCTCTTTTCAGCGAGGGAAGTGGTGACCTCTAACTCCAAATTACCGGAACTTTCCCAGCTCTCAGAGGGTCAGATCGCCATTACATGGATCGGCCATGCCTCCTTCCTGATCCAGACGCCGGAGCACTCGATCCTCATCGATCCCAACTGGGCGAAGTGGCTGAAGGTCATCAAAAGACTCAAGGAGCCCGGACTCGAGATTCATGAGCTTCCCTTGATCGATCTGGTGCTCGTCAGTCATGCCCACTTCGACCATCTCGACAAGAAGTCCCTCCGGGCCGTCGCCTCGAATCAACCGATCGTCGTCCCTGAACATGTGGGCGACCTCGTGCATGGGCTCGGCTTCAATCGTGTGCAGGAGCTGAAGCGCTGGGAGAGTATGGAGCTTGGCTCGCTAAAGATCACTCTGACTCCGGCCCATCACTGGGGCGCCCGGATGCTTCATGACAAGCACCGTGGCTTCGGCGGATTCCTGATCGAGTATGCGGGCCGCACGATCTTTCATTGTGGCGACAGTGCCTGGTTCGAGGGATTTTCGGAAATCGGCGAGCACGCCAAGATCGACATCGCTCTCCTCCCGATCGGAGCCTACGACGCCCCCACTGGACGGGATGTGCACATGAATCCAGAGGAGGCCCTTCGTGCCTTCAACGCCCTCAAGGCTGATGTCATGATCCCGATGCACTACGGCACCTTTAGGCTGGGCTTTGAGCCGATGGAGGAGCCGCCCGATCGACTGCTCGGCCATGCTCGTTCGCTCGGGATCGATGATAAAATTCGGATTCTTACCGAAGGAGAACCGGTGGTTTTTTAGGGCTGGCTCTTTTGGGCGCTGGCGTTGTTGAGATTTGATCGGCGTAGAATCACTACGCCTTGATTCGTGTGCCTAGCCATCATCTTAAACCCCAAAAAATGCATTAGAAGTTTGGTGCCTGCATCCTGACGAGGGGATTATCATTTTCAATGGCAGATGCCGAATGAATTAATATGGAGCTCAGGAACTCAGGAAAAAACGGGAAACAAAAGACTCACTACGATCCAGCGTATTGGCATCCCTTTAGATAAGAACGGGGGGAAGCTAGACTCTTTCATCACTTCCTTTCCTGAGTTCCTGAGTTCCATATTATTACTGCTCCTTCTCTCTTAAGTCCCTTCACCAACTTGGTGTACAAGAATTACTCTGTTTCTCTGATTCTATTAATAAATCTGGGTTAAAATACCGTTACCAGTTCAGGCAGAGAAGACTCCTGCGTATTGCAAGAGTCTTCCATTGTTAACAAAAAGTGATTGACGGGGGGGGGGGGGGCTAGCGTGCTATCTTGTAAGCCACTTATCTTCACTATGAAAAACATCCCCTACAAAATCCTCACTCTGAGTCTACTCGCCACACTTTTGGGTGTCCTGAGTTCTTCCTCGCTCCACGCCACGGCCGCCTCCTCGATCTCAGTTACCTACGCAGGGACCTACACTCCTAACCTGACCTACGCGCAGGGGAATGTGGTCAAGTACGGCAACTGCACCTACATCGCCCTTGGCGCCATTGCTACGAATGCTTCGCCGAGTTCTCGTCCCTCCGCTTGGACGGTCTTAGGAGTGCTCCCTGAAAACAACCTCTTTGGATCGGGATCGAACACCTTCAGTCTCGACTTTGTTACTATCGGGAATCCAGGGAACCAGAATGACTCAAATGGATATGGCAAGGTTTCATACAGTTATCAGATGGGGGCCTATGATATCTCCGTAAATCAATATAATGCTGCTTCCTCTAATGGAGCTCTTGGTCTTGGGGATACATGGTTCACTAACGGAGATCAGCCTGCCACAGCTATGAATTGGTATCAGGTTGCGGCTTTTGTTAACTGGCTTAATACAAGCCAAGGATATTCCCCCGCCTACAAGCTGACCTATTCGTCGAATACGGGTTACTCGATGGCCCTCTGGCCGACGAATCAGGCTTGGACGAATGGCGGCATGAATCTCTACCGGAATGCCAGCTGCGTCTATTTTCTCCCGAGTGAAAACGAGTGGTACAAGGCAGCCTACTACGACCCTACTAAGAACAATGGCAACGGTGGCTACTGGCTTTACCCGACTGGTAGCAGTAATGCTCCTGTAGCAGTAGCAAGCGGAACAAATACCCAGACTGCTGTTTATAATCAAAGTTGGTCAACATCACCTGCACCTGTTTATCAGGCCGGAGGACTTTCTCCCTATGGAACGATGGGACAGGGCGGCAATGTATGGCAGATCTTAGAAACAGCTGCCAGTGGTGTTAATAACAGTACGACATTGAATTGTACTGCTGCAGGGGGTGCATGGCCAGCTGGTTTAGGCGCATTGGCGGGTGGATTTCAAAATTTTAGCACTAATACTCGAACTTTTCAAAACGCAACGGCTGGCTTCCGAGTTGCCAGAATTCTGCCCTGAGAGATTTTTCTTACCGTCTGATTATCTCTCCTACGGTTTGGGATGATCGCCCGCCACGGCGGGATAGGAGCCGATCCTGTAATGGTCGATGTAGGCGTGGCCCCGTAGGAGGGCAATGGCCCCGCCTCGGTATACCAAGCCGGTGGACTATCGCCCTATGGGACGATGGGTCAGGGAGGAAATGTCTATCAGTGGGAAGAGAGCGCCTACACTGGAAGCAATTCAGATCCAGCCGCTATCCGAGGGATACGTGGCTGGACATTTGCTACAATCCTCCAACCATCCTCCTTTCGCTTCTACCTAGTCACAAGCTATGGCTAAGGCCTAGGCACGGGTAATGATGTCGGATTCCGCGTCGCTAGAATCCTTCCCTAAAGCAGTTTGAATAAAGAAAAAGGCGTTGGCGTCGTTTTCAACGAGCCAACGCCTCTTTCTTTGATTCCCTAACAGTCTAAAAGACTTCAGTCCTCAGTATAATGGGCCTACTCCTAAATTCAGGCGAATCGACGATCGCTTGCGGGGGGCTGCTAGCGCGTGCTACATTACATCCATGAGCGGTGCTACTGCTGAAATCATCGAGGTCTGCGAGGCTCTCCCTGCTGAGAAGCGGATGGAGGTCATTGACTTTGCCCGCTTTTTGCTACTTCAGCAGGATGACGCGCGATGGGAGAAGTTGCTTTCCGATGAGCAGCCACGTCCCCGTCTAGAGGAGTTTTTGAAAGATTCCGCAGCCGAGGCTGATGAGGTGCTTGATCTTAGCAGGTTGTGATCTCGAAGGTTCGCCCCAGCTTTTGGCGTGCCTATACCAATTTGGATTCCCGTACACGAGAGGCGGCTCGGAGAGCATACACGCTCTTCGTTGAAAATCCCGCCCATCCATCGCTTCGTTTCAAGAAACTTGCAGGATATGATTGCGTGTGTTCAGTCAGGATCAATTAGCAGTATCGTGCGGTGGGAGAGCGTGATGGTGATACTGTGATCTGGGTTTGGATCGGCTCTCACAATGATTTTGACAAGCTCTTCGGGTGATCGGGGATTCTCTGTCTCCGAGCCCAATAAAAAAGGCGTTGGACTCATTTCAGAGCCAACGCCTTTTATGAATTCTTAACAGTCTAAAAGACTTCAGTCTTTAGCCTCTGCCCCTTACTTCCCCAGCACCTTGTTCCAGGCGGCGATTTGCGTGGCCTGAGCGGCGAAGAGAGACCCGGGTGAATCGACGATCTCGATCGAGGTGATCTTGTCACCCTGCTTGATCGCATTCACGACATCCTGATCCTTCTGGCTGTCGACGGCGCCAAAGATGGCATGCTTGCCATCGAGCCATGGGGTCGGGACATGAGTGATGAAGAACTGGCTGCCGTTGGTGCCGGGGCCGGCATTGGCCATCGAGAAGAGACCGCTGCGGTCGTGCTTGAGACCGGGAGCGAATTCATCGGCGAACTTGTAGCCGGGACCACCCATGCCGGTGCCGGTCGGATCGCCGCCCTGGATCATGAAATCAGGAATGACGCGGTGGAAGGTGATGCCGTCGTAGAAGCCGCGGCGGGCGAGATTGAGGTAGTTGGCAACCGTGATCGGAGCCTTGCTCGCGTACATGGTCGCATGGATATCGCCCTTGGAGGTGTGGAGAACGATACGGATGTCTTTGACCGGTTCGGCAGGGTTTGCAGCTCCGGCAATGCCTGGTGCCATGAAGAGGGTGGAGGAGAGAGTGGTGGTCAATGTCGTGGATAAGGCGAAAAGTGTCTTTTTCATTGGACTGCTATTGGGTAGCAGAGAGGGGTGCCAAAGAAAGCCAAAACACCCAAAACTTCGAAAGCCTCCCTTTCAGCCTCGGTTCCCAAAGAAACGATTACTGTGGGATTGGTGCAGATGCGCTGTGTCAGCTCACCCCCGGAGAACCTGAAGACAGCCATTCGTCTGATCCGTGATGCTGCCAAGAAAGGGGCCGAGGTCGTCTGCCTTCCGGAGCTCTTTCTCAGCGAATACTTCTGCCAGAGCGAGGATCATGACTACTTCAAGCTGGCCGAAGCGATCCCAGGTCCCACCACAAAGTCGCTTGGTAAACTGGCCAAGGAACTCGGCGTGGTGCTCATTGCCTCGCTCTTCGAAAAACGTGCACCGGGTCTTTATCACAACACAACGGCCGTCATCGAGGCCGACGGAACCTACCTCGGAAAGTACCGCAAGATGCACATTCCGGACGATCCGCTCTTCTACGAGAAGTTCTATTTCACCCCGGGGGATCTTGGCTTCCGGAACTGGAAGACGAGTGCGGGTGATCTCGGCGTGCTGATCTGCTGGGACCAGTGGTATCCGGAGGCCGCGCGCCTGACGGCCCTTCAGGGGTCCGAGGTGCTCTTCTACCCGACGGCAATCGGATGGCATCCCTCCGAGAAGAAGCAGTATGGTGAGAACCAGAAGGCCGCCTGGCAACTCGCCCAGCGTGCCCATGCGCTTGCCAATGGCTGCTATGTCTGCGGAGTGAACCGCATCGGCCATGAGTCACCTGCTGGAGGTGATGGGCTGGAGTTCTGGGGGGGCACCTTTGTTGCTGCGCCCAATGGTCAGATCATTGCAGAGGCTCCCGCCGACAAGGAGATGGTGCTCGTGGTGGATCTCGACCGGCAGTTCATGGACACCCAGCGCACGCATTGGCCCTTCCTGCGCGACCGACGTATTGATGCCTATGCCGGCATCGAGAAGCGTTTTATTGATTAATTCGATTGAAGAAGGCGATTGCTCCCTCGGTTCCGCCCTCCGCGCCTTTGCCTGATCAGGTACGGGATTACCGCTTGCTGATGGAGCGATGGCTTTCTGTGGTGAAAGGTCGCCCGTCTCTCTCTTTATCCATTTACGGCGAGGCCGAGGGATATCCCCTGATGGTCGTGCAGTCGGAGCGTCATGACCCGAAGGTGCCCTCCGTTTATCTCTCGGCAGGGATCCATGGCGATGAGCCAGCAGCCGTGGAAGGATTGATCCGCTGGGCGGAAGCCTCCCTTGGGAAATTGGAATCTTGGAATTGGATGATCTTCCCATGTCTCAATCCCTGGGGATTGGAAAGGAATATCCGTTGCGATGCCGAGGGGCGCGATCTCAATAGGTTCTATGATTTAAGGAAAGTGCCGCAGATCAACGCCCAGCGTGCCTTGATGAAGGGGTGTCGCTTTGATGCGGCGGTCACGCTTCATGAGGACTACGACTCGAGGGGATTCTATCTCTATGAGGTTGCGGCAAAGCGGCCTCACTGGGGTGAATCTCTCTGTGCCGAACTCACCCCTGCGATGGATGCGGATCCTCGCCGCAAGATCGATGGGCACTCCGCCCGGAATGGTCTGATCCGTCGACGCATCACCCCGGATCTGATGAAGGGTCATCCGGAGGCGTTTCTTCTCCATTTCAAAAATTCAGCGAGGACATTCACCTTGGAAACTCCCTCGGAGAAGTCATTGGAAATTCGTGTCCGAGTTCAGGAACGCTTTCTTGCCGCAATGGTAAAAAAATTGAAACTGGGGATGGTTTCCTGAGTGGAAACAGTTAACGTATTTACTTTATGAAGCGTAGTATACTTAGCCTGCTTTGCACCGTGGTTTTTGCCTCGATGGCGGTCTCCATGAAGGCCGACGTCCTTACCCTCAAAGATGGCAGGGAAATTAAGGGTGAAATCCTGAGCGAGACGCCCGATTCCATTCTGATCGAGTATTACGTAACTCCAACGATCAAGGATCAGAAGACTTATTCCCGTGATGAGATCGTCCGCATAGCTTCCATCCCCGCTGATGAAAAGGCCTTCCAGTCGATCTGGAGCCTAGCCACACCAGATACGGTTCTGGACACATCGTTCTATGACCTGCTCATCGACAAAAAAATTCCTGAGTTTCTGGGACGTTTCCCCTATTCCAAGCATCTCACGGAACTCCGCGAGGATCTTCGCTCTCTCGATGAGGAGCGCTCGCGTGTCCGTCGTGGAGATCGCCGGATCAACGGGGTATGGATTACCGCCGCACAGATTGCCGCAGATCCTTATCAGTCAGGAGCCAAGATTAAGTTCAGCGAGATGAGGGAGTTGGCCGGGACTAAAGATACTGTGGGTGCGCTTCAGTGCTATGAACTGCTCGAGAAGGAATTTCCAGGTTCGGTGGTCATGCCCGATGCGATCACATTTGCCCAGATTCAGATCGATCAACTTCAGGAAAAACTCTCCATCGCAAAGACCAACTTCGATATCATTGACAAGCGTCGCCAGAGTGCCCTTGCCCTTGCTCCAGCTGATCAAGCGAGAGAGATCAAGGACGCGCTGCAAAACGAGAAGGTCGCAGCAACCAATGCCATTGCGTCCGCGACTGCTGATGGATCGAAGTTCTATCCGATTTTCCAGAACAGCAAGGAATCCATGGATGCCCTTCAAGCATTGATCACAGCGGAAAAAACACGCCTTACCACTCTTCAAAAAATCCCGATGAGCGAGGGAATGGCCGCTGCAGCTCAGAGCGCCAAATCTATTTCTGAGGGAAAGCTGAAGGAGGCGCAGGATCAGCTTGCTCAATCACAGACACTTTGGCCTGCCAACATCGATAACACCCGACTGAAGCTTCAGTTGGATGAGCTTGCCAAATCCCAAGCCGCATCCACTGCAGCAGCAGCTGCTGAAGCAAAGGCAGCCGCAGCAGCACCCAAAAAGCCCGCGCCTTCGCCGACCCCCGTTGCACCTGTTAAGCCATGAACGAAATAGCCCGCTCAGCATCCATCGACCGCAAAACCAGCGAGACGGAAATCACCCTCAAAATCTCTCTCGATGGAGAAGGGAAATCCTCCATCCGGACCGGCATCCCGTTCTTCGACCACATGCTGACGTTGTTCTCCAAGCATGGTCTCCTTGATCTGGATGTCGAGGCGAAGGGGGATATCGAGGTCGACTTTCATCACACTGTCGAGGATGTGGGACTGGCTCTCGGTGCTGCCTTCACCAAGGCTCTCGGGGACAAGTCGGGTATCCGCCGTTACGGGAGTGCCTATGTGCCGATGGATGAGGCCCTGGCCCGCGTCGTGGTGGATTGCAGCGGCCGTCCCTATCTTGCCTACGAGGTTCCGCGAGGGGTGGAGGCGATAGGGCTCTTTCCTTTCCAGCTCGTCGAGGAGTTCCTGCGTGCTTTCAGCGTGCAGGCAGGCCTGACGCTTCATGTCTCCATTCTTGCGGGACGTGATGCTCATCACATGGCCGAGGCAATCTTCAAGGCGCTCGGACGTGCTCTTGATGTCGCTGTCTCGCACGATGATCGGGTTAAAGGAATTCCAAGCACCAAGGGTGTGCTGTGAGTAAGCAACCCCTTCTCGGGCTCGTCGACTACGGAAGCGGTAATCTCCGAAGCGTCCAGCGTGCCATCGAGCATGCGGGTGCGGAGTGCATCCATGTTTTGGGTGAAGCCGATACGGAGGGATGCGCCGCCTTGGTGGTGCCGGGTGTCGGCTCTTTCGGGGATTGTGCACGCCAGCTGCGTGAGGCCGGTCTCTGGGAGGTGATCAAGGGATGGATTGCCGCCGACAAGCCGTATCTTGGCATCTGTCTCGGGTATCAATTGCTCTTTGATTCCAGCGAGGAATCGCCCGGTGTCGAGGGCCTGGGTGCTTTACGAGGAAAGGTGGTCCATTTTCCTAAGTCTACCGGACTCAAGATTCCTCATATGGGCTGGAATCAACTGCACATCCGCCAAGCAACTGATCGCCTGATGAAGGGACTGGGTGAGAGTCCCGATTTCTATTTCGTCCATTCCTACTACCCGGCTCCCGAGGATGAGGAAATCATCACATCAACCTGTGAGTATGGAGTTGAATTTGCAGCGAGTGTTACCAAGGGTAATCTGAGCGCCGTTCAGTTCCATCCCGAGAAGAGTCAGGCTCTCGGTCTCGAGATGCTCCGCAATTTTATTTCCTCCCTCTAAAACTCCGCTTCACTTTTCCATCTCTTTACTTTTACCAACATGCTCCTCTATCCCGCCATTGATCTCATGGATGGTCAGGTTGTCCGCCTGGAACGCGGCCTGGCCGCAAAAAAAACTATCTACAGTGACGATCCCGTTGCCATGGCGCTGAAGTGGGAGGCTGCAGGGGCGGACTGGATCCATCTTGTCGATCTGGACGCAGCCTTCGAGGGCACGAGTCGGAATCTGGAAGTGATCCGGGAGATCACGAAGGCCGTCTCCGTGCCGTGTGAGTTGGGTGGGGGAATGCGCGATGCCGGATCGATCGAGGCCGGATTGGCTACCGGTGTTCGCAGGGTCATCATCGGCACCAAGGCGGCCGAGCCAGGATTCCTTGCGAAGGCAGCCGGTGCTTTCGGCCCCGCACGTCTTGCCGTTGGAATTGATGCCAAGGATGGGAAGGTGGCCGTGAAAGGATGGGTCGAGACCATGGAACTTACCGCTCTCGATCTTGCTCGGGAGGCTGTGAATGCAGGAATCCGGACCATCATCTACACCGATATCGCTACCGACGGGATGCTCCAGGGTCCGAACCTCGCCGCCATGCACGAAATGGCTACTGTCGTTCCCTGTGATCTGATTGCCAGCGGAGGAGTCTCGGGACCGGAGGATCTACGGAAGCTTGCCGCAATTCCAGGAATCCACGGCGCGATCATTGGCCGTGCTTTGTATGAGGGAAGAATGCCTGAGAATCTCAGGGTGATCTTAGAATGATTCTAATTTAAAGAATTGCCTCGTTCGGGCACTTTCTGTTTGGCTCATCTCAAGTACTTCTGAAAACCATGGCCAGACCCTTTCACGAACTCAATGAGCAGGAGGTTCTCGCCCTGGCGATTACTTCAGAAGAAGATGATTCAAGGATCTATGGTCAGTTTGCCGAGCGTCTGAAAGAGCGGTACCCAGGCACGGCGCGGACATTAATCACGATGCGGGATGAGGAGTTGGGCCACGCTCATCGGCTCATGGAAACCTTTAAGGCCTCCTATGGGGAAAATCTTCCATTCGTTCGACGTCAGGACGTGAAAGGGTTTCTCACGCGCAAGCCGCTCTGGCTCTCCAAGCTCCTGACTGTTGATCAGGTCCGGAAAGAAGTCGAAATAATGGAGTACGAGGCCCGGGGGTTTTACGAGGCTGCCGCCAAACAGACTTCAAACATCTCTGTCCGCAAGCTCCTGAACGAACTCGCCTTGGTTGAGGCTGGCCATGAGGAAATGGCCTCCGGTTTCCGTGAATCCATGGAGAAGAGCGGAGCCTTGGATACGGAGCGCGAAACAGAGCGCCGGATGTTCATCCTTCAGTACATCCAGCCCGGTCTTGCCGGACTCATGGATGGCTCTGTCTCAACACTCGCGCCGGTTTTTGCAGCAGCCTTTGCCACCCGTGACAGTCATGATGCCTTCTTGGTCGGCTTGGCCGCTTCCATTGGTGCGGGTATCAGCATGGGTTTCGCTGAGGCACTCTCTGATGATGGGGTTCTCAGTGGTCGCGGCCATCCCTACATACGCGGGACCATTTGCGGACTGATGACGACGCTCGGTGGCATCGGGCATACACTTCCCTTCCTCATTCCCGGTTTTGGGGTTGCAATGGCGGTCGCCGTTGCCGTTGTGGCTGTTGAGTTGGCTGCGATTGCCTGGATCCGCCACAAGTACATGGATACGCCGTTGCTTGCGGCCACCTTTCAGGTGGTGGTGGGTGGAGTCCTTGTCTTTATTACCGGTATCCTGATCGGATCGGCCTAGTTTGGGGATAGGTAATTGGTGATGGGGTTTAGGCAATAAGGGTAAAGGGTGATTCAACCCGGATTATGCGATAGCGTGCAGTCAACAGTTTTGGGTGCTTTACCTGGATGGTGACCTCAGAGATCGTTAAAACTGTTACAATGTTAAAAGGGTTAAAAAGGACTGAATCCAATCATCCTGAATCGGGAATGCCTCCTCTTATGCCGTTCATCTAGCACCCACCTTCGTTTGATGCTCCGATGCACCCTCAGCTCCACGTTGTAACGCTTAAACCCAAAAATTGCATTAGAGGTTGGAAGTCTGCACCAGATACGGCGATCAGTATTTCCAAGAGCAGAGATACCCGAAGAATTAATATGGAACTCAGGAACTCATGAAAAATACGGAAAACAAAAGACGATTGCTGTGATCCGGCCATCTTTTCGTCAAGGCCACGCAATCAGGCAGAAGCCACAGTCGTTCATCACTTCTTTTCCTGAGTTCCTGAGTTCCATATTTTTCCGTGTCATCCCTCTTACCCACGGAAAACAGCGAGGAGCTTAACTT
>CAIPWR010000029.1 GCA_903868795.1 uncultured Spartobacteria bacterium | reverse complement strand
CAGAACTTTCCAACTTTTGAGTATTCATCCCTTTGAGAAGGTTCCTATCCATGAACTACTTACAGAAACCGACTTCAAATCTTATATGCCTCAAGAAAATAACCAGTTGATGCTGTTAGACTTATAACCGGACGCTAGTGGGCGATATTAGCTTTTGGAAATTCAACTCTCCTAGCTGATTGGGAGTCAATTCTTAAAAATGCTAACCAGTCGGTAAACAGTGCTTCGTCCGGAACAGAGAGTTCAAGACCGAAAAAGAAGAAATCTTCTCCCGCAACAGCAGTTACAGAAGCTTCAAAAAGTGACGAATCTCAAAATCAGGTAGAGTCTTTCGTTCCTAAATACAAAGCTCCCAAGATAGATTCAACTCATGCTGGTGAGGCTACTTCTCAGAGTTCATTACCCCCCGGTCAACCAAAAGAAGCCCTTTTGATTGCTAACGGGAATTACTCGCATTTCGGAAAACTTCCCAATCCGGTTACTGATGCCAGACTGCTCGTGCAGTCACTTCAGCAGATAGGGTTTAAAGTCACGCTAGTTGAGAATGCTTCCCGGGAATCCATGTTGGAGGCCCTTCAGTCCTTCCAAGATAGCCTCAAGGTATCCCATGCAGTCGCACTCTTTCACTACGGAGGACATGGCGTTCAAGTCGATGGACACAACTACCTTATTCCAGCGGATGCCGATATCCCTGATGAGCGCAAGGTTACGACGCGGGCCGTGGATTTAGACGAGGTCATGACAACCATGGATGCATCAAGTTCCAGCGCCAATGTGGTCATTCTAGATGCTTGTCGTGACAATCCTCTGCCAGCAACGACCACTCGGAGTGCCACGAGGGGCCTGACAGTCGTGCAGAGCAAGCCGAAGAATTCCCTGATCATCTTCGCGGCTGAAGCTGGGAGTAGAGCCAATGATGGACTTTTTACCCCTACACTTGCTAACGCGATTACAAAGCCCGGGAAAAGCCTCTCACAGATCATGAAAGATGTCAGGAAAGAGGTGTTCCAGAAGTCCAATGGAACGCAAACTCCTGGAGAATACGATCAACTCTTTGAAGATCTCTATCTGTATTCCCAGCCCAGCAATAAGCCACCTAGCCCCCCTTCACTTTCTTCTTCAAATGCAGTCAAGGAGTCTTCTGTTCAGTCAACCAACTCTTCTGTGGGGGCGTCTAATTCATTTACCCCCTAATAAATCTCCCTCATCCTCCGAAACTCAACGTTCTGCCGGCGGGAGAGCTCGACAGGAGGGTGGGCGCCGATGGTGAGGAGTACATGGCCGTCTGAGTTCTCAGCCACCTTGGAAACCTCAAGGAAGTTCAGTGCTGTAGCGCGCTTTGCCCGCATAACTGATCCCAAACCTTGGCCGATCAGAAAGGAACGTGGAGTGGTCTGGATTCAAATGGGGATAATTGGCTGGCACTGAAAAGCGCTCCGGATTTGAAAGCAAGTCGCTTACGCAAACTCCCACCTGATACGCCTCTCACACTTCTCTCACGCAGCGGTGAATGGATAAAGGTTTTGCTTGATGACGGCCAAGAGGGATGGGGTTATTCCAAATACGTGAAAAGCCGCTAAAACAATCGTAGGGGACCGAGAAACTCCTCAATCGGCAAGCCGTTTTATCAAATCTCCCACATCCTTCGTAACTCATCGATCTGGCGGCGGGAGAGTTTGACCATGAGTGGACACAGATCCCGCAGTGACAACTTCAAGGAAGACTTCTAGCTGGGATAGCCACGGAAGAATGAAGTGATTCGGCTTTGAATCACTTCATTCAGTGAAGTCTTCGACCTTCTTTCCGGTGGCGATGAGGAAGTTCCTTTCCAGCTTTTCCCTTAAATCAGGATCATCGCATTGGGAGATGAGTTGAGCCACTTGCCCCTGATTCGCAAGCCTGAGCCGGAAGATTTCCTTGGCCCACTCGAAGTCTTTTTCACGTCCTGCCGCAAGTTTCGAATACACGGCATCATGAGGATGGAGAAATGTGATCTCCACATCGTGGAGTTCAGGATGAACGATGATTTTTTTACGGTTTTTCCAATCCTTGGGCAGTATGGCGGCGTCCTCCGTGACTCCGTGGCCAAAATACCCATGGGTGTCGTGAAACGGGGAAAGCTCTCCGAGAGAGCCATCCACCTCAATGGCTAATTGGTAGTCGGAAAATGCCAGGTCGACCTCAAAAGAGGCGGTGAGGGATCTCGGTGCGTCGGGGTAGGCTCCCAGGATCGACTGAGATCCGATGATGAAGAACTTCTTTGCTCCAGTTGATCCATGAGCGGCACGGATGACGTGAAACACGTCGTTAAGCCGCATATTCCCGGATGATCGTTATCCTCTCCGAATCACTCAGGATACCTGTGAAGGGTGAGGAGTGCCGCAGTCGGATCGCATGCTCTCCAGGGTCTGAAAGGAGCCCGGCAATGTGCTCGGCATTTTTTGTCAGAAGCAGCCGTTCCCATTCGTCATTCACGGAGCAGGTGATACCCTGATTTTTCCACCGTTTTAGGGTTTTCAAGGCGCGCGAAATCACATCGCCAGGATTCTCCAGGAGACGATCCCGGATCAAACCGTGCATGGCCAAGCACCGAAGATCGAGGTCTTGATGGGTGACTGATTTCATTAGGAACCACTTAAAATTAGATCGTTTATGAGAAATATTCAAATCCTTCCAGAGGTTTCCTCTACGGAAGTTTACAGGTTTGGCTTATGTCAAGCGCATGGCCTTTGAGCTTTTCTTCGGGCGCTCGGCTTCCCAGAAGCGCTCCGCGTCAACTTCATCAGAAGCGATCCAACGCTTCATCTGTTTCAAGGAGAGGCTCCGCGTCTTGGGAACAAAAGCATCCTTCTTCTGGGGGTGCGTATTTTTCATGATAACGAAGCTTTTAAGCCATTTCAGTTTCCTGAGTTCTTGAGTTCCAGATTAAAAATCCCCCTCTTCTGTCAGATCTCCCGCATCCTTCTGAACTCGACGCTCTGCCGGCGCGAGCACTCCACGGGAGGGAGGTTGCCGATAGTGAGGATGACATATCCCTCAGGGCTCTCGGAGACCTTGCTGACCTCCCGTAGGTTCACCGCCGTTGCCCGGTTCGCTCGGAAGAAGAGTGTCTCATCAAACCGTCTGAGTACGCTTCCCAGCGTGCCGTTAATGGTAATCCGTTCATTCGCGAGGATGAGTTTTGTATAGGCACCCACGGACTCCAGGATCTGGATGTCACCGATTCGGATGTAGTGGCTCTTGGAGTTCTCACGGAAGAGGACTTTCTCCTCTGCGCCGAGGCGCGGTTCCTCGCTGAGAGACCCCCCTGCAATACGGCTCAGTGTCTCCATCAGATGCTTGGGATCAACTGGCTTGAGCAGATAGTCGGTGGCCCGCACGCGGAAGGCCCTGACCGCGTGTTCCTCATGGGCTGTGATGAAGACCACGGGGATACCTTGAGCAGGGAGCTTCTCCAGTAGGTCGAATCCCTGGGTCCCTCCGCGCATCTCAATATCAAGCAGGAGAACATCTGGTCGCTCGGCAATGATAAGCTTCAATGCCTGATCGACCGAGGAGGCCTCGCGGACCTGCTTGAGGCCGATCTCGGCGAGTGCTTCCTTGATGCCGCGCCTGGCGGGGGGTTCGTCGTCAACGATGAGGATGTTCATGGGTGAATGAGTTAAAAGGTTAAAAGTGGTGGGAAGGGAGGCTTTAGCTTCTTGGGATCTTCAATGAGGTCGTGACTTTGCCGCTGGGTGTGGCGGCGAAATTCAGTTCGGCACGGTCTCCCCAAGTTTCCCTGATTCGGGTGCGGACACTCGCGAGGCCTACCCCTTCCTTCCATGTCGAGGGATCGGTGCCTGGCTGGGCGAGGTTGGAGATCGTCACTGCCAGCCAGTCTCCTGAGGCCGTGGCCGTGATGGAGACGCTGGCCGTTCCATCGGCGGATCCGTGTTTCACGGCATTTTCGACGAGGGGCTGGATTGTCATAGGGGCGACGGGGAAGTCTTCCGCCGAGCCATGCACATGGATTTCGGTCTCGAGCCCCTCCTCGAATCGCATCTTCTGCAGCTCCAGGTAGCTTCGGATAATCTCCATCTCCTTGCCCAAGGGAATTCTGCTCTCCTTGGCAGTATCCAACGAGGTGCGTAGCAGGCGTGATAGGGAGAGGATGCCTCCTCTTGCCCCACTCGGATCACTTCCAATGAGCGAGTGGATGGCATTGAGGCTGTTGAAGAGGAAGTGCGGATGGATCTGCGCCTTGATACGTTCCAGATCGGCCTCCCGAACGAGAGCCTCCTCCCGCAAGGTGGTCTCTCGCTTATGAGCCTCGGAACCGACTCCAAGAAGCAGCCCTGTGGTGGTCAGGATGGCGATGTAGACTTCATACTGCCAGAGACCGGAGAGCATGGAGACAGAGGCAAAGGGACCCATCCCCCTGCTCGTGTAGGCGATTGCGATGGTTATTATACCTAGGATGGCTGTTGCTGCCGCCGGGAGACCGCGTGATAAAGCCGTCCATACTAGGAAAGGGAAGGGGAGGTAGGCTAAGACGGCGATCGTCTTGCCTGCAGAGCCCGATGGAGTCCCAAAGGCTATCCATGCAGCAATAAGGCAGCAGATGAAGGAAAGGAGTGCTTGAAAGACTCCAGAACTGCTCCTCCATCGGAAGCGGCCCTCCACAGCCATCAGAATCACTGGGGCTAGAATGATCGTACCGGCAGTATTCGCGCATCCATAGAGCCATCCGACTGCTAAGAAGGCCGATGCCGGCATCGCCTTTGCCGCAATCAGCAGAAGCGCAGTCCAGAAGCCGGTTACCATCATGGGAAGAAGGCCGCCCAAGCCGAGTAGAAGGAGCACATCGCGTGAAGTGGAGAGTTTGCGATTCCAGCCTGCTCGGTGGAGGAGTGAGACGCCACCTAGGATTGCAGCGGTAGTACCGACAGGCGCCAAGAAGCCAAAGAGATGACCTTCTCCGCCAATGAGGCAACTGATCCAAAGAGGAAGAATGATTCCTGGAGCGACCCATGCACCTCGCAGGATTACAGCAGCCAGGGCGATGCCGCCAGCAGGCCAGATTAGCGTGAGTGAATGACTATCACTCTTTTGCAGCACATACGTCAGAACCCCCGCCAGAGCGATTGCTCCTGCAACGATGAAATTCGATACAATCAGGGAAGCGAGACCTTGAGGTAGACTGAAGTTCGCCCACTTCGAGGGTTTACTAATTTGTGAAATGCGGTTCATCCGTTTGGGTCTTGGGCGGCGTAGTCTGGGCAGTGGGGCAAGCAGACTACTCATGACGCCCTCCAAGCTGCTTCTTGCAATAAGATCTCACGGCCTGTTGGACAAGCTCATCCGGAGTAATTTCGAGATCCTCGGCAGTCTCGGTGACGAAGTACTCGAGATCCTCCGGGATTGAAACGTCGATCATTGAGGGGTGAGGGGGTGATTTTTTGAAGTTTGGAAAGCTCATGGATAAATAAAAAAAACGTGGTGCTTAAGCGTCGGTTAGTTGTTTGCGAAGGAGGGATTGCGCGGAGTGGCGTAGCCGGGTGCAGCCGAGGGGGGTAACTGGACTGGCGGTTGAGAGTGATGGGGGATTGATTTCTGATCGAATGCCGGCCTGCTGGCATACTGCTGATGTTGCGGCCGATGGGGATTGCCCGAGATTTCTTGAGGGCGGTAATAAGACGCATGCTTTTCATGACATGGCCCCTGTTCATTGTCTTCATCATGACGCCAGTAGTGAGGGTGAGGAGAGCAAGAGGCATTCCAGATATAGCCTGGTGTCTCGACCGGAATCAGGACTGGATTACAGGCTGAGTAGTTGTAGCTACCCGCGTAATAGGGAGCTTCTGGCACATACGCGACAGGTTGCCGACAGTAAGAACTGCTTGGCGTATAGCATCCGGAGGTTAGGGCTGTGAGGATGCTGATACCGCTGAGAGCGATAAGCCTTTTTATTGCTTGGGGATGTGGGTTCTGCATGGGCGCGGTATACGCTGACATAGGTCACCCATGCAAACTGGTGACCCAGTTCTATTGCCGCTGATTATCTTGATTGGCCACTATTCCAACCCATTTACCGTTCGACGGCCCCAATCGACCATTGGCAGAAAAAATGCCCGTGAAGGGGTGCTTCCGCCTCAGAAGTTCGTCTTTATCTTGGCAGGAAGTAACCTTTGATTGAATGCGCCTTCCTTACGCAGATCTGCACGTGATCAAGTTCACGGAATCCAGCACTAGGATAAAGCTCATGGCCTTCAAGAAAGAAGGATCTGACGGTATCGAAGGAAGTTTTATCATTCTCCGCGCGGAACTGGTGTAATGTTTCGATCACAGCGCAATCGAGACCACGCGCCTTCCCATCTTGGCCTTTATTGCGTGGAAGAGATTCCGTCGTCGTTTTCAAAATCTGGAAGGCTTCTTTCACTAGGGAAAGCGCTTCCGAATCAACAAGATTCAAGCAGTTGCCGAGATCGATGATGGCTCCGACGACTGCAGGCTTCTTGATGCCTCGGCCGCCTTTTTTGACTTTTTCCTCTGCCCATCTCCTTGCGCGGTCTGGACTGTCCTCCCAGAAGTAGGAGCCGCTACCCAGCCACTCGAGTTCTGTGGCGCTGCTGATAAGATCAGCACGGCCAGTAACTAAACGCTCGGCTAGTGAGGCATCACATCCATGATACCCGAAGACCACCCGGTTGGAGAGCATCAGGCGGCTACTCGCTTCTTGGCTCTAGCCGGTCTTAGTTGGCCACTGGCAACTTGTACTGCCCGGAAAAACTTTCTGGCCATTGGCTTGTCCGCTGCAAGCTTCCTTGCATAGGCCCTCATCTCCTTGCATTCCTGTCTGATTTCAGAAGGAGTCAGAGTCTGAATGGTGACTATCGGGGACATGATTGAAATCTGCCGCTACAGCTCCTGAAACGCAAATTCAATTTTCCGTTCAGCTACCCTAAAAGCCTACACCCTAAACCGCTATAGCCTCTTGTTTCTTTCCCGATCATTTCGACTTTTTTGCCATTCATACGAATCGTTTGCCGTTCGATAAAAATCGGCTTTTCAGATGTCACAAAAAAGTCTCTACCTGTGCGACGACCAAACACTTCACCCCATAGCCAAACTTAGCTCCATTACCATGAATACCAAACTCCCTCGCACACTCCTCACAGTCCTAGCCATGACCGCTTCGTCGCTCATTGGCACTACTTCCCTCCATGCATTTGTGAAGCCCACCGAGGTGGACGGCCCCAAGCTTCCCCCGATTTGGGAAAAGGCCGGCCCTCAGGAGCGTCTGAAAGCCGTCCGGGCCGCTGAGTTGGATGGTGACCGCCTTCTTGCCGAGCGCGTCTACGGCCTCATGGTTGATGCAGACACCAGCGTGCAGGATCTTGCCCTCCAGAGCGATGCGGTGAAGGGAGCTGTCGAGGCTACCCTCGTCGGAGCGATCACCGAGGGCGAGCCCGAGTTCAAGGAGGACGGCCAGGTGCAGCTTGGTCGTGCAGTGAAGATTCAAGAGATTACCCGAACACTCAGTCGCGTCATCCAGAGCAAGAAACTCGAGGACGGATCGATCGTCACCACCTCTGACAAATCCAAGGTCAATCAGGACGTGAAGGACAAGGTGCTCGATGTCATGGGTAATGCCGCCCTGCCCGGCTCCGAAGGTCAGCAGAAGATCATGGCCAAGCGCGCTGCCGAGATGGATGCCTACCGCCGCCTCGCAGGTCGCATGATGGGGGTCAAGATCTCCGGCACCACCACCGTCAAGGACATGGCCCTCGAAAATGACAAGATCCTCGCCAGCCTCTCCCAGACGCTGAAGTCCGCCACCCCTACCGCTATCAAGTACAGCAAGAGCGATGGCACCTGTGCAGTCACCATGGAGGTGAAGGTTGCCGACATCATCCGCACCGTGCAGCACTACTCCAAGAAAGATGGCGGCGGTAAGACGGAGATCAAGGACGAGATAGAGACCAAGACCTTCTCCGAGACCGGCAATGGCGCGATGCGTCCGGCAGCCGATCCGAACGCTCCGAAGATCGCCGGCAGCGTCACCTCCGATTCCCCTTCCAGTGGTGGTGGCAGCGAACCCTTCTACGAGACCAAGGCAGTACTCAAGGAAGTCGTCCAGACCGGTACGATTGCTCAGTAAGTCGTTCCTTACCCGTTCCCTCATATGAAGAGGATTCTCCCTTGGGGCAGTCTAATGGTGTCGCTTGCTTTTTCGGCGTGTGCCAGCAATCAGGGGGTCATGACCTCCGCTTACCACGGATCCCAGGTTGTCTCCAGCGGACCCGTGGCGGCAGATGATACCGCCATGAAGCAGAAACCCGGCACCGCGCAGACGAAGCGCACCGCCAAAGCTAGCTCGAAGTCCAACGGCACCGACACCGAGGTGAATTCGACCGAGACCACCACCGTGGTCGGCTCCTCCGCAGTGGCAGCACCCGACTCCGAGGTGAAATTCAGCAATCAGTAAAAGTCCGCTATGAGCAGTCGCCCCCAACGCCGTTCTCCAATAAAAGAGCGGCTAGATCTTCTCCAGGATCTCTTCCTTGGAGACGCCCTTGTGGCTGGCGACCAGCCTCAGGATCGAGTTCAGCGTTCCGATGCGCAGAAATTCATGGGCCGGGATCGGCATTCGCTGATGACTCGGATCTTCAGTTTGCAGGATCACATGGCTGCCGACTTGGTGAACGATAGAGTAACCCCAGTGCTTGCACAGGTGTTTTGCCAGATCATTCCCGGCAAGATCTCTCGGCAGCTTCATCAGCGAGGAGAGGGGGGCCTAGGCGAAGGCAAAGCTCTCGTCGCGGACCAGATGCAGCCTGATGCGGCTTGGAGCCGAAGCGAGAGCATCGAAGAAGTATCCTCTCACGGCCTCATCGACTGCAGCACGCATCGCGGCCCAGTCGTCACCCTGAGTCACGATTGGTTCCGTCAGGCATTCGGCGACATAGCCGCCATCCACTTCCTGCGTCACCTCAAAGATCAGCTCCTTCATGGGTTAACCCATAACCTGCTTTCCGGGTTGAATCAACTCCGGCTTGATTTTCATTACTCCTCTGTGTCTCTGCGTTTGCTTGCCCGGCCGTTGCTACGCATCCGTTACGGTTGCGCGAGTTAATGCCATCAAACCCATCGCTGCTCTTCAGGCGCCCCTCTCTCTCCTCGCCATGACCTATCGCCTATTACCTATCCTCTTCATTGGCGTTATCGCCACCCACGCCGGCGTCCTCGACGATACCTCCGCTCACGCCACCCTGAAGCCTCAACCAGCCCAGCCCAGCTCCACCCAGACTCCGGTTTCACAGACCGATACCGTCTCTTCCCCCTCCATCTCTCAAGCTAAAGAGCTGAAGCCTGTTCCCTCGGTGGGAGTCAACGGTAACGGCCCCTATGACAAGCTCGCTCTCGCCCTCGCGCAATCCTCGGGTGCCGATGGGAAGATCAACGTCAGCATAGGCAACTTCCTCGACGGCGACTCCGATCAGCTCTCCCCACGCTCCACCGAGGTGAAGGAAGAGTTGGCCATAGCACTGCCCAAGACCGGTAAATTCGAAATCATAACCCGCGAGCATCTGGCTGACCTTCAGAATGAGGGAAAGTTCCAGTCCAGCGATATTGTTCAACCCGGCGCCGGCAGCAAGCAAGTTGCGGTCAAGGCGGTGAACGGAATCATCCGGGGACGCATCACATCCAAGCCTGATGGCACTGTCGTCTATGCCTCGATCGCTTACCTTGACGGAGGAGAGATTCGTGAGGTCAAATCCATCATCCCTGGGCCAGACACTGCCAAGGAAAAGCCGGCTAAAGTTGCTGTCGTCCAGCAAAGCCAGACTGGCTCACCTGCCGTCACCGCCGAGGGGGGGAGGCGTGGAAAACGTCATCAGGAGACCCAAGCCGCAGCTGTTCAGTCTACTTCTCAATCCCAGAAGCCCGGCCATTTACTGCTTAACCTCATCAACAAACGAGAGGAGAGGCTCGAGAATCAGCTCAAGCATGGCGTGACAACGGGAAAAATCACCCCATGGGAAGCCGCTGAAATCCGCGATGGAATTCAGAAAATCAAGCGCCAGGAGAACAGATTCCTCCTTCAGAACGATGGATTCCTAACAAAGTCCGAACGCGATCAACTCAACGCAGCGGAAGACCAACTCGCCCAGCAAATCAGCAAAAACAAGAAAGCCAACCGGCACAACTGACACTCCCATGCCACGCATCACCACTCCCAAGCCCCGCATCTCTTCTGGCCTGCCTTGCTTCCGATTCTTCCCCATGACCTATTGCCCATCCCCGATTCTCTTGGTCCTCCTAGCTACCAGCTTCCAACTTATAGCTCCCAATTCCCACGCCAGCGTCCTCGACGAGGAGGGGGGAGGGGCTTCCAAGCCAGCTCAAGCCACCCCTCAGACTGCCCCCGCAGCTTCAGTCCCTAACAGTCTTCAGTCGTCAGCCTTACAGCCTACTTCAGCATCCGCTCCCGCCGCGGCTCCTTCTCCTGCATCTCTTAATAGCCTACAGCCTAAACCCCTAGAGCCTAGCCCTGCCTCCCAGCCTAGCTCCGCCTCTGCCCCTTCCGAAAAGGCCGTCCCTTCCGAGCAATCACCTAACAGTCTGCAGTCTAAAAAGCTTCAGTCTAAGTCCAAAGCCCCCACGACCGACCTCAGCACCGTCCCCGACGCCTCTTCGGCTTCTTCGCCTAACAGTCTTCAGTCTAAACAGCTTCAGCCTTCTGCCAATCAGCCTTCCGCCTCCTCCGGAGGCGGCGACCCCTACATCTCCTTAGCTCAGGCTCTTGCCCAAGCCTCCGGAGGCAATGGCAAGGTCAATGTCGGCGTGGGGAACTTCCTCTACGAGGACACCGACCTCCTCTCCCCCTACTCCTCCATGTTGAAGGACGAGCTGGCCATGGCCCTGCCCAAGGCCGGCAAATTCGAAGTCATCACCCGCGAGCGTATCGCCGACCTTCAGAACGAGGGCAAGTTCCAGGCCAAGGACATCGTCGAGCCCGGCACCGAGGCCAAGAAAGTCCAGATCGAGGGGGTACAGGGTATCATCCGCGGCCGCTTCTACTACAAGCCGCCGAACCTTACCATCTACGCCGAGATCGCCTACCTCGACGGCGGCGAGATCCGCAAGGTCAAGACCGTCATCCCCGCCTCCGAGGTGGCTGCCCGGATCTGGCCTTCGGACACAGGGAAGCAAGGCCAACCTGAGATCGCCATCTCACCGCAGGCCATTAGTGAGAGCACAGCCTCAGTCCAGGAAGTCGAGAGCCGCATCAAAAAGGTCAACAAAGACTTCGGCCTCCAGATCACTACTACCGATGGGAAGCGCGGTTACGCCGAGGGAGAGACCGTCTCCTTCCGCGTCCGCGCCGACCATGACTGCTACATCGCCGTCATCGATAACCAGGTGGACGGGTCCGGTATCCTCCTCTTTCCGAATGGCTTCAATAGCGAGAACTACCTCCCTGCAGGGAAAGCCCTCGACGTCCCCGGAACGGTGAAGCACGGCTTCGAGATCCAGATCTCGCCCCCCTTCGGCAGCGACGTCGTCCAGGTCATCGCCTGCACGAGAAAGGACGAGCTTCAGAAAGTCATTAGCAGCTTCCCCTCGTCGACAGCACAGAACCCCTATACCACCGTCCGTACCCGTGGCATGAAGCTCGCTGCCGCCGAGGAAGGCCCGAAGAACGCCTCACTGGATTCCCAACCCGCCCAATGGTCGGAGGACCACATCGTCGTTAGCACTTATCCAAAGGTGAATTAAACTAAAGGAGGAGGCTGGTAAACTTCACAAAAATCATAAAAATGAAAAATATATATATAT
>CAIPWR010000028.1 GCA_903868795.1 uncultured Spartobacteria bacterium | reverse complement strand
TATACCAAGCGCGTCCACCCTCGAATTCGTGGTACCACATGATCGGATGGTCGGCTCCCATCGTGGATCCGGTGTAGCTGGTCTGGTCGAGTGAAGCAAGCACGTGCACCTTGTCACGAGGGTCAACTTTGTAGTCGTACCATTCATCCCAGCGCTTCCAAGGGTTGGGAAGTCCAGCCGTAATCGGACTGGTGGTGTCTTCAATTTTGACTAGCACCGACTGTTGGGCAGGGTGATGCTGGAAGTAGGCTCCTACCAGTTGACCGTACCAGGGCCAATCGTATTCGGCATCGGCCGCCGCGTGAATTCCGGCAAATCCGCCACCGTGGTGGATGAAGTTCACAAGCGCGTTCTCTTGATTCTTGTCAAGGAACTTGCCGGTGGTGGTACGCCGGACATGCGACGTGCTGGGGGTGTGAGTCCCCTACGGTCTTGGGAACAGGGCCAAAAATCGAAGGCAAGTGCCTTACGCAAGACTGGGTGCGGAGGAAGCCTTAGAGTGAGATGCGACATGACGAAGAGAAACCGGATATGAGGCACGAAGCGATAGATGAGGCTGCCACCTCGGCTGAAATCTTGTTCCCACAAACTCGGCTTTGTGTAGATCCGGCATGGATGCATCGAAAGCACGCCCGCTTATTCCGGGAGATCCCTTGGCTTGAGATTAGCCCTGGGAAGTCAGCAGAGGCCATAGTACCGATGATTATTTCGGGAAGGGCTGAACATAAGGAGAGTGCCCGTTGGGTCGTTCTCGTAGGTTAGCAAATCCGCAAGGACAACCAAGTCTTTTTGACTTGGTTTGGTCAACCTCGGCGATGACTTATGTAGAGGGATGCTCTGTCGAACAGGGATTGATGGAGAAGGCTGTAAGCCCTGAAGTCATATCTCTGGCGATATCGCATGTGAAGAAGAACAAGGGGGCTCCAGGCATTGATGGGAAGACTGTCGATGAGCTAGATGAACTTTGGTCTGCTCACGGTGCGAGAATCTGTCAGGTCTTGGTCGCTGGGGATTACATACCTCGGCCAGTAAGACAGAAATTGATTCCAAAGCCTGACGGTGGCGAGCGTATGCTCGGTATTCCGACGGTTTTGGATCGTCTGGTTCAAACGATGCTAGTTCTTGTGCTCGAACCTTTGTTCGAGCCTCACTTTTCAGATTCGAGCTACGGATTCCGCCCTGGTCGCAGTCAGTATATGGCAGTGGCCAAGGCCAAAGAATACGTTGTTTCGGGTCTTGAGTGGGTGGCAGACATCGACTTGGAGAAATTCTTCGACCGTGTTAACCACGACGTTCTAATGTCCCGTGTTTCTAGGCGCGTAACGGATAAGCGAGTGCTTAAACTGCTGCGTCGTTTCTTGACTTGCGGAATGATGATAAATGGCGTGGCGATAGAAACTGAGGAAGGGACCCCGCAAGGCGGCCCCTTGTCTCCACTCCTGTCTAACGTAATGCTTGATGATTTGGATAAAGAGCTTGAAAGGCGTGGGCACCGCTTCGTGCGGTTTGCTGACGACTGCAATATCTACACCGGGTCTGAGTTTGCGGCTAGACGTGTGCTGGAATCGGTAACTCGCTTCTTGGAGGTGAAGCTTCGATTAAAAGTCAATCGCGATAAAAGCGCGGCAGCTTTGACGTCGGAGCGCCGATTTCTAGGTTTCACCTTGGTGAAGTTAAAGGAGAAGGTTTATGTTCGACTTTCGGCCAAAGCGATTAAACGCTTTAAGTCCAAGGTTCGCATCATAACTCGTCGGGTTCGTCGTATCCGCAGCAAACTCATGTTGTCGGAGTTGAATGCTTACCTAACTGGCTGGGCGAATTATTTCGCTAAAGCTGGCGGTATACAAGCTCAACTGACGTCCCTTGATGGCTGGATTCGCCGCCGCATTCGGCAATGGCTCTGGGTGGAGTGGAAGACCTCGCGCAAGCGTCGGACCAATCTCCTAAAGGGCGGAGTCGATAGGGACCAGGCAATCCGCGCTTCTCATGTTCGTAGCCCTTGGAAAGCTTCGAATACCCGAGCGATGCGAACCTGCGTGAACAACGAACGCATTAAGTGGGGTGGTTTGATCCCTCTTCTTGAACACTGGCATCGGCTGTCGACCTTATGAACCGCCCGGTGCGAGATCCGCACGCCGGGTGGTGGGGGGGGCGGAGTGAAAAACCTCCGCCTACCCGATCGCTGGAATTCATTCCAGCGATTCGCGACCAACGATGACGAGAGCGTAGCTTGTTCCAGCACTTCCAGCTACACCATTCTATTTGAATCGTGCTCCCCGCACGGGGCCAGCTTCTTGCCCCAAGACTTAGACCTCCGCGACGCTCACGACCCGTTCATCACTTCAAACTCGTACCTCAAACAG
>CAIPWR010000027.1 GCA_903868795.1 uncultured Spartobacteria bacterium | reverse complement strand
CGGCCGCGTTTGGTTTGTCTGGTTCCTGTTCCCTGTGCCGAATAGTTACGGGATGTGGCCGAACTTCTCGAGCCCGCTCCTCTGGGACGTTTTCGCGGTGACCAGCTACCTGACGGTCTCCTCGCTCTTCTGGTTTGCAGGCATGATTCCTGATCTGGCCGTCCTGCGCGATCGTGCGACGACAAAGGTTCGCAAATTTGCTTATGGCATCGTCTCCCTCGGATGGCTCGGCACAGCTCGCCAGTGGCGCCACTACGAGATGATGTATGTCCTGCTAGCCGGTCTCACCTCGGTGCTCGTCGTCACGGTGACGACCATTGTGGCCAGCGATTGCGCCACTTCGGTGGTCCCCGGATGGCACGCCACGATCTTCCCATTCTACTTCATGGTCGGTGCAGTCTACAGTGGTAGCGCTGCGGTTCTGACGCTGCTCCTTCCCCTTCGATTGATCTATCCCCAACTGCGCGATCTGATCACCCCTTCGCAGCTCGACAAGGTCTGCAAGCTCCTCCTCATGATGGGATCCTGCGTGGCCTACGTCTATGTCTTCGAGCTCTTCAATGCCTGGTACAGCGCGAATCCTTTCGAGCGTGGTGCTTTCTGGGAGCGCTTCACGGGTAGCTGCAGTTGGTATGCCATCACCTGCCTCTCGATCAATCTGACGGTGCCTCAGCTTTTCTGGTTCAAGTCAGTCCGCCGTTGTCTCCCGCTGGTATTCGTTCTCGCGATCCTCTGCAACGTGGGCATGTGGTTTGAGCGTTTCATGATCGTCACCTCCACGCTAACCCACGATTTCCTCCCCTCCTCTTGGGGAAATTTCCATCCGACGATCGTTGACATCCTGACGGCGACCGGGACCCTCGGCATTTTCTTCACCCTCTTCCTGCTCTTCATCCGTTTTGTTCCGATCATGAGCATGAACGAGCTCAAGGCGACACTCCCGGGTGCACAGCCCCATGGTGAGGCTGCTCACTCTAATCATACTGTGGAGGAGGCGCACTAAAATGAGCCAACATCACTCCCACAGCCAAGGTTTCCATGGGCACCACCTTCCTGTGGCAGGTTCCAAAGAGGAACCACTTTATGCAATCGGCGCGCGCTTTGAGACGCCTGAGGCACTTGTTCATGCGGTCGATCATCTTCGAGATCAAGGGGTTTCCCTCTACGAGTGTTTCACTCCCTATCCGGTGCATGGTCTTGCTGAATCCATGAAACTTCCAAAATCCATCCTGAGTCTTTTGGTGCTTGGCGGTGGCATCTCGGCGGTCCTGATTGCCCTCTCCATGGAGCTGATTCCTAGCTGCATCATCTACCCGCTTGTCGTCGACGGCAAACCTCTGAATCTCTCGGCGCTTCCGCAATATATTCCAATCGTCGCGGCTCTCACTATCATGATTGGGGCCGTAACTGCCGTTGTAGGGATGATTTTGCTGGGAGGAATGCCCCGCTGGAATAATCCGATGTTCGCCTGGGACCTCTTCGCCAAAGATGCCTCGCGTGGCTTCTTCCTGGCCGTGGAAGCTCGCGATAGGAAATTCTCCACATCCGCCCTGACCGAGTTACTCCATGAACTTGGAGCTGGTGACATCACGGCAATTCATCAGGAAGCTTCCGAAGGGAAATAATTGCCATGGTCCGCTACTTCCTCTTCTTACTAGCTCTGATCACCATTCTGGTGGTTTCCATCGCCGGTCTGCGCGATTACTCCTTCCTGCCGCACAAGACCAAGCGTCCACCGATCGAGATTTTCCCGGACATGGTACGTCAGGACAAAGTCAAGGCACAGGCTCCCAGCGACTTCTATGCCGATGGGCGAGGAGCTCGTGCCCATGTTGCCGGAACCGTTCCCGTCGGGTATACTGCTCCGCAGGCGTGTTCCCAGCCATCTTCGGGGTGCGCTACCATGGGGAGTCCTTACGATGTGGTGGTTTTCTCCGGCAAGGAAGATTATGCCAACACGGGAAAGACTGGGACGAACTGGGGTAACGGTCTGCCCTTCAGCGCCACGATGGCCACACTTGAACGTGGTCGCGAGCGGTATCAGATCCAGTGCGCTGTCTGCCACGGGGCGACCGGGGCAGGCAATGGAATCGCCTCAAAGTATGGCTTAGTGGGCGTTGCGAACCTGCAGCAGCAACGTATTCGAGACATGAGCGATGGAGAGATCTACAACACAATCGTCAACGGCAAGAACACGATGCTCGGGTATGGTTCGGTCATTCAGCTCTCCGACCGCTGGGCCATCGTCGCTTACATCCGCGCTTTGCAACGGTCACAGAATGCAACGATCAATGACGTGCCGTCAGCCGAGCGTGACGCGTTGACCGGCACCAATGCGCCCTCAGCTACCAACGCCCCCGCCAAGCCATGAGCGCCGAACACAAATCACTCCCTGTGCCAGAGACGTTCGACTACAAGCATGTCGGCGGCCGTTTTGTCGGCCTCTGCGTGACAGCACTCATTGCGCTGATCCTTTCCTTGATCCTTGGTCTCAAGAACCCACAGCAGTTTGCCTTCTCTTGGTTCTTCGCCGGCTTCTTCTTCTTCACAATCCTGATCGGATCACTCTTCTGGGTAGTGGTTCATCATGCTGTTGACGCGGCTTGGAGCGTTGGCATTCGTCGCCAACTGGAGAACATCTCCTGCCTTCTGCCTCTGCTGACACTCCTTCTGGTGCCGCTCCTCTTTGTGGCATCGGACCTTTGGACCTGGATGGCACTCTCACCAACGACCAATCATGAATTGGCTGAAAAATCAGCTTATCTGAATGTGAACTTCTTCTGGATCCGCACCATCTTTTACTTCCTTCTGTTCGGGATTGGGGCATTCCTTCTGCGGCGTAATTCCTTGGCGCAGGATAAGGATGGCGCCGCGGTTCACACGATCCGTAATCGTCGGGTGGCCTACTTTCTGGTGCCGGTCGGCGCTGTTTCCCTCACGTTCTGCTCGATTGACTGGATGATGGGTCTGAACTGGAAATGGAACTCCACGATCTGGGGTCTCTACATTTTTGCCGGCTCGGTTCTTGGAGCCCTTTGCGTGATCATTCTGCTCTCCAATGCGCTCCGTAACGCCGGATACCTGAAGGGTGTGCTCAACGGGCAGCATAATTTCGCCTTTGGGAAGCTGCTCCTCGCCTTTACCCTCTTCTGGTCTTGGATCGCTTACGTTCAGTACATGCTCATCTGGTATGCCAACATCCCTGAGGAGAGCATCTACTACGTTCTTCGCTCGTCCTCGTCCTGGAAGGTGCTCGGAATCATTCTCGTGGTTGGCCATTTCCTTGTGCCCTTCGTGCTGCTTCTTTTCCGCGGCCCAAAGGCTAGCGCAGGATTCCTCGGCCTCGTTGCAGGCTGGATGCTGGCAATGCACCTGCTGGACGTCTATACAATGGTTCTTCCCGTTCTTCACCCTGAAGGATTCCATCCAGCCGTTATGGACGTGGTCGCGCTACTTGCGATCGGTTGCACCCTGAGCGCCTTCTACCTGAAGATGCTCGGGGATTCACCTCTTTGGCCTTCCCGCGATCCCCGACTTGCGGAGGCAGCAAACTACATCGACTGATGAGCCACGATCACCCATCTCATACCGAAACACCGCGCTTTTCGGCCGGCATCATGCTCTTGATCGGAGTGCTGATCTTACTCCTTGCCGCAGTGCTGGGAGGCCTCTGGCTAAACCGCTCGACTTCCGCGACCGAAACTGAGGATGCCGATCGTGCCGCCATGAGAGTTAAGAATCTTACCGAACTTCAGGCTGCAGATACAAATGCCCTCACCACCTACGGCTGGAATGATCAGGCCAAGGGTATCGTCCATATCCCGATCACCAAAGCCATGGAGCTTGTGCTGCCTGCCATCCAAGCAGCTGTGAACAAAGCTCCCAAGGAGGCTCAGCCCTAGCCATGAGCGATCATACCCTTCCTCATCACCAACACGAGTCGGGCTACCCGCCTGTCGACAGCAAGGCGATCGACGCGTCGGTCCGGTTGCCGGTGATCATTCTCTTCGGGAATGCCATCCACTGGCTTGTTGTTGCAGCGCTTCTTTCCCTTGTTGTCTCCATCAAATTGATTGCTCCCGGGTTCCTTGGTGGCATCAGCTTCCTGAACTATGGCCGTCTCGCGCCGATGGCGCGTGATCTGATGCTCTATGGCTGGGCTTCCCAAGCGGCCCTCGGTGCCGGTGTTTGGCTTATGGCTCGTCTTTGTGGACAACCTCTCGGGGGAGGTGATGGCCAAGGAATTGGAGGCATGCTCCTTCGCACGTTGATCATCAGCGCCACGGTGCTTTGGAATCTGGCGGTTCTTCTCGGGACGCTTGCGATTTTCGCAGGCTACAGCACCGGTGTCGAATGGCTCGAGTATCCGGGATGGGCTTCCGCCATGCTCCTGCTCTCTTTTCTTCTGATCGGGATCTGGGCAGTGCTTCTTTTTGATCGTCGAAGCACCGGACGTGCTGAGGTAGCTCAGTGGTATTTGGTTGCTGCTTTCTGCTGGTTCCCTTGGGTCTACGGAACGGCCAATCTTCTTCTCGTATGGAAGCCCATCCAGGCTTCAGCCCAGGGCCCGATCCAGTCATGGTATTGCGGTAGCCTGCTTGCTCTCTGGCTCTTGCCGGTGGCACTTGCCTCGGCCTACGCTCTTCTTCCGCGACTTCTGGGCAACCACCTGAATCGTCGACATCTTGCTACCCTTGGGTTCTGGATGCTTCTTCTGCTTGGAGGATGGAATGGAATGGACCGACTGATTGGAGGTCCCGTCCCTGCTTGGATGACTTCCGCGGGTGTTGTGGCGGGAGTCCTTTTCCTGATTCCGCTCTTCATGATTTCGATCAATCTACTTGGAATGGTTCGCAAGAGAGCCATCGTTGCCGGCAGCATTTCATGTCGTTTTCTTCTGATGGGCCTGTATGCACTCATTACGGTCGGGGTGATCGGAGCGATTGCCTCCTTGCCCGACGTCAGTGGAGCTGTGCGATTTACCGCATTCACGGAGGCAAAAACCCAACTCTGGATCCTCGGAGCGATCTCACTGCCCCTTTTTGGCCTTCTCTACGAGTCCCTTCCCCAGCTTCTCGGTCGAGACTGCTGGTCTCCTGTGCTCTCGGGACGGCACTACATTTTGACATTAGTGGGTCTTGGCATGCTGGTGACCTTGATGCTCTTGGGTGGTCTCTTCACGGGACTCGCTCTCGCTGATCCCACGGTCTCCTTCTTGAATATCACCTCCTATTCCTACCCGTTCCACGTGATGGAATGTGTTGCGCAGTTATTGCTCCTTATCGCCGCGCTGATCCTCGGTGCAAATATCACAATCGCCCTGGCGGGTGATTATCTTCTCAACAAGAAAACCGGGAAATAACATGCATCGTCTCCCTACATTGCTGAGCGGTATCTTCTTAGTCTTCCTGACATCGTGGCTGGGGCTTGTCGCTTATCCATCCCTGCAGCTTGGTCGACTCACGCCAGTAGCTGATGCCGACAACGGGGGTTCCCTCCCTCCAACGTACGGCGGCCAGGCGATCGCCGGACAGCGCATCTATGCAACGGAAGGTTGCATCTCCTGCCACAGTCAGCAGGTACGTCAGACAAGCATCACGACTTCGGATGTGGATCGTGGTTGGGGTGTCCGTCCCTCGGTGGCCCGGGATTATCTGCGTGATAGCACAGCATTCCTTGGTTCCCGTCGCCTCGGTCAGGACCTCTCGAATGTCGGGGTGCGTCGCCCGGATGCCAAGTGGCACTTTATTCATCTCTACCATCCCTCCGCAGTTTGCGAAGGCTCGCTGATGCCGTGCTTCAGCGATCTGTTCCTTGTCCGCAAGATTCAGGGACAAAAATCGGATGACGCGCTCAATCTGACCGGCGAGGATGCTCCCAAGGATGGCTACGAAGTCATCCCGACGGCTGATGCCAAGAACCTCGTCGCTTATCTGCTTTCCCTGCGCCATGATTATCCGCTGCCAGAGGCTCCCGTGAAGAAAAACGGAGCTGCAAAATAAGAGAACCAGCCGTGAATCACGATCACCATAACAATCAGCACGAGAACGGATCCGAGGAGACTAGCAGGCCCCTTTCCCCGTGGCTTGTCGGCGCATTCATGCTTGCGCTCTGCTGGGGTGGCTTTTACTTGGCCTTCAACAGCGGAGGGTTCCGTCAGGATGTCTATGAGTCCAATGCAGTGAATTGGGCCGGGGGCGGCGTTGCCGCTGCTGCGCCTGTGGACCCGAAGGTCGTCGGCAAGCGTCTCTACAACCAGAACTGTGTTGTCTGCCATCAGGCAAGCGGCATGGGCGTTGCCGGTCAATTTCCGCCCCTTGTGGGCAGTGAATACGTCCTTGCCGAAGGCAACATGGGTGACAATCACCTCGTGATGCTGGTGCTCAATGGTCTGCAGGGACACTTTATGGTGAAAGGGCAGGCTTATAATAACGCCATGGTGCCGTGGAAGCAGCTAAGCGATGAGCAGATCGCAGACATCCTCACATATATCCGTTCGGATTGGGGAAATAATGCTCCGCCCATTACACCTGACTTCGTTGCCCAAATCAGGAAAGAAACAGCGAGTGCAACAGATTCTTATACCCAAGAGCAATTGATGGCCATGCCAGCGATGAAACCTGCAGCATCACAAGGATCTGCTCCGGCCAAGAAATAATCACCACCATGTTTTCTCAGCTCTTCTCCAGACGAATGTTCTCCCGCATTCTCTCACTCAGCGTCTTTCTTTCCTCGATCCTGATGGCCGCTGGGGCCTTTGCGGAGCAGCGCAATGGAAATGTCTATGGGCTTCCCCGGTGCGTCACGACGACCGGTATGCAGATCGATGAAGTGATGAAAATCATCTTCTGGTTGACGGCGGTTGTTTTTGTTCTAACTCAGGGAACCTACATCTACTATCTGATCGTTTACCGTCGCCGTCCCGGAGTCCCTGCCCACTATAGCCACGGAAATAATACCCTTGAGATCATCTGGACAACGGCACCCACGATTGTCTTTTTGGCACTCGCTATCTATGGCGACCGTCTCTGGGAGGATATTCACCGTCCCGCTCCGGAGAGCGCACTGACGGTCGATGTCTCCAGCTACCAGTTTGGCTGGCAGTTCCGCTATCCAGGAATCAGCGGACAACTGGCTCCGATGGATGTCCGAAAGATTACTCCGCAGAACCCTTTCGGCACGGATCCCGAAAATCCAAAGACAGCCCAGGATGTGATCACGACGGATCTCGTGATTCCCGTAGGACGTCCTGTCCATGTTCTCCTGCACGCCAGAGACGTGATACATTCATTCTATGTGCCTGAGTTCCGCCTCTATCAGGATTGTGTGCCGGGTCGAACCATCGGATGGGTTTGGTTTCAAGCCACGCAGACGGGTGACTTCCAGTTAGCCTGCAACCAGCTCTGCGGTACGGGTCATTATAATATGAAGGCCCCCATCAAGATTGTTTCCGAGGATGAATTCCAGAAGTGGCTGACCCCTCGCCAACAAAAGAACGCCGGAATTCCTGCGCTGCCTGCAAGCACGCCTGTTGCGGCACCGAGTCCTGCAAAGGCGGCTTCCTTGACGATGCCTTCCTCGGGAAATACACTTTGAATTTATGAGCACCTCACTCACCCACGACAGCATCGCTCCCGTGGAGGTCCACGGTGGAAGTCATCATGATGATCACGGACACGGCAAGCCCGGCATCATGCATTATCTTTGGAATACCGATCACAAGATGATCGCCCTCCAGTTCCTGTGGTCCGCGACGTTCTTCCTCCTCTTCGGTGGTGCGATGGCATTGGCGATGCGCTGGCAGTTGGGATTTCCCGGACATCCGATTCCCGTAATCGGACACTTGCTGCCACACAGCGTGGTGAATGACGAGGGTGCAATTTTGCCCAGTGGATATAATGTGCTGGTTACCATGCACGGAACCATTTTGGTGTTCTTTGTTGCAATGCCATTACTCATTGGAGTCTTCGGAAACTTTCTGATTCCTCTGAAGATTGGCGCGGGGGATATGGCGTTTCCTGCCCTGAATGAATTGAGCTACTGGCTCTTCGCTCTCTCCGGTGTTTTAATGCTGAGCTCCTTCTGGGTTCCAGGTGGCGCTCCTGGTACTGGGTGGACGGCCTACGCGCCGCTAAGCAGTGTTGCCGCCTATAATCAGACCCCCATGGGCCAGACACTCTGGTGTGCGGCTCTTTTCGTGAATGGACTCTCATCCATTACCGGTGCTGTTAACTACATCACCACCGTGATCACAATGAGAGCGCCCGGAATGACGATGTTCCGTTTGCCGTTGCCAGTCTGGGCGATCTTCCTGACAGCGATTCTGCTCATTTTGGCTATCCCGGTTCTTTCTGCTGCGGCAGCTCTCATCATCTTCGATCTCAATTTCGGCACAACATTCTATCGTCCCTCAGGCTATGGACAACCCCTGCTCTGGCAGCATCTCTTCTGGTTCTTCGGACATCCTGAAGTATACATCCTGATTCTTCCTGCAATGGGGCTGACTTCAGAGATCCTCTCTGTCTTTTCGCGCAAGCCGGTTTTCGGTTACAAGGCGATGGTCTGGGCCATGATTGCGATTGGATTCCTTGGTTTCATCGTCTGGGGACATCACATGTACGTCAGTGGAATGAACTTAACGCTCAGCGCCGCATTCTCCGTCTCGACGATGGTCATTGCCGTCCCGAGTGCCATCAAGACCTTCAATTGGATGGGCACCATTTGGCGTGGATCGATTCACTATACGGTGCCGATGGCTTTTGCCGTCGCTTTTGTCTCGATGTTCGTCATCGGTGGACTGAGTGGCATTTTCATGGCCTCCACTCCGGTTGATCTTTTCGTTCACCACACCTACTTCATCGTTGCCCACTTCCACTATGTCCTCTTTGGCGGAAGCATGTTTGCGATCTTTGCCGCAGTCTATTTCTGGTTCCCCAAGATGTCGGGCCGCATGTTCAACAACACACTCGGCTGGATCCACTTCTGGATGACGTTTGTCTTCTTCAATCTGACCTTTTTCCCCATGCACAACCTCGGACTTGGGGGGATGATGCGCCGTATTGCCGATCCGACAGTCTATGATTGTCTCAAACAGCTCCAACCGCTGAATGTGGTATGCACGATTGGTGCTATGGGGCTCGGTTTGGCAACACTTCCTTTCGTCTGGAATATTATTTGGAGCATGCGGAATGGTCCAAAGGCTCCTGCCAATCCCTGGAACTCCACAACGCTCGAGTGGACGGTCTCGCATCCGATTCCCCATGGTAATTTTGCGGTCACCCCCACGGTTTATCATGGCCCCTATGAATACAGCGTTCCAGGACTTGTGAGGGATTTCCTGCCGCAGAACGAGAAGGCGCCCGCCCACGTTACGCTGGAAGCCCACTAGGGTCATCCTGTGGCTAGCGTTGCTACAGCTGGAATCAAACCAGCAGGGAGATCGACGAACCCTGCTGGTGGATCTGTAGGTTTGGTGCACCGGATTGCGTTGATCGGATCAATTGCGACCTTTTGTCTCATCGTCGTCGGAGGACTGGTCACTTCGAAAGGAGCGGGAATGTCGGTGCCGGATTGGCCGACCACCTATGGATACAACATGTTCCTCTTCCCCTACTCTAAATGGGTGGGTGGAATTTTCTGGGAGCATTCGCACCGACTGCTTGCCTCGGGTATCGGCCTAATCACCCTAGTGCTGGCTGGGGTGACATTTTTGAAGGAGCGTCGCCCCTGGGTGAAATGGCTTGCCGTTGCAGCCGTAGTGGCTGTGATCACTCAAGGTGTGCTTGGGGGGCTGCGTGTGACTCTCTACAAGGATCAGATTGGCATCTTTCACGCGGCATTGGCTCAGAGTTTTTTAGGACTGCTGCTTGTGATCACTGCGGTGACGGGGCGAAAGTTTCTTTCGGGTGCTTGGTTTGCTGATAAAGCCGCTGCATCGCTCCGCTGGCTGGTCCTTGCCGGGCTGATCCTTACTTATTTCCAACTCGGAATCGCCGCAACCATCCGGCATCAGCATGCCCCGCTCGCCATCCGTGATTTTCCGACTGCCTATGGCGCGCTCATTCCCGACACCTCTGCAGACGCCATGAATCGTATCAATCATGAGAGGGCTCATGACCAGATGGCACCCGTATCTGTTGGTCAGATCCATCTGCAATTAACGCATCGTGCCGGAGCCGTGGTTCTGCTGTTGATTGTGATCGCCACGGCAGTATTGGCCGTGATGAGAACGCCCCTTGGTCATTGGATGCGGGCTTGGAGTCTCCTCTGGGTCGGGGCGATTCTGCTCCAGATCCTGCTTGGAGCGATAACGATCTGGTCGAACAAAGCAGCTGATGTGGCCACATCGCACATGGCGCTCGGTGCTCTTCTGACATCCTTTGGTATTCTGTTCACCTTCCGTCTTTTCTGTGCGGCTTCACAGCAATCCCCTGTTCGCTCCGCTCAGGAGGTTCGCGCATGAATGCTGCTGAGGGGATCGTGAAATCCGAGGTTAAGGATGAGGCCAAGCCTCAGGGGATGGGACTTGTCGCCAACCTGAGTGAGCTTTCAAAGGCGCGTCTCTCCTTCCTTGTCCTCATCACCACGTTGGTTGGGTTCCTGCTGGGTTGGCGGGGGCCAATGGATTACACACTGCTTATCGCGACCCTTCTTGGAACAGCACTCAGCGCCGCAGGAGCATCAGCCCTCAACCAATGGCTAGAGCGCGATCTTGATGCACTGATGCCGCGCACATCCGACCGGCCGCTGCCGGCACGCAGGATGCATCCTTCCGATGCGCTGCTCTTCGGTCTACTCGCAAGCGGAAGTGGCGTTGCGATTCTTGCCTTCTTTGCGAATCCCCTGACGGCGATCCTCTCGGGGTTAACGATCATTATTTACGCCGCTCTCTACACGCCGCTCAAGCGCTTCACCGAATTGAATACACTCGTCGGCGCGATCCCGGGAGCGCTTCCCCCGCTTCTTGGTTGGACTGCTGCCCGGGATCATGCCGGACTGGGAGGCTGGATCCTCTTCCTGATCCTTTGGTTCTGGCAAATGCCTCATTTTCTGGCCATTGCCTGGCTCTACAAGGATCAGTACGCCTTGGCCGGGTTCAAGATGCTCAGTACGCGCGATCCAGAAGGGTGGGCCACCTCGTTGCAATCATTAATTTACTCGGTCGCTCTCCTTGCAATCACGCTGGTACCAGGACTGATTGGCATGGCCTCTCCTTATTATTTCTTCGCCGCCATGGCGCTGGGAGCAGCAATGATTTATCTCTCGGCAGCCTTTGTCCGGAATAGGACGAACACCTCGGCCCGACGACTCTTCTTTGCATCCATCATTTACCTGCCGCTGTTGCTGGGTGCTTTGATCGCCTTTGCACGCTGAACAGTCCCTTCCATGAAAACGCCGGAAAAACGAAAAGCCCAGTTCGCAATTCTTGCGGGATTAGTTGTTTTTGCGCTCGCCCTCTGTGGCCTTGTCGTGTTCATGATGTTGCGTCGCGGTCCTGCCGTGGCCTACTGAAGCTTTACCGATGAATAACGCCGCCTATAACGACTCTTCCCTCTTTCACGCTCCCATGGTCGCGGAGGTTTCCGAGCATGATCATCATGCCGCCCCTCCCACTCCACCTGCGACTTGCAAGCTTGGGATGTGCATCTTCCTCTGCTCCGAAGCCCTTCTCTTCAGCGGACTGATCACGGCTTACTTGGTTCTTCGACAGTCAGCCGGAACATGGCCCCCAAATTTCGGCGATGGCATCGAGCTCCCGCCGATGCCCAAGCTCCTCACCGGTATCAACACGGTCATTCTCGTCAGCAGCTCCTTTGTCTATCACTTCGCAGAAGTAGCGGTGAAGAAGGGGAAGTCTGGAGCTGGTTGGATGCTTCTTTCCGCCATGATGGGTGCCACCTTCGTCGGTCTTCAGTGTGTTGAGTGGACGGAGCTCTACCATGAAGGCCTTTGGTTCAACAAGGGTGGGGTGTACGGTTCCACCTTCTTCACCCTGACCGGATTCCATGGTGCGCACGTCTGCATCGGAGTGCTCCTCATTCTCTGGTGCTTCTTCCTCCAGGTCACCAAGGGAACCTTCACTCCAAAGCGTCATGTGGCACTCGAAAATGTAGGTCTCTACTGGCACTTCGTCGACGTCGTCTGGGTCTTCCTCTACACGATCCTCTATTTAGTCTGATCCCCATTTGATCAGAAACCGATTGTGAACGATTCCTCCCATGATCCGGGTGAGCCAAAACGGCTGCCCTTCATGGTTTGGGTCATCACCTTTTTGGTTGCGATCACTCTGATCGCGGGAGCCAGCCGGATTTTTCGGAATTCCGAGCGGAGAAGCTACGAGGAGACAGCTCCGATCGGAACAGTCCCCGACTTTCATTTTACGACTCAGGAGGGGAAGACGCTCTCACGTGAAGACCTGCTTGGGAAAGTTTGGGTGATCGATTTCTTCTTCACCCGCTGCCCCGGCCCTTGCCCGATGATGTCGTCCCGGATGGCGGAGATCTCCAAAGAACTCAAGAAAGCCAAAGATGTGCGCCTCATCTCCCTATCCATCGATCCGGAGCATGACACGCCGGAGGTTCTCAAAGAGTACGCATCGCATTTGGGGGCTGATCCCGACCGATGGATCTTCCTCACGGGACCTCAGCATGTGGTACAGGAATTCACTACTAAGGGGATGCTGCAGGCCCTCTCAAATGCCGATCCCGCCGCGCCGGTTCATTCGACTCGCTTTCTGGTGATCGACCGTCAGGGAAAGATCCGCATAGCTCGGAAGCTCGATGAACCGGAGTTGGTTCAGAAGCTTTTGATGGACATAGGGAATCTCCTGCGAGAACCTATAACCCAGAAGCCCTTTTCAACGGTCCCATGAAACCACAGATCTTTCTCGCGGCGCTGTTGCTCTTTGTTACGAAGGGAGTCGCCTGTCCCGACTGCGCACTCACAGCTACCGGAGGGCAGATCGAACCTCAGACCGTGGTTTCAAAACTCGCTTTCTCATCCAGCACCCTATTCATGATCGGTATGTTTCTTGTCGTTGTTGGATTCATGACCTGGATCATGGTCAGGACATGCCGCGAAATTGGTCGGAGCCGGAACCTTTCCTCCTCCTTGGAGGCCTGAGTCGAGTGCTCGCTGACAGCATGACCGTCCACGACCTTCCTAAAGTCGACGCGACCCTGAACGGGATCAGCACGATTCTTATCATCCTCGGTTGGTTTATGATCAAGAATCATCATAAGAGGGCCCACGCGCTCTGTATGGTCTCGGCTATTCTGGCTTCGGCTCTCTTCCTCGGTTGCTATCTCTACTACCACTTCCATGTCGGTCATGTTCCCTTCACCTATCAAGGGTGGCCCCGGACACTCTATTTCTTGATTCTTTTTACCCATCTGCCGTTGGCGCTGACAATCGTTCCTTTGATTGCACTCACGATCACTCCCGCATTGCAGCAGCGCTTTGATGCGCACAAAAAGATGGCCCGCTGGACCCTGCCGATCTGGCTCTATGTTTCTGTAACAGGTGTGCTGGTCTATCTGATGCTCTACGTATGGTTTCCCTCCGCGAAGATCTAACCGGCACGAATCCTCCGCCGGCAGGTGCTGGACTGGAAAGAACCGGGATGCTCGATGCCTTTGCGCATGACACCCGCGAGGATGTTCTGGTTCTTGCAATGTTCGAGACCCGTCCCTGGGAGTTTGGCGAGCGCCAACTCTTTCAACTTCAGGAGAAACTCAATGCGTATGTCTCCTTCATTCTCGATGGGGAGATGAAGGAAAATTTTCCTCACCTTCTCGATAAGCCCGTTCGCATCGAACTCCGTACCTCTTATGAGCCTTCTGAGCGTGCGATGGGATTCCTGGGGCGTGCGCGCGACCAACTGGCTCTTCAGCAGATCGGTCTTGAGGTCGTCGTCATCGGTGAGGTGAGCGGTGATCAAGCTAGCCAGGGTGGATGCTGTGGTGGGGCCTCCTCCGGTAGCAATGGATGCTGTGGTGGTGGTTCAGGTGATCATCATCATGACGTGACCTCCTCCCAGGAATGTCAAGGCACTCAAGGCTCCTGCGGTTGCGCTCACTAATCAGCTTGGCAATCTCTTATGGAATTTAGCACGACGACGACACGACCCCGCAATGTCGATTGGAAGCGGGCGGCGGCGATTCTTTACGGTGATTGGGGAACGAGTAAGGCCTACGTGATCGGGTTGGCCTTCGCTGTGGCGGGATACAGTTCTCCATGGCTCATCGGGGCAATGTGTCTGCTCACGGCGCTTGTAGGGGTCAACTACATGACGATCTGCCGGCACTATCCCAATGGAGGTGGTGTTTACGCCAGCGTCCGGCATCGTTCCGAAATCATCTCCATCGTGGGAGCTTTCCTGCTTATTGCGGATTATATCGTGACTGCGGCTGTCAGCGCGCTCTCTGCGTTCCTGTATCTTGGAGTGCCCCATCCTGAGTGGTTTGCGGCGGCCTCCATTGCGATCATCGGTGCCTTGAATTATTTCGGACCCAAACACACCGGTGGTGCCGCTGTGCTTGTTGCCGTTCCGACAGCCATCGTCGTTGTACTGCTTGGGATTCTGGCGCTTCCCCATCTGGGTGAGGCTGTTTCTCATATCCAGCCGCTTCATGGTGGTTTTTTCCATAATTGGAATGCATTTGTGGCCATCGTTCTGGCCCTTTCGGGAGTCGAGGCGATTGCCAACTCAACGGGTGTGATGAAACTCAATCCGGGAAGCACCCTTGAAAAACCCGATGTCTCCAAGACCGCCAATAAAGCCATCATCGTGGTCATGCTGGAGGTCTGTCTCTTCACGGGCCTTCTGGGGCTGGCCATGGCGGCCCTTCCGGGACTCGTGGTGGCCAACGGTGATGTGAACGCCCCCGGTGCCGAAGGCGTCCGCGATTACATGCTCCGCTACATGGCCCAGATTTTCGCTGGCAATCTCCTTGGGCCGGTCTTCGGGCATGTTGCGGCTTGGGCGGTCAGCATTGTTTTTAGCATTCTTCTTCTCAGTGCTGTGAACACGGCGATCGTTGCGCTCAGTGGAATTTCCTTCCTGATGGCTCGTGATCAGGAAATGCCTCCGATCTTTGCAAAACTGAATTCCTTTGGTGTTCCCAATGCAGGACTCTTCTTTGCCGTGCTTGTACCGGCCGGGCTGGTCATTGCTGTCAGTGACATGTCAGGCCTCGCTGATCTCTATGCAGTCGGCGTGGTGGGAGCCATCGCGGTGAACCTAGGTGCAACCAGTACGGACTGGAAGCTTGCCCTGAAGAATCATGAGCGTGCCCTGATGTTCGTGACCTTCGTGATCATGGCGGTGATAGAAATCTCCCTCTTCATTGACAAGCCAAACGCCCGCATCTTCGCCTTCACCGTACTCGCAATTGGTTTGATACTTCGCGGACTTGCCAAGGAAAGCTCCGAGCGAAAGGCCAATGCTGCACAGGAGGCTGCTCTTCAGGCAGCCGTTCTTGCCATGGAAAGTACTGGCAGGAGTGCAACAGCAACGCATGGTCAAAAAAACCTCATCGAGCCAAAAGCTCCTGCAGCGACAGGGACGGCAGTGGCACCAGTCCCCGTTCCAAAGAGCTATAATGGCCCCGTGCTCGTTGCCGTGAGGGGTATTGGACGCACGCTCGATTTTGCAGTGAAAGAAGCAGCCGAGAATGGCCAGCCTCTGTATGTCCTATTCGTCCGTGAGCAACCGGTTATAGCGCCGGGTGACCGAAAGAAGAAATGGACCGAGGATAAGCAGGCCCGCGAGACCTTCGAGTCACTTCGGGACAAGGGCCTCGGCGAATCGATCATACCCTGCTATGCGGTCAGCGATGCCCCGGCAAATACCATTGCGGATCTTGCCTCCACCATCGGAGCAGAGAGAGTTCTGCTCGGAGCTCCCCAGCGGAACACCCTCATCCATATGCTTCGAGGGAATATCATCCGTGAGGTGGCGGCTCTTCTGCCTGATGACATTCATCTCCTGGTCTGCGTTTAGAACTCCGACCCCATAGTTAATGAACGTCGAACGGCTGAAGTTCATCATCTGGGCCGCTGATACGGCCCGAGCGGTAAAGTTCTACACCGCCGTCTTTGGTGGGAAAGTGATCCGCGAGAACCCCGCAGTGACAGACATCGAGGTCTGTAATGGAATCATCGGCATCCATGGTGGTGGCGAGGGTAAGCGAACCTGGACCGGCATGAGCTTCCAGGTGGCCGATGTGATCGCCGGGGGCGCCGAGATCGTCGCGGCGGGTGGCCAGTTACTTAGGGAACCTCAGCCCGAGAATGGGGAACCGCCGCATCTGGCCATGTGCGTCGATACCGAGGGAAATGAGATCATGCTCTCCCGCAAGAGAAGCTAGGGATCCCTAATTCATCTCGATACGCTGAAACGATTCCGGGGAAATCGTTGTCGCTCCCGTGAATGGGAAGTCCAGATCAACGATAATGCAGAAGGTCATGCAGATCACACCTGTCAGCAGGATGGTCAGAATGGCTTGAAGCCAGAAGTTTTGCGCCTCAAAGAGATAAGAAAGGCCGATGGTAGCCACGGCTCCAACTAGAAGAACAAACCACAGAACGGGAGGAAGAGCGGAGGAGGAGTCATCTATGCGCGATGCCCTCAAGCTATTCATGGTCGTGAGGCATTGGATTGAGGTGTGATAAAAATCATTTTCATGCTCGTTGCTCGGTTTAAACCGCAGGTAGGCCTCTCCCATACTCTGAAGTAATTGAATGGTTCTTGGGCTGGCCTCTCCCTTCTCCATGCACTTCCACTCATCATTCACCACGGAATTTCGATACTCTCGCAAGAGTTGTTGCAGTTCTCCCTGCGTCGGCTGAGGAAATGCCTTGGTGACGAAGTAGAGGTCACGCAGATACCGCGCTTCCTGAACGACATTGGTGGAGGTTGTGGAATATGCCTGCCAAGTTGCGGTAAAGACGAAGGCCAGAAAAATCCCATAGACAGTTCCAAGCGTGCTGAAAAAGGGCCCCGTGACGTCATGACTCTGCTTCAGAAAGCGAAAGGGAATTGCCTTTCTGAAGAGAGAAAGGCCAACGATTGAGAGGAGCATGGGTGGAAGCACGCACACAGCCATCAACTCCAATGGCGAAAGATAGAAGCAGAGCGATTGCTCCAGACTCATAGCGGCTATTAGGGGACTTGGCACAAAGGGAATTGTTTGGGTGTTCGTCACCAAAAGACAAGACAGTAGAAGAGGTCTTGGGATTTGCCGCTCTCGCTCCCGCGAGTAGCGCCCCATTTTTTAAATGGGGCTACGCTGCGCGTAGGCTATCCCGATCGTTCCCACGATCCGGTATTTAGCGACGCGCGCTGTTCCTTTTCAATAGCCGTAGCTATGTCTGCCGATCCTCCCGGATCAGGCATTCTCGCTACGGTTCGGACTGCTTCGTATGACTAAGGCGCGTACCCCCCACGCCTTTTCTACAGCTTCGCTCGCGCGCCTAGCGCGGCATCAAAACTTCCAAGCCTCTAGCCCCCTATCAATGGCTTCTAAATTTTTGCGAAGATTCTCTTCTAAGAGTACCTGAGTTTGCCATGGATCTTTATTAGAATGAACAAGTTCGCTATTAATTAAATCGACAGCATGGTGAATAACCTCGGCAAATCTAGCGTCAATATCTGGACTTTCTTGCAGCATAATCTCACATTTTTCAGTTTGACCAGTAATCACAATTGATACTTCAATGCCTAACGCTGATAAATGATTCTTTACACTAGCGTCCGGTTATAAGTCTAACAGCATCAACTGGTTATTTTCTTGAGGCATATAAGATTTGAAGTCGGTTTCTGTAAGTAGTTCATGGATAGGAACCTTCTCAAAGGGATGAATACTCAAAAGTTGGAAAGTTCTG